>NZ_JABWEF010000017.1:0-176645 GCF_013369445.1 Duganella sp. BJB1802 | reverse complement strand
CGCTGAACGCGGCGGTGGAGGCGGCGCGCGCCGGCGAGCAGGGGCGCGGCTTCGCCGTGGTCGCTTCCGAGGTGCGCAACCTGGCCCAGCGTTCGGCGGCGGCCGCCAAGGAAATCAAGGAGTTGATCGGCGATTCGGTGGGGCGGGTGGAGGCCGGCAGCCGGCTGGTCGGGCAGGCCGGCGAGACCATGGGCGAGGTGGTGGCCAGCGTGCAGCGCGTGACCGCCATCATCGGCGAGATCTCGATCGCCAGCGGCGAGCAGCGCGACGGCATCGAACAGATCAGCATCGCCATCAGCCAGATGGACAGCGTGACCCAGCAGAACGCCGCGCTGGTGGAGGAGGCTGCGGCGGCCGCCGACGCGCTGGAGCAGCAGGCGGCCGGGCTGGCGGCGGCGGTGAGCGTGTTCAAGCTGCAGGAGCAGCGGCACGCGTCCCACGCGCCGGCAGCCCCGCGACGCCTGTTGCAGGTGGCCTGAGCGGCCCGATTGCGGTGCGTCTTTTGATACCGCTCAAATACATGCGCGAACAGGCTTGGAACTGCTGATCTATTGAGTATGCTTCCCTCTTCCCCCGGACGGAGAGGGACAGCATGAACAGTCTATTGCCGGTACTGGCCGGCCTTGCATTCAGCCTGCTGGCGCTGTGGTACGGCGAACTGCGGGTCCGCGGCATGCGCGCCCGCTACGCCCAGCTGCAATCGGCGCTGGAGGCCCACCGCGACGCAGAAATGCGGCTGGACTACATCGCCCACCACGACAACCTGACCGGCCTGCCCAACCGCCTGCAATGCCAATTGCAGCTGGAACACGGCATCGCCTACGCGCGCCGGCACGGCAGCCTGCTGGCGGTGTTGTTTGTCGACATCGACCATTTCAAAGCCATCAACGACAATCTCGGCCACGACGCCGGCGACCAGGTGCTGGTGCAGTTCGCGCAGCGCCTGCGCCAGTGCGTGCGCGAGGTCGACACCGTGGCGCGCCAGGGCGGCGACGAGTTCATCGTGCTGCTGACCGAACTGCGCTGCGCCCAGGACGCGCAGCAGGTGGCCGACAAGATCAACGCGGCGATCGCCGCGCCATTCCTGGTGCACGGCGAGACGCTGGCGGTGGCCGCCAGCATCGGCATCGCCGTCTATCCCGACGACGACCTCGACATCGAGGCGCTGCTGGAGAAGGCCGACCTGGCGATGTACGCGGCCAAGCAGCGCGGCAAGGGCGCCGGGGTGCGCTTCGCGCCCAGCATGCAGGCCAAGGCCTACTCGCGGGTGGTGCTGGAGACCGCGCTGCGCCACGCGCTGGAGCACGGCGAGTTCGTGCTGACCTACCAGCCCAAGCTGAACTTGAACGAGCAGAAGATCACCGGCGTCAAGGCGCTGCTGCGCTGGCGCCATCCGGAGCTGGGGCTGGTGATGCCGCCGGACTTCCTGCCGGTGCTGGAGGACAGCGCGTTGATCCTGCCGGTGGGCGCGTGGGTGCTGGCCACCGCCGCCGCCCAGGCGCGGCGCTGGATGGAGCTGGGCCATCCGCTGACGGTGTCGGTGCACCTGTCGCAGCGCCAGTTCTACCAGAAGGACATCGCTGGCGTCTTTGCCGACATCCTGGCGCAGGCCGGCGTGCCGGGGCGTTACATCGAACTGGAAATCACCGAGGACATGTTGATCGACAAGAACCAGAATTGCGAGGCCGTGCTGCGCCAGTTCAAGGAGCTGGGCATGCGTATTTCGATCAGCGATTTCGGCACCGGCTATGCGTCGCTCAATTACCTGCGGCGCTTCCCGGTCGATCTGGTGAAGATCAACAATTCCTTCGTCGACGACCTGCGCCGCGCGACACCGCATCCGGCCGAGCGCCACGGCGACGGCCGCGCGGCGGACGAGGGCGCGATGGTGCGCGCCATCATCGCCATGGCCCACACGCTGAACATGCAGGTGATCGCCGGCGGCGTGGAGACCGGCGACCAGCTGGCCCAGCTGACGGCGATGGGCTGCGACGAGGCCTTCGGCTTCTGCCTGAGCGCCGCCGTGCCGCCGGACGAGCTGGAAACACTGCTGGCGAACCGCCGCCGGCTGTCGGCGCCGGTGGACACGGCCGTTTAGCCGCCGCCCGCCGTGCCAGCGCCGCGCGGCAGCGGCATGATGCGGACGCCGTGGATATCGAAGCGGTTCGACGGTCCCTTGACGCCGCCCGCGTCGCCATAGCTGGCGTTACTTTGCAGGTAGCTCATGTTGTAGAAATCGCCGAGCTCCATGCGGTAGCTGCCCGCCTTGAGCGCGGCTTTCACTGGCGTCGACCACGAGGGCCCGGCGCTGGCCGGCGAATGCGGCAGCGCCACCACGCCTTGCGCCACGACGGCGCCGTTGCCATCCTTGAGCGTCATCCACTTCACGCCGCCGCTGATGCCCAGGTTGACCTGGTGCGCGGTGTTGCGGTACTTGAGCTGC
The DNA here is from genome assembly GCF_013369445.1 of Duganella sp. BJB1802. Taxonomy (NCBI): domain Bacteria; kingdom Pseudomonadati; phylum Pseudomonadota; class Betaproteobacteria; order Burkholderiales; family Oxalobacteraceae; genus Duganella; species Duganella sp. BJB1802. The sequence continues at coordinate 174,202 of NZ_JABWEF010000017.1, read as the reverse complement.
AGCGCGTAGGCGCCGTCGCGTTCGACCTTGATGTCCTGCACCGCGAAGGTATCGCCCGGCGCGCCCCAACCGGCGATGCGGCCGTCGGCTTCTGCCACGCTCGATAACACGCGCCGGTCGCCGGCGGCGATCTCCACGCCGCTGTTCAGGCAGACCGGCGCGCTGTGATGGCTGCGGTTGCCCGAGCCGGCATACATCGCCTCCACCGAGTAGCACAGATTGTCGCTCTCGCCATGCCCCGGCAGCGTGGCGCGGCGGTCGGCCCAGGTCCTGGCGCTCACGCGCTGCGTGGCCAGCTTGCCGTTTCGGTAGATGTTGTAGACCACACCCTTGCCGGTGCCCTCAAGATGCAGCGTCGGAAAATCGTAGGTGCCGCGCTCGAGCTTGACGATGCGCGGCTCGGGCGGCGCGTACGCGGCAGGATCGACCGCCAGCGGCTGCGCGGCCACGCTGCGCTTGACCTGCTGGCCCGCCACCAATTTGCCGAGCCGGATCTCGATGACATTGTCCGCGTCCAGTGCCGACCAGGCCAGCGAAGCCGCCGCCGGCTTGCCGTTCAGCGTGACGGCATCGACTTCGTAATAACCATCGCCGCGCGCGGCGGGCGGCAGCGACAGCCGCACCTGCACGCGCTTGCCGCGCAGCGCCAGATTGTTCAGCGTGACCGTATCGCTGCCCGCGAACGCCTCGCGCCGCAGCCTGGCCGTCACGAACGGACGCAGCGCGATGCCGTCGTCCGTCGTCTGCACGCCGAACACACCGCCCACCACCATGCCCAGGTAGGCGCCGACGGACCACAGCTGCCGCCGCGAGTCGACCACCGGCCCGCTCAGGTCACGCTGTCCCTGGCGGTCCTTCAGCATCGGCTGGCCCGACAACCACTCCAGGTTCTCCATGTTCGACAGATTGAGCGCCGCGCCGCGCATCAGCGTATCGTAGGCCGCGTCGGCGACGGCGACATTGCCGCTCATCGCCGCCGCCTTCAGGCCGAAGGCCGTCACGAACGGCCACATCGCGCGGTTGTGATAGATCGCCACGCCCGGCTGCTGCGGATAGATCACCGGCGCGCCGAGCGGACCATGCGGATAATGCGCCAGGATGCTCTCGGCCTGCTTGCGGTCGGCGATGCCGGTGATGATCGCCAGCGATTGCCCAAGCCAGTCGTACTTGTACATCGGCGCGCCGTCGAAGTGGCCGGCCGTCAGGCTGCTGTACATGCCGGCGTCGGCCTGCCACAGGCGCTGGTTGATGGCGCGCTTCAGATCCGCCGCCCACGCCGCGTACTTGTCCGCCAGCGCCGCGTCGCCTTGTTCCCGGGCCAGCCGCGCCGCCAGCGTCAGCGCCTTGTAATGGCCGGCGTTGGTGGACAACGCCTTCGACGTCGCCATGCTGGCCAGGTCGCCCGCGATCCAGTTTGCGTAGCTTTGCTCGCGCCAGTCGAGGAAGGATTGCTCGCCGTTGTACAAGCCGTCCAACGGATCGTAGGCCGCCAGCCGGTCGTTCTCCAGCGTGTTGGACAGCGCACGCAGCGCGGTCGCCGCGAAGGCCTTGCGCTCTTCCGGCGCCAGCGCCTTCAAGGCTTCCTCCGCGCCGAAGGCCCAGCTGACGCGGTCCGTGCTGACCGGCCAGCTGCCGCCGCTGCCGGTGTCCTGGATGATCTGCAAACCGTCGGCGCTGCCGGCGACGTGCGCGCCCGGCCGCACGCCGTCGCGATAGCCGGACAGCTTGAATTCCAGCGAGTTGCGCACGCGGCGCGGGTCCAGCATGCCCAGTCCCAGCGAGGCCGCATAGGACAGGTCGCGCGTCCACACGTAGTGCCACAATTCGCCCGTCTCGAAGCAATCGCAGGCGATGGCCTTGCCGCCGTTGTAGCTGCCGTCGCGGATCTCGCCGACCGAGTCCTGCTTCATCTCCGCGCCGGCCAGCGCGAACAAGGCATCGAAGGCCAGGTTGCCGCTGCGGACGGACGGCAGTCCCTCCGCCTCCGCGTAGCCGATCTCCTGCTTGCCGCCGTCGCGCACGCGCATCGTGGTCGATTGCGTGTAGCTGCGCAGCGGGGCGCCGGCGTCCGGCGTGGCATAGCGCACGGTCTCCTGCTTGCCGTCCCAGGTGGGATAGCTGGTGCTCAGCGTGGTGGCGGCGCTGGCCGCCAGCGCGGGCAGGGCAAGGGACAAGGCGCCAAGGCGGCGACGGGACAGCTTCATTGTTCGATCTCCAGTATCAGCGCCGAACGCGCGGGCAGCGTCACTTCGCCATCGAGCGCAACGCGCTTGCCGCTGATGACGTCGACGCCGGCGCGCACGCCGTTCAGCATCTCATGGAAGCGCGCGGTTTTCAGCACGGTGTCGGTGGCGTTCTTGTTCAAGGCTACCATGACTTTTTTGGCGCCGTCGTAGCGGAAGTAGACGTAGGTATTCTGCTCCGGACCGTAGTGCATCATCTTCCCATGATGGATCACGGACGCGCCCTTGCGCCAGTTGAACAGCTTCTTCACATAGGCCTGCGCGGCCGCCTGCTGCGCACTCAGGCCTGCGCCGGTGAAGGCGTTGACCGCGTCGCCGCGCCAGCCGCCGGGGAAGTCGCGACGGTACGACGCATCGTCGCGGCCCTTGGTGGTGCTGGTCATCTGGATCTCCGTGCCGGCGTAGAACTGCGGGATGCGCGGCGCCGTCGCGATGAAGGCCATCGCCATGCGGAACAAGCCATCGTCCGCATTGAGCTCGCTGTAGATGCGCGACATGTCGTGGTTCCCTTCGAATAGCACCAGGTTGCCGGCGTTCGGATACAGATAATCCTGCGACAGTGTCTCGTACAGATTGGTCAGCCCGTGCTCCGCACCTTCCGGCGCGGCCAGCGCGCGGCGCATGGCATCGGTCAGCGGGAAGTCCATCATGCTCGGCATGTGCGATTCGTAGCCGTTGAAGTTCCGCTTGCCCTCCTGCCAGTGCGCGACGACAGGGATCAGCGGGCTCCATTCCTCGCCCACCAGGTTCAGCTTCGGGTACTCGGCCATCACGCTGCCGGACCAGCGGCTCAGGAACGCGGTGTTGGAATAGCCGTAGGTATCGACCCGCAGGCCGGACAAGCCCGCGTACTCGATCCACCAGATATCGTTCTGGATCAGATAGGTCGCCACATGCGGGTTGGCCTGGTTCAGGTCCGGCATGCTCTCGACAAACCAGCCCTCGGTGAAGTTGCGCTTGTCCTCTTCCGACGCGTAGGGATCCTGCAGCGCCACCCGATGGTGCTCGGTCGGCACGAATTTGCCCTGGTAGGTCAGCCAGTCCGCCATCGGCATGTCCTGCATCCACCAGTGCTTGTCGCCGATGTGGTTCAGCACCACGTCCTGGATCACGCCCAGGCCTTTTGCGCGCGCCTGCGCGACAAAGGCGCGGTACTCCTCGTTGCTGCCATAGCGCGGATCGATGCGGTAATGGTCGGTGGTGGCGTAGCCGTGGTAGGAGTAGGCCGGCGAGTTCGATTCCAGCAACGGCGTCGGCCAGACGGTGGTGAAGCCCATGCCGGCGATGTAGTCCAGATGTTCGGCCATGCCGCGCAGGTCGCCGCCGTGGCGGCCCGAGGCTTCGGCGCGGTTGACGCGCTCCGTCATGCCGGCCGCGTTGTCGTTGGCGGGATCGCCGTTGGCGAAGCGGTCCGGCATCACCTGATAGATGGCGTCGCTGCTGTTGAAGCCGGCGCGCTGGGCCGAGCCGGCGGCGCGCGCCAGCAGCTGGTAGTTGTAGTGCACGGCCTGGCCGTCGCGCTTGAACACCAGGTCCATCCGCCCCGGCGCGGCGGTGGGAGCGATCTCCAGGTTGACGAACAGGTAGTTGCGGTTGGCGACCCGCTCCACCGAGGCGATGCGCACGCCGGGGTAGGCCAGCGCCGGCTCCAGGTCGGCGATCCGTGGCCCGTGCACCATCAGCTGCAGCGCGCCGTTGTGCATGCCGGTCCACCACAACGGCGGGTCCATGTGCTCGATGCGGTAGTTGTCGGCGTGGGCGATGAACGGCAGCGCGGACAGCAGCGCGGCGGCGAGGATTTTGCTCATGGTGTCTCCATCAGGTAGTCGGACTACAGCTGTTTTTCTGTGCAGTTCCGCCCGAGAATACTATGAAAGTGGGAGGGCATCAAATGCCGGATTCTAGTTTTAATACATTTCCCGGTTGAGTCCGTCTTAAAGTTATCCATGAAGCAACTTCGGTGCGGCGGCGACGTTGGAAATGCTACGTACTGAAGTGGTATTGAGGTCAAATATGTAGTTCCACTACATCGTTGCAGGGTGGTTTCTGTAGCCGAAATACAACGCGCACGGCGATTTCACGGGGCGCCCAAGGGCTAGTGCCACTCTGTGGACGTAGCGCGGCTGAAGTCTGATTGACACAGAATCTAGTTTTAGTACAAAATTCTTCATAGAACGTCTTTTAGAACGTTTGCAATCCTTGGAACCCGTGTAGTCGATGGTGCGAGAGCAGGCTGTAGTGTCGCGGGTATATTTTTAGATGAGTGAGGGGACATTTGATGATCAAATCCGCCAACCAGCGCGGCGCCAGCTCGGCTCCGACCAGTGTTGCATTTAAGTTGAGCCCGGTAGCAGCCGGCTGTGCAATGCTGCTGTCCGCCATTTCCGGTTCCGCCTACGCGCAAGACGCGACCGCCGGCCAGGCCGCCGACGCGCCTGTAATCCAAACGGTGAAAGTGTCCGGTATCCGCCGCGGTATCGAAGACGCGATCTCCGTCAAAAAGAATTCCGAATCCATCGTTGAGGCGATCTCCGCTGAAGACATCGGCAAGCTGCCGGACGTGTCGATCGCCGAATCGCTGTCGCGCCTGCCAGGTGTGGCCGCGCAACGCGTGGCCGGTCGCGCCCAGGTGCTGAGCATCCGCGGCCTGGCGCCAGACTTCTCGACCACCACCCTCAACGGTCGTGAACAGGCGTCCACCGGCGACAACCGCAGCGTCGAATACGACCAGTATCCATCGGAACTGATCAACGGCGCCGTGGTCTACAAGACGCCCGACGCATCGCTGGTCGGCCAGGGCCTGTCGGGCACGGTCGACCTGCAGACCGTGCGTCCGCTGGAATTCCCGGGCCGCACGATGGCGATCAACGTGCGTGGCGAGAAGAACTCGATCGGCAAGCAGAACGCCGGCTACAAGGACAAGGGCTACCGCCTGAGCGGCATCTACATCGACCAGTTCAACAACCGCACCCTGGGTGTGGCGCTGGGCTACGCCCGCCTGGACTCGCCTGGCCAGTACCAGAAGTGGAGCAGCTGGGGCTACGGCTTCGATCCGAAGACCGGCAGCACCACCGGCCTGGCCAACTCCGGCAACGAGATCGACGCCGGCTCGACCAAGCAGACCCGCGACGGCCTGATGGCGGTCGTGCAGTGGAAACCGAACCGCGACTTCCAGTCGATGGTCGACACCTACTACTCGAAATTCGATTCCGACACCACCATCCGTGGCATGCAGTTCGGCACCGGCAACTGGATGGGCGGCCTGACCTACGCCAACCCGATCTTCGCCAGCTACGGCGGCACCCAGGTGCTGCAGAGCGCGACCGTGGGCGGCATCAAGCCCGTGCTGCGCAATGACCTCAACACCAACCGCGACAAGCTGTTCGCCATCGGCTGGAACAACAAGCTGCGCATGAACGAGGACTGGACCGGCATGGCCGACTTCAGCTACTCGAAGGCGGACCGCCAGGACATGATCCTGGAAACCTACGCCGGCGCGTCGGGCAACGACAGCGCCAAGATCGTCCGCGACAACAACACCGGCCTGCCGCAAGTGACCACCGGCCTGAACTACGCCGATCCTTCCGTCGTCAAGCTGAGCGATTCGGGCGGCTGGGGCCAGGACGGCTACGTCAAGTATCCGCAGGTGACCGACAAGCTGAAATCGGCCCGTTTCTCGGCCAAGCGCAGCCTGGACGGCATGTTCAGCAACCTGGACGTGGGCGTCAACTTCACCAAGCGCGACAAGACCCGTCAATCGGCGGAGATGCTGGTCAACCTGAAGAACGGCCGCGCGCCGATCGGCGTGCCGTCGAACCTGATCCAGGATCCGACCTCGCTGGGCTTCGCCGGCATCCCTGGCATCCTGTCCTATGACATCATGGGCGCCGTCAACAGCCTGTACACGCTGACGCCTAAGATCCACCAGGACATCTACAACAAGGACTGGCTGGTCAGCGAGAAGGTCTCGACCGCCTACGCCAAGGTCGGCATCGACGACACCTGGGGCGTTCCGGTGAAGGGCAACTTCGGTGTGCAGATGATCCACACCAACCAGAGCTCGAACGCGTTCAACGTCGACACCAACGGCCTGAACAAGCCGAAGTCGGTGGACGAGGGCACGTCGTACAACGACTTCCTGCCTAGCCTGAACTTGAACTTCGACCTGGGCAGCGAGCAGCACGTGCGCTTCGGCCTGGGCAAGACGATGGCCCGTCCACGCCTGGACCAGCTGCGCGCGTCGTCGAGCGCGTCGGTGGACACCACCAAGCTGACGTGGACCGGCGACGGCGGCAATCCCAAGCTGAAGCCATGGCGCGCCAACGCGATCGACCTGACGTACGAGAAGTACTTCGACAAGAGCACCTACTTCAGCGCCGCGACCTTCTACAAGAAGCTCAGCACCTACATCTACGACCAGATCGTACCGTTCGACTACACCAGCTATCCTAACGATGGCGTGACGCCGAAATCGAACATCGGCACGCTGAAGCAGCCGGCCAACGGCACGGGCGGCTCGATCAAGGGCGTGGAACTGTCGGGCTCCATCGACGGCAAGGTCCTGTGGACCGGCCTGGACGGCTTCGGCGCCACCGGCTCGATCTCCCGCACCAAGAGCGAGATCGCTCCGGACGGCCCCGGCACCACCGGCGCACTGCCTGGCCTGTCGCGCACCGTGTCGAACGTTCAGTTCTTCTACGAGAAGTCGGGCTACTCGGCACGCGTAACCCGCAGCGAGCGCTCCAACTTCCGTGGCGAAGTGACCGGCTTCGGCGCCGACCGCACCTTCACCGACATCAAGGGCGCCGCGCAAGTGGACTTCCAGGTTGGCTACGAGTTCAAGGAAGGTCAGTACAAAGGCCTGTCGCTGCTGTTCCAGGTGATCAACGCGAACGACGCCGCCTACCAGACCACCCTGAGCAACGGCACCCTGAAAGTGCCAGGCGAGTACACCAAGTACGGCCGCACCATGCTGCTGGGCCTGAACTACAAGATGTAATTCGGACCGGTCCAAAACACCCCCTGTCAGCAGCAGCCGGCAGGGGGTGTTTTTTTTCGTGCACAATATCGGACAATACAAAAGCTGGAGACAAACATGCAGCACAACCAAGCGGACCGCCGCATCAAGCAGATCCTGATCGTCGGCGGCGGCACCGCCGGCTGGATGACGGCGGCGGCCATGTCCAAACTGCTGGGCGGCCACTACCAGGTGCGCCTGGTGGAGTCGGACGAGATCTCCACGGTCGGCGTGGGCGAGGCCACCATCCCGCAGATCAAACTGTTCAACCAGGCGCTGGGCATCGACGAAGACGACTTCTTGCGCGAGACGCAGGGCACCTTCAAGCTGGGTATCCAGTTCGTCGACTGGGGGCGGCTGGGCGAGAACTACATCCACACTTTCGGCAGCATCGGCCAGGACATGGGCCTGGTCGAGTTCCACCACTACTGGCTCAAGCTGCACCAGGCCGGGCTGGCGCCGGACTTCGGCGCCTACTCGCTGGCGGCGGTGGCGGCGCCGCAGAACAAATTCATGCGCGCTGTCGATGCCGGCAACTCGCCGGTGTCGCACATCGCCCACGCCTTCCAGTTCGACGCCGGCCTGTATGCGCGCTACCTGCGCAAGTTCGCCGAGGCGCGCGGCGTGGTCCGCACCGAGGGCAAGATCGCCGATGTGATCGTGCGCGAGGGCGACGGCCATGTGGCGGCGGTGACGATGGAGAACGGCGAGCGTATCGAAGCGGACCTGTTCATCGACTGCTCCGGCTTCCGCGGCCTGCTGATCGAAGGCGCGCTGAAGACCGGCTACGAGGACTGGACCCACTGGCTGCCGTGCGACCGCGCATTGGCGGTGCCGTGCGAATCGCATGGGCCGATCACGCCGTACACGCGCGCCACCGCGCGCACGGCCGGCTGGCAGTGGCGCATCCCGCTGCAGCACCGCATCGGCAATGGCCATGTCTATTCGAGCAAATACATCAGCGACGACGAAGCCACCGCGCAGTTGTTGGCGAATCTTGATGGCGCGCCGCTGGCCGAGCCCAAGCCGCTGCGCTTCACCACCGGCAAGCGGAAAAAGTTCTGGAACAAGAACGTGGTGGCGATCGGCCTGTCCAGCGGTTTCATGGAGCCGCTGGAATCGACCAGCATTCACCTGATCCAGTCGAGCATCGCGCGCTTGATGAGCCTTTTCCCGGACCGCGATTTCGAGCAGCACAACATCGACGAGTTCAATCGCCAGGCGCACTTCGAAGTCGACAAGATCCGCGACTTCCTGGTGCTGCACTACCACGCGACGGAGCGCGACGACACGCCGTTCTGGAACTACTGCCGCACGATGGACGTGCCGGAAAGCCTGAAGCAGAAGATGGACCTGTTCAAGCAGCACGGCCGCTTCTACCGCGAGAAGGACGAGATGTTCGCGTCCGTGAGCTGGCTGCAGGTGATGCTGGGGCAGGGCATGCGGCCGCAGTCCTACCATCCGCTGGTGGACCTGTATCCGCAGGAGCAGATCGAGGCTCACCTGCGCACCATCAAGACCGTGGTGGAAAACTGCGCCGCCAAGATGCCGGGCCACGAAGACTTCATCAACGCCCACTGCGCATCGGCGGCGATGCGGATGAAGCGGCCGAACTACGGCATGCGCTAAGCGTTTTTACAGCGGCGGCGCCGCGCAGCACGAGGCGATGTACTCCTCGTGCGTCGGCATATGTTCGGCGCAGCGCAGCACCACCTCCTTGACGTTGCCCAGGAAGGCGGCGATGTCCTCCGCCGAGCGCTGGTCCACCAGCGGGTGGTAGCCCTTGGCGCGCAGGCCCTGGCCGTGCATCACCTGCAGCCAGCTGGTTTCCGTGAACAGCTCATCGCTGCCACGGATGATGCGGCCATTGCTGCGGTACAGATCCATGCGCCGCTGCAGCGTGGCCGGTATCTCCATGTTGCGGCAGTAGTCCCAGAACGGCTTGCCCTCGCGCGCATTGAGCTTGTAGTGCAGGATCAGGAAATCGCGGATGGCGGCGTACTCCTCGTCGGTCGCCTGGTTGAAGGCGTCGATGTCGGGCTGGTCGTAGCCCTTGTGCGGGAACATCGTCAGCAGCCGCGTGATCCCCGTTTGCACCAGATGGATGCTGGTCGATTCCAGCGGCTCCATGAAGCCGCCCGCCAGCCCGATGGCCACCACGTTCTTGTTCCACGCCCGTTTGCGCTTGCCGGTGGTGAAGCGCAGATGGCGCGGCTGCGCCAGCGGCTTGCCGTCCAGGTTATTCATCAGGATGGACTCCGCCTGTTCCGGCTCCATGAATTTGCTGCTGTAGACGTGGCCATTGCCGATGCGGTGCTGCAGCGGGATGCGCCACTGCCAGCCGGCGTCGTGGGCGGTGGAGCGCGTGTAGGGCAGCAGCGGGCTGACGGACTCGCACGGCACGGCGATCGCGCGGTCGCACGGCAGCCAATGCGACCAGTCCTCGTAGCCGGTGTTGAGCGCGCCCTCGATCAGCAGGCCACGGAAGCCCGAACAATCGATGAACAGGTCGCCCTCGATACGCTCGCCGTTTTCCAGCACGATGGCCTGGACATGGCCGTCGTCGGCGCGCAGCACGGTTTCGACGATGCGGCCCTCGGTGCGGCGCACGCCGCGTTTTTCGCTCAGGCCGCGCAGGTATTTGGCGTACAGCGCGGCGTCGAAGTGGAAGGCGTGGGAGATGTCGGACAGCGGAGAGCCCGTGCTGTCGCTGACGGCGCGCAGGAATTTGTTTTTGCGGGCGGCGACGGTGTTGATCGAGTAGTGTTCGATGTCCGGCACCTGGCCGTCCTGGTATAGCTTGAGCCAGTACTGGTAGAACTTGGCCAGCAGCTGGTCGCGCCCGATCACGCCGAAGCCGTGGATGTAGGAGTCGCCCTGCTTGCCCCAGTTGACGAATTCGATGCCGAGTTTGAAGGTGCCCTGGGTCTGGCGCAGGAATTCGTTTTCGTCGACGCCGATCAACTGGTTGTAGCCCCGGATAACCGGGATGGTCGCCTCGCCGACGCCGATGGTCGATATCTCGTCCGACTCGACCAGGCGGATCTTGCATCCGTTTGAAATCAGCGTTGACAGCGCGGCGGCGGTCATCCATCCAGCGGTGCCGCCGCCGACGATGACGACGTTCTTCACCAGTCCAAGACCCATTTTGTCTCCTGTAGTTATATGTGTAGTGATGTGATTTGGCACCCTCCGATGGGGTGCCAAATCAATAACTTAACATACACAGGAGAGGGGGCTTCTTCTCCCTGTGGCGAACGCGGCGTTCTGAGTACGCAACAGGCAGCTCTTGTGGTAGCCGGCTGGCTTGGTCTTGCCGGAGTAGATGTCCCAGCGCACTTGTCGACCGAGGAGGCGAACGCAGGGCTTGCGGCTGCAGTCCTACTTTCCGCTGGTGCCTGTATTCGCGGGAGAAGACCGAGGTCCATCTGCGCACCATAGGAACTGTGGCGAAGACCTGCGCGGTTATGCTGGGCCGTGAAGACTTTATCGCTGCCAACTGCGCATCTGCGACAACGCGGATGAGGCGGCCAAAGTACGACATGTGCCGTGCCTGAAGCCATGGTCACGGGCCTTGAACGGGCTGACGTCTTGGTTTACAATTTTAAATATATTTTGATTTTCTGGAAACCTGCCGGCCAACTCCGGTTTGTGAGCGAGGGGGGATTATGTTTAGTGTTCGACTGCATCGGGCTCGCAAGGCGGCAGGGCTGTCACTGCGCGATCTGGGTGAGCGGGTAGGCGTCTCTCACGCTGCCATCAAAAAATATGAAGACGGTGTCGCCATGCCCTCCAGTGATATCCTGCTGGGGCTTTCGCGTGCGCTGAATGTGCGTACCGAATATTTTTTTCGTCCTGAGCCTGTTACCCTGGAGGGTATCGAATATCGTAAACGCAGCTCCCTACCAAAAAAACGTTTGGATGCCATTACCCATGAGGTAATGGATCAGATCGAGCGCCGCATCGAGTTGGAAAATTTGTTTCCGCATTCGCCAGTCAAGGTGTTTTCCGCGGTCGGCGAATTGCCGGACTCTATCGGTGGGATGGATGAAATCGAAACGGTGGCCGAGTGTATCCGTAAGGCGTGGGATCTTGGCTTCGATCCGATACCTGATTTGATAGACATACTGGAAACGAATGGTGTTCGTGTCTTTATGGTCGAAGCTGGCGCCGATTTCAAGTTCGATGGCCTTGCTGCGCGCGTCGACGGTATGCCGATTGTGGTCGTTGGTCGCCATTGGCCGGGGGATCGTCAGCGCTTCACGCTGGCGCACGAGTTGGGCCATCTTATGCTTGAGGGGCGTCTTTCTGAAGGTCTTGACGAAGAGTTGGCATGTAATCGTTTTGCCGGCGCTTTCCTGTTTCCCCGTCCTTTTGTTCTGCAAGAGTTAGGAGAACACCGCAACGCCATCGAATTGAAAGAGTTGGGTTTGCTTAAGGATGAGTTCGGATTGTCAATGTCCGGGGTGCTACATCGAGCGCAGGACCTTGGCGTTGTCTCTCCAGCCTACCGTGCAGAACAGACGAAGCTTTTTCGTCTCAAGGGATGGCATGTGAAGGAGCCCGGGCGTGAGTGCCCTGCCGAAACGCCGCGCATCTTTGAGCAACTGGTATTTCACGCGTTGGCTGAAGAGTATATCGGGGAGTCGAAGGCGGCCGAATTAATGAACATGCCATTGCAAAAATTCCGGCGCGTTCGCTCGCTGGAGGGCGGCGATGCTGCTGTTGATTAGTGATGCCAACATCTTGATGGATGTAGAGGTGGGCGATCTGGTGGCATCAATGTTCAGTCTCGGCTACCAGTTCGCCGTACCGGATGTTTTGTATTATGAAGAGTTGGAGGCGCAACATGCTCATTTGTTGGATATAGGACTGCAGATACGCACGCTGTCAGCCGAAAATGTTGGGCGCGTCCAGGTGATGAGCCAAACCTACCCCAGGCCGGGGCGCAATGATTTGTTCGCGTTGGTGTTGGCGCAGGTCGAGAACTGCCCGTTATTGACAGGCGATGCGGCTCTTAGGCAGGCTGCCGAGATGGAAAAGGTCGAGGTCCGTGGTACCGTCTGGCTAATGTTGGAGATGGTGCGTAAGCGGCGCATCACCGTCGCGGCGGCCAGGGCGGCGCTCCATAAGATGCGCGCAAACGGTAGGCGTTTGCCTTGGAATGCCGCTGAACAGGCGTTGACGGTCCTTGAAGCTACGCCTCCAATGGAATAGGGATTTGGATGTTTGTCCGCATAGCGGTCACAGTAGCATCCGACAACAAGGCCGCTGTCTCAGCGGCCAAAATTTTGAGTGAAAGTTTGGGAACGTGAATAACATCAAAGAAATTGAACGAGCGGAACTGCACAAAACGATCTGGCGCATCGCTAACGATCTGCGCGGCAGCGTGGACGGCTGGGACTTCAAGAGCTATGTACTCGGAATGCTGTTTTACCGCTTCATTTCAGAAAATCTTACCGCCTACTTGAATGTATTAGAACGCAAAGCGGGCAATCCGGATTTCGACTACGCCGTGCTCAGCGATGCTGATGCCTATTTCGGTCTTGCTGACACCGTAAAAGAAAAGGGGTTTTACATTCTGCCGTCGCAGCTTTTCGCTAATGTACGCCAGCGCGCTCGTCTGGATGTCAACCTCAACGAAACTCTCAGCCGTGTCTTCGCCGATATCGAACGTTCCGCAATTGGCGCAGATAGTGAGGACGACTTCAAAGGACTGTTCGATGACCTTGACGTCAACAGCAATAAACTCGGCCCTACTGTGGTCAAGCGTAACGATAAGCTGGTGAAACTGCTTGAAGCTATCGGTAGCCTGCCTTTGAGCAGCGCCAACGGCAGCTTTTCGGACAATACAATTGACTTGTTCGGTGACGCCTACGAATACCTGATGCAAATGTATGCCTCTACTGCTGGCAAGTCTGGTGGTGAATTCTATACCCCCCAGGAAGTATCCGAACTTCTCGCTCGCATCACTGTAGTCGGCAAGACTGAAATCAACAAAGTGTACGACCCTGCCTGTGGCTCCGGCTCTCTCCTACTCAACTTCGCTAAAGTATTGGGCCATGACAAGGTGCGCCAAGGCTTCTACGGTCAGGAAATCAATCTGACCACTTACAATCTTTGCAGGATCAATATGTTCCTGCATGACGTTAACTACGAAAAATTCGACATCGCCCACGGCGATACGCTCACCGATCCAGCGCATTGGGATGATGAGCCTTTTGAGGCCATCGTTTCTAATCCGCCTTACTCGATCAGATGGGAGGGTGATTCTAATCCCCTGCTCATCAACGATCCGCGCTTCGCCCCGGCCGGTGTGCTTGCCCCCAAGAGCAAGGCTGATTTGGCATTCACTATGCACATCCTGAGTTGGCTTGCGGTGAATGGTACGGCGGCCATTGTTGAATTTCCAGGCGTTCTTTATCGTGGCGGGGCGGAGCAGAAAATTCGTGAGTATCTGGTCGAGAACAATTACGTGGATACGGTCATCCAGCTCCCGCCTGACCTGTTCTTCGGCACCACTATCGCTACCTGCATTATCGTGCTGAAGAAGTCCAAGCGGGACAACGCTATTTTGTTCATTGACGCCACCAGCGAATTCAAGCGGAGCGGCAGCAAGAACAAGCTGTTAGCCGCTCATCTGGAAAAGATCTTAGATGCTTACATCAAGCGTAAGAGCGTAGCTCATTTTGCGCGATTGGTGAATAACCGCGACATTGCGGAGAACGGCTACAACATCTCCGTTTCCTCTTATGTCGAACAAGCTGACAATCGTAAGGCAATAGACATAAAAGCTTTGAATTCCGATATCGCGGACATCGTGGCCCGCCAGTCAACGTTAAGAGGGAAGATTGATGCCATCGTCGCTGATCTTGACGGGACAGTGGTATGAGCAGGATTGCTGATCTAATTGCTGAATACGGTCCTAATTGTGCGGAGTTTCGGCTGCTTGGCGAGGTTGCTGCGTATTCCAATACGCGAGTCTTGGCTGCATCGGTTGACGCTGAGACGTTTGTAGGGGTTGATAACCTGCTCTCAAACCAAGCTGGGCGTGTCGCTTCAAACTGTGTCCCCAATAAAGGAAGCCTCTCTGCATATCAATCTGACGACATCCTCATCGGAAACATCCGCCCCTATCTTAAGAAAATATGGTTGGCTTCGAATTCAGGTGGTTGTAGTGGCGATGTTCTTGCGGTGCGAATCGTCGAGGCATATCAAACAAGGTTGTTACCGACATTCCTCTATTGGATACTTTCATCAGACGCCTTTTTCGACTTTAATATGCGACATGCTAAAGGGGCGAAGATGCCTCGCGGTAGCAAGGCGATGATTCTGAAATATCGGATACCTGTGCCCCCGCTTGAAGTTCAGCGTGAAATTGTGAAAGTATTGGAGGCCTTTTCAGAGCTCGAAAAAAATCTGGATGCGGAACTCAGGGCAGAACTAGTGGCGCGACAGCTACAGTATCGGTACTATCGCGATGCATTGTTTGCCTTCGCTGATCGAGATACTCTTTGGGTCACTATGGCAGAAGTTGGCAGATTTTTTCGCGGGCGTCGTTTTACAAGGAATGACCTCAGTCCCATGGGCTTGGCCTGCATACATTATGGTGACATCTATACACATTATGGCACCGCCGCTACTGTGGCGCTTTCGTATGTTCATGTTGAGATGGCATCAGCGCTTCGTTTCGCGGAGCCGAGCGATCTTGTGATTGCAGGAGTTGGTGAGACGGTCGAGGATGTTGGAAAGGCCGTGGCGTGGCTTGGCGATGGTAAAGTTGCGATTCACGATGATTGCTTCGTATTTCGTCACTCGCTAAATCCGAAGTTCGTCTCTTATTACTTTCAGACCGCTGCCTTTCATGCGGAGAAAAACAAGTTTGTCGCGCGCGCAAAGGTCAAACGCTTGTCTGGAGAGAGCCTCGCCAAAATGGCCATCCCAGTTCCGCCGGTCGAAGAACAGGAGCGTATTGTCGCCATCCTCGACCAACTGGAAGCTCGGGTGAACGATCTTTCGGTAGCCCTGCCAACTGAGCTGACTGCTCGTCGCCAGCAATATGAGCACTACCGTGACCGTTTACTTACATTCCCGGAGACCGCATGAGCGAAGAATTTGCGCCATACCATTATGATGTGATTGCTGTTTCCAATGAGAGTACCGTTGTCGCAGAGTTCTTGCCTGAATTCCTTGGCGTACGCGAGGCGGCTTACCAAAGCGAAGCGGAGTTGGAAAAGACTTTCATCGAACAATTGGAAGAGCAGGCATATGAATATCTGCCTATATCTTCCGAGAGTGAACTGTTAGTCAATTTGCGCTGCCAGCTCGAAAAACTCAACAAGATTGTGTTTTCCGATGACGAATGGGAACGTTTTTTTACCACTTGTATCGCAGGTGCCAACGATGGCATTATCGAGAAAACTGCGCGTCTGCAGGAGGACCATATTCAGGTTCTCAAGCGCGATGATGGTACTGTCAAGAACATTTATCTGGTCGATAAGCAGCACATCCATAACAATGCACTACAAGTCATCAACCAGTACGAAGTCACGGGCTCGCGCGTCAATCGCTATGATGTGACGGTGCTGGTTAACGGCTTCCCTATGGTGCACGTGGAGCTTAAGCGGCGAGGCGTGGATATCCGTGAGGCGTTCAATCAAATTAACCGGTACCAGCGCGATAGTTTTTGGGCTGGTTGCGGCTTGTTTGAGTACGTGCAGCTCTTCATTATCAGCAATGGAACCCTGACAAAATATTATAGCAACACTGTACGAGATGGGCATTTAGCAGAACAACGTAGCAAGCGATCGCGCCCCAATAC
Organism: Duganella sp. BJB1802; assembly: GCF_013369445.1. Lineage (NCBI taxonomy): Bacteria > Pseudomonadati > Pseudomonadota > Betaproteobacteria > Burkholderiales > Oxalobacteraceae > Duganella > Duganella sp. BJB1802. Next base: position 158,121 of record NZ_JABWEF010000017.1, on the reverse strand, counting down.
ATCCAATAGTTTTGCATTCACTAGTTGGTGGGCTGATGCAAAAAACCAGCCTATTACAGAGTTGGTCGGTTTCACCAAGACCTTCTTCGCTAAGCATACGCTGCTTAATGTCCTGACACGATACTGTGTATTCGACGTGGACCGCAAGTTGCTGGTGATGCGGCCTTACCAGATCGTCGCAGCGGAACGTATCCTGCAACGCATTCACACGGCTACCAATCACCGGCAGTTGGGTACCACGGCTGCGGGCGGCTATATTTGGCATACCACCGGTAGTGGGAAAACGCTTACCAGCTTCAAGGCAGCGCAACTCGCGCGCGGGTTGGACAATATCGATAAGGTGTTGTTCGTGGTTGATCGCAAGGATTTGGATTACCAGACTATGCGTGAGTACGAACGCTTCGAGAAGGGCGCAGCCAATTCCAACGTTTCCACGACTGTTCTACAACGGCAGTTGGAAGATCCCAATGCCCGTATCATAGTCACCACTATTCAGAAGCTCAGCCGCTTCGTGGCAAAGAACAAAAAGCATGCAATCTACGACCAACATGTAGTGGTGATTTTCGACGAATGCCATCGTAGCCAGTTCGGTGACATGCATACCGAAATAACACGGGTCTTTAAACGTTACCATCTGTTCGGCTTCACCGGCACGCCGATCTTCGCTGACAACGCGAGCAGCGGCGGCAATCTGCTCCGGCGTACCACGGAACAGGCGTTTGGCGCCAAGCTGCATACGTACACGATTGTCGATGCGATCAACGACAAAAATGTTCTGCCGTTCCGCATTGACTACATCAATACAATCAAGACATCGCCACGTGTTAAGGATAAGAAGGTTCTAGCCATTGACACGGAACGTGCGTTACTTGCACCGGAACGTATCACGCAAGTCGTAGACTATATTCGCGAGCACTTCGACCAGAAAACTAAGCGCAGTGCTGGCTATCGACACGATGGCAAGCGCCTCCTCGGATTCAATTCACTGTTCGCCACCGCTTCTATCGATGCGGCCAAGCGTTATTACACCGAGTTTGCCAAGCAACAGATGGAACTTCCAAAAGCGAAGCAGCTTAAGATCGGGCTGATCTACAGTTTTGCTGCCAACGAGGATGAGACCGACGGTCTGTTGGGCGAAGAGGAATTTGAAACGGAAGACCTGGATCAAGGTTCCCGCGATTTTCTGGATGCGGCCATCGCCGACTACAACGTCATGTTCGGTACCAGCTTTGATACCTCAGACGACAAGTTCCAAAATTATTATAAGGACCTGTCACTGCGTCTGAAGAAACGCGAGTTGGATATGGTGATCGTGGTCAACATGTTCTTGACCGGCTTCGATGCCACCACACTCAACACTCTCTGGACGGATAAGAGTTTGCGGGCGCATGGACTGATCCAAGCATACTCGCGCACCAACCGCATTCTGAACTCGGTCAAAACGTTTGGCAATATCGTTTCTTTCCGTGATCTCGAACAGGAAACCAATGATGCTCTGGCTTTGTTCGGTAATAAGGATGCCAAGGGCATTGTGGTGCTGAAGCCGTATTCCGAGTATTACAACGAATATCAGAAGCTAGTAGCTGAACTGATTGAACAGTTCCCATTGGGTGCGGCGCTCATCGGCGAGACGGCGCAGAAAGCGTTCATCAAGCTATTTGGCGCAATCCTGCGACTGAAGAATATTCTCTCCGCTTTCGACGATTTCACGGGCGATGAAATCCTCAGTGAGCGCGATTTTCAGGATTACCAGAGTCTGTATCTGAACTTGTATGCTGAGTTTCGCAAGGCGTCGGAAGCAGAGAAGGAGTCCATCAACGATGATGTCGTGTTCGAGATCGAGCTAATTAAGCAAGTTGAAATCAACGTCGATTTTATTTTGATGCTGGTCGAGAAGCTCCTGAAGACGAAAGGAGGAGCTGCGGACAAAGAAATTTTAGAGACCATCGAACGCACGATCAACGCTAGTCCGTCGCTACGTAACAAGAAAGACCTCATCGAGCAATTCGTAGCATCCGTATCCACTAATGCCAAGGTCGATGTACAGTGGAAGTCTTTCGTTGCGGCTCGAAAGGCGGAAGAGTTGGAGCAGATCATTGTCGATGAGGGACTCAATGCGGAGGAGACTCGGGCCTTTCTTAATAACGCCTTTCGTGACGGAGCAATCCCGACCGCTGGCACTGCTATAACAAGGATATTGCCGCCGATCTCGAGGTTCTCGAAAAATAATGGCCATTCGATTAAGAAGAAAGTGGTGCTCGAAAAGTTTGCAGTATTCTTCGAGCGCTACTCCGGTCTTGCCTGAGTAGACGGACGCTTTTGGAGCGGTACTCTATTCTCTTTGAGACCGCCGGCTGCGGCCTCAAAGGAACGGTGGTTTACTTCTTCTCCGCCGCGGCGAAGGCTGCGTTCTGGGTATCGAGCCAGGTTTTCAGCGGTGCGAAGTAATCGAGCAGCGCGCCGCCGTCGATCTTGTCCTCGCCCGAAATCGCCTTCAGCGCTTCAGGCCACGGCTTGCTCGCGCCCATCGCCAGCATCTGCTGCAGCTTGGCGCCGGCCTTGGCGTTGTCGTACACCGAGCAGCGGTGCAGCGGACCCGTATAGCCGGCCTCGCGGCACAGCGCGCGGTGGAACTGGAACTGCAGCATATCGGCCAGGAAGTAGCGCGCGTACGGCACGTCCGCCGCCACGTGGTACTTGGCGCCGGCGTCGAAGCCCGCGCCGCTGGCGTCGATGGCGACAGGGCGCTTCATGCCCATGTACTGCTCGCGCAGCTGCCACCAGCTCTTGTCGTAGTCGGCCGGCTTGGTCTTGCCGGAGTAGACGTCCCAGCGCCATTTGTCCACCGAGTAGGCGAACGGCAGGATCGCGACCTTGCTCAACGCGCGCTCCAGCAGCTGGCCGATGTCGGCGTCGGCATCCGGCGCCTTGTCCATCAGGCCGACCTTCTGCAGATAGTTCGGCGTGATCGACAACGCGACCGTGTCGCCAATCGCCTCATGGAAGCCGTCGTTGGCGCCATTGCGGAACAGGAAGGGCTGCTTGGTGTAGTTGAGGAAGTAGTAGATGTGACCCAGCTCGTGATGGATCGTGGTGAAGTCCTCGGCCGTCGGCGTGATGCACATCTTGATGCGGACGTCGTCTTTCTCGTTCAGCGGCCAGGCGGAGGCGTGGCACACCACGTCGCGGTCGCGCGGCTTGGTCAGCAGCGAGCGTTCCCAGAACGATTCCGGCAGCTTCTGCATGCCCAGCGAGGTGTAGAAGCGCTCGGCGTATTGCGTCATCTGTTTGGCGTCGGTCTTGCGCTCTTCCAGCACCTTGGTCAGGTCGAAGCTGCTGGCGCCCGTCGCAGGCTTCAGAATCGGATACAGGTTGGTCCAGCTCTGGCTCCACATATTCCCGAACAGGTGGGCGGGAATCGGGCCGGTCAGCGGCACCACGTCCGGGCCATAGGTCTGGCGCAGCTTGTAGCGGGTGTAGGTGTGCAGCGCCTCATACAGCGGCTTGACCTGCTGCCACAGGCGTTCCATCTCGGCGGAGAAGGCCTCCGGCGGCATGTCGTACTGCGCGCGCCACATCGCGCCGGTATCGACAAAGCCCATCTGCTTGGCGCCCTTGTTCGACAGGGCGACGTACTCGGTGTATTTCTGTTTGTAGGACGGCGACTGCGCGTGCCAGCCGACCCACATTTCCTTCAGCTTGGCCTCGTCGCGGCTGTTGGCCAGGACCTTCTCCATTTCGCCCAGCGCCATGCAGGCGTCGGCCGTGCCGTCGGGCTTTTTCGGGCAGTACTTGGCTTTGCCGTAGGCGCCGTTCATCGCCGCCTGCAGCTGTGCGTATTGTTCGCGTTCCTTGGGATCGGCGAAGACCAGCGTCTGCTGCAACAGCATCATCTTGCGCGCCGACTCTGCCGGCAGCTTCAAGCCGTTGAAGCGGCGCGCGCCGATCGCCGCCTCGCCGGCCGCCGTCAGATAGCGTTCGGCGAAGAAGGAGGCGATGGCTTCCGTGTCGTCGGTGATGAAGTTGGAACCGACCCAGGCGCCCCGGGACTGTTCGTTGTTGAGCTTATTGAGGCGCTCTTCGGTATCGGCGAGAAAACGCTCGGCTTCCGCGACGGTGGGTTTTTTTGCGGGGGCGGCCAGCACGGTGGTGCTGGCGGCTGTCATGGCGCTGAGCGCGAACAGCGTGCTGATGATTTTTGGTGACACTGGCATCTCCCTATCTCCGTATATTGTCTTGTCAGGCCATCGAACCGGTCGATTCGATGGCCGACAATCATCAGAATTGTACCGAGAAACCTCGTTCTTCAGGGCGATGAGTGGAAGGAATCGGCTCCGTAGGAGTCGATGCGAGAGAAGAAAACACGGAACTCAAGCGTTCCGCGGTGGTCAAACAAGGATGAAACTGGTCTACCGATATCGCGTTAAATCTCTGACCGGCCTGCTGAATCAGCAAGCACGGACGGTCAATTTCGTCTGGAATTACTGCAACGACCGGCAAAAGGATGCGTTGCGCTTCGGCCGGCGCTGGCATACGGGATTTGACCTGATCAAGCTGACCACGGGCTGCTCCAAGGAGCTTGGTCTGCATTCGGGCACCGTCAACGACGTCTGCCAGCGCTACGCCGCCTCGCGCGCCATGTCGCACCGGCCTTACCTGCGCTATCGCGGCCGCAAGGCGATGGGCTGGGTGCCGTTGAAGGGACGTGAACTCAAGCGTGAAGGCAACGCCTTCCGGTTCGCCGGCCGCACGTTTAGAGTGTTTTACTCGCGCCCTCTGCCGGAAGGGAAAATCCTCGATGGCACCAACTTTTCGCGCGACCGGCGCGGCAATTGGTTTCTCAATATTGTCGTCGAGGTGGAGCCTGCGCCGGTCCGCGCCCCTGCGCGCGGGGTCGGTATCGATCTGGGCCTGAAGACGCTGGCGACCTTGAGCGACGGCACCACCATCGAAGCGCCTCGCTTTTACCGGAAAGCCGAGGCGGCGCTGGCGTGTGCCCAGCGCGCGCGCAAGAAGCTGCGTATCAAGGCCATCCACGCCAAGATTGCCAACCGCAGGCTCAATTTTCTGCACACCCGTACCAGCGCGATCATCGCCGCCTTCGACTATATCGTGGTCGGCAACGTCAACGCGCAGGGCCTAGCCCAAACCAGCATGGCGAAGTCGGTCTACGATGCGGGCTGGTCGTCCTTCCGTACACAACTGGCGTACAAGGCTGTTAAGCATGGCGCCTGGTTCGAGGAAGTCGACGAACGTTTTACCACCCAGGTCTGCTCGCATTGTGGCGCTTTGCCCGATACGAGGCCTAACGGTATCGCAGACCTTGGAGTAAGAGAGTGGTGCTGTAGCGATTGCGGTGCTGTACATGGTCGTGATCACAATGCTGCGGTCAATATTCTCCGTCGCGGACGTGCGACGCTAGCAGTAGGAATCTCCGCTCTTTAGGGCGGAGAGGACGTCAAACACGCTTAAAGGGTGATGGCGACACTCCGGGCAGGCTGGCTGCTGGCCGGCAGCTGCACGTTCAGCACCTTGGCCGCTTCGTCCCAGACGAAGATGACAGGCTTGCCTTCGACGCGCACCAGCGACGGGTGGGCCGTCACGTTATGCACCTGCAACGCGATGCTGCGCTCCGGGCGCTCGTACTGCTTGCCCACTTCCGATTCGATGCGCAGGGTCAGGCTGCGGCCCTGCAGCTTGCTGGCGAAGTGCAGCAGTTCGTACTTGCCTTGTTCGTAGGCTTGCGCGGTGGCGCCGTCGTCGTCATACAGCTTGCCGGCGCCGGCGCCGACCGAGGCGTCGTGGTAGTAGTGAAGTTCGAGTTGTTTGGTCGAGTAGTCGCGCGTGGTCTGCACCACCTTGACCATCGGGATGAAGGCGCCGGCGCGTACGTAGACCGGCACGTGGTCGTCGCTCAGCTTCACCGCTTCGGTGGCGCCGCCGGCGTGCTTCTCGCCGTTGTAGAAATCGAACCACGCGCTGCGCGCCGGGAAGTAGACATCGGCCGTCGCCGCGCCTTGCTTGAGCACCGGCGTGACCAGGAAGTCCTTGCCCCACAAGTAGGTCGACGACATTGCGCGCACCTTGGCGTTGCCCGGCTCCTCGTACAACATGGGGCGCATCAGCGGCAGGCCTTTCTGGTTGTTGTCGAAGCCCAGCGTGTAGTTATACGGCAGCAGGCGATAGCGCAGGCGGATCGCCTCGCGCGCCAGCGCCTTGGTGCGGTCTTCGCGGTAGACCGGCTCCGGCGGCACCTCGTCCTGCGCGTGCGGGCGGAAGATCGGCTGGAACACGCCGTACTGCAGCCAGCGCGTGTAGAGCTCATTGTCCAGCACCGGATTGGCGAAGCCGCCCAGGTCCGAGTGCATATAACCCGTGCCCTGCATCCCCATCTGCAGCGAGATCTCGGGCTGCGCCTGCAAACCGCCCCAGCTCCGGTCGACATCGCCGGACCACGGGATGATGCCGTAACGCTGCGTGCCCGAGTACCCGGCGCGCATCAGGATGAACGGCCGCTCATTCGGGAAGTCCTGCTGATAGCCTTCCGCCACCAGCCGCGCCCATTGATGGCCGTAGATGTTGTGCACCTGGTCGGCGCCGCCGGTGGCGTGGCGCATGCCGGTCGGGTGGACTTCCGGCTCGCCCAGGTCGCCCCACACGCCGCTCACGCCCTGCTGGCGCAGGCCCTTGTAGATGTTCCAGAACCAGTCCTTGCCCGGCTTGCCGAAGATGTCGATCAAGCCGGTGTGGCCGAAGTAGAAATCGTAGGCCAGCGGTGCGCCGGCGGCGTCCGTGCCCAGCACCTTGTTCTCGACGGCTTCCTTCCATTTGCTGGACGTATCGAGAACGAACGGCTCGGTGATCACCACCGTCTGCACGCCTTTTTTCTGGAAGTCGGCGATCATGCCGGTGGGGTTGGGGAAGCTGTCCTTGTCCCATGCCAGGTTGCCCATCGTGCCCTTGATCTCTTTACCGAACCAGAACAGGTCGAACACGATGGCGTCGAGCGGGATATCGTCGGCGATGAATTTGTTGACGGTGTCGCGCGCGACCGCCTCGTTGCGGTAACCGAAGCGCATCGCGAAATTGCCGAAGGCCCAGCGCGGCGGCAGCGGTTGTTTGCCGGTCAGGCTGGTGTAGTTGCCCACCACGTCCTCCCAGCTGTCGCCGGCGATCACCTGGTAGGTCTTGCGGCCGCCGATGGTTTCGTAGGTCAGGCTGTCGTTCTTCTTGCTGTCGAAATCGAGGTAGCCGATCTGCGGATTGTCGAAGTGGATCGCGTACATCTTCGACGACAGCGCCATCGGAATCGCATAGCCCATCTGTTCGGACTTGTCGTCGTAGCCGTAGTGCGCCTTGTTGTACAAGGTGAAGCGATGGCCGCGCCGGTTCATGCCCACCGCGCGCTCGCCGGCGCCGTACAAGGCCTCGTCCTTATCCAGCGCGAACTCGATGCCTTCCAGCTCGCGCGCCTCGCCCTTGTTGATATCCTTGCTGCCGTTGGCCGCGTCGTCCCTGACCCTGATGTAGCCGTGCTTTTCCGCGACCAGGCGCTTGCCCTTGTAGGCATACGAAATCTGGAACGGCGACTTGGTGATGGTGACGACGATGCCGGGTGTGGCATATTCGATGCTATTGAGTTTTGTGACCAGCGTGGTCCTGACGTTGGCCGGCGCCAGCACCACCGCATGCGAGGCCGGGTCCAGCTGTTCGCCGTTCGGCACGAAAGTGGTTTCGACGATGCCGGCGGAGTAGGGCTTGATGACGTAGCTGCCGTCGCTGACGTGGACTTCCAGCTGGCCGTCGCGGCGGGTGATGCTGTCGAAGTGGCGGTCGGCGTTTTGCGCGTTCCCGGCCTGGCCGACGACCAGCAGCGGCAAGAGTGCCGCAAGTTTGGCGATGGAATTGCTTTTCATGAAAGTTTAGTGGTCTCTGAGGTTGTTATGATTTTGTTGTTTGGCTACATTTGACTACAAAATTCTGCCCTTGGGATGGCTTGTTTCCTTTATTTTACTGGGAAACTCTTTCAATTGACATGCACCAGTCTGCGTGTTATTTTGCTACAAATTCAAAATAGTCGGGGACACGCAGCATGCAATCTTCCAGCAGCAAGCCCATACTGTCGTTTTGGCAGTTGTGGAACATGAGCTTCGGCTTTTTCGGCATCCAGTTCGGCTTCGCGCTGCAAAATGCCAACGTCAGCCGGATCTTCTCCACGCTGGGCGCCAATCCCGACGACCTGCCCCTGTTCTGGCTCGCGCCGCCGGTGACCGGACTGCTGGTGCAGCCCATTATCGGCTACCTGAGCGACAACACCTGGCACCCGACCTGGGGCCGTCGCCGTCCATTCTTCTTTGTCGGCGCCCTGCTGGCGTCGATCGCGCTGTTCCTGATGCCGAATTCCTCCGCGCTGTGGATGGCCGCCATCGTCCTGTGGCTGCTCGACGGCGCAATCAACGTGTCGATGGAGCCGTTCCGCGCCTTCGTCGGCGACAAGCTCGGACCTTCGCAGCAGACCGCCGGCTTCGCGATGCAGACCTTCTTCATCGGCTGGGGTGCGGTGATCGCCTCGCTGCTGCCGACCATTTTCACCCATCTGGGCGTGAGCAACGTGCCGGTCGGCGGCGCCATTCCCGACACCGTGCGCTACTCGTTCTACAGCGGCGGCGCGATCTACTTCCTGGCCGTGCTGTGGACCGTGCTCACCGCGAAGGAAACCCCTCCGGTCGATATGGAAGCCTTCCGCGCCGAACAGCGCCGCACCAAGGGCCTGGGCCACGCGCTCAAGGAAATCCTCGGCGGCTTCCTGCGCATGCCGAAGACCATGGTGCAACTGGCCGCCGTGCAGTTCTTCACGTGGATTGCGCTGTTCTCGATGTGGATCTACACCACCAACGCCATCGGCGAAAACGTGTTCGGCACCACCGACGCGCAATCGGCAGCGTTCCAGAGCGCGGGCAACCATGTGGGCGTGATGTTCGCGGTGTACAGCGGCGTGGCCGCGCTGGCCGCGTTCATCTTGCCTATCCTGGCGCGCATGACCAGCCGTAAATTCGTCCACATGAGCTGCCTGACGATAGGCGGCATCAGCCTGTTCAGCATCTACGCCATCCATGACCTGAACATGCTGTTCGTGCCGATGGTCGGCGTGGGCATCGCCTGGGCCAGCATCCTGACCATGCCGTATGCGATCCTGGCCGGCGCGCTGCCCGCCAAGCGCATGGGCTACTACATGGGTGTCTTCAATTTCTTCATCGTGATCCCGCAGATCGTCAGCGGCCTGCTGCTGGGTTACGTGACCAAGTACTGGTTCGCCGGCCATCCGGTCAAGACCCTGATGCTGGGCGGAGTATGCATGGTGATGGCGGGCGTGCTGACGCTGGCCGTGCGCGACAACGCCGATCCGGTGGCCCGCTGAGGTAAGATCGTTCGCTTGACCATGTATTCGCGCGCCGCCCGTTTGCCGGAACAGGTACAACAGGGGCTGCGAATACTGTCCTTTACCCGTGCGGAGCGAACATGAGCATACAGACCGTAGCAACCAAACCATTCCCTGGCCAGCGGCCGGGGACTTCGGGCTTGCGGAAAAAAGTCAGCGTCTTCCAGCAGCCATCCTATCTCGAAAATTTTGTGCAAAGCGTGTTCGACACGCTGGGCGACTGCGCCGGCAAGACGCTGGTGCTGGGCGGCGATGGCCGCTACCACAACCGCGAGGCGGTGCGGACCATCCTGCACATGGCGGCGGCCCACGGCTTCGCCAAAGTGCTGGTGGGGCAGGGCGGCATCCTGTCGACGCCCGCCGTCAGCTGCGTGATCCGCAAGCACGGCGCATTGGGCGGCATCGTGCTGTCGGCCAGCCATAATCCGGGCGGGCCGGATGGCGACTTCGGCATCAAGTACAACATCGCCGCCGGCGGCCCCGCGCCGGAAAGCGTGACCGAGGCGATCTTCCACCGCACCGAATCCATTTCGCGCTACCGCATCAGCGACGCGGCGGCCATCGACATCGACCGCATCGGCGTCGCGCGCATCGAGCAGATGGACGTGGAGGTGATCGACCCGGTGGCCGATTACGCGGAGCTGATGCAACGCCTGTTCGATTTCGACGCCATCAGGGCCTTGTTCGGGCGCGGCTTTCGCATGTGCTTCGACGGCATGCACGCGGTCTCCGGTCCCTACGCCAAGGCCATCCTCGAAGGCATGCTGGGCGCGCCGGCCGGCACCGTCATCAACGCCGTGCCGCTGGAGGACTTCGGCGGCCATCATCCGGACCCCAACCCCGTCAACGCCGCGCAACTGATCGCCATCATGGCGGAGGACGACGCGCCCGACTTCGGCGCCGCCTCCGACGGCGACGGCGACCGCAATATGATCGTCGCCCGCAAGTTCGAGGTCACGCCGTCCGATAGCCTGGCCGTGCTGGCCGCGAATGCGACCATGGCGCCGGGCTACCGCGCCGGGTTGAAAGGCATCGCCCGTTCGATGCCCACCTCGCGCGCGGCCGACCGCGTGGCCGAGGCGCTGGGCATCCCGTGCTACGAAACGCCGACCGGCTGGAAGTTCTTCGGCACGCTGCTCGACGCCGGCAAGGTCACGCTGTGCGGCGAGGAGAGCTACGGCACCGGCTCGGACCACATCCGCGAGAAGGACGGCGTGTGGGCCGTGCTGTTCTGGCTTAACCTGCTGGCCGTCAGCGGAAAGTCGGTGCGGCAGCTGGTCGACGAGCATTGGGCGCGCTTCGGCCGCAACTACTATTCGCGCCACGATTACGAGGCGGTCGCTCCCGACGCGGCCAATGAGCTCATGGCTTCGTTGCGCATCAAGCTGCCCACGCTGGCGGGACAGGACCTGGGCCATTACGTGGTCGATTTCGCCGACGATTTCGACTACACCGATCCGGTCGACGGCTCGTTCGCCACGCAGCAGGGCATACGCATCGTGATGACCAACGGCTCGCGCATCGTGTTCCGGCTGTCCGGCACCGGCACCGAGGGCGCCACCCTGCGCGTTTACCTGGAGCGCTACGAGGCCGATCCGATTTACCACCACCTGCTCACCCAGCAGGCTTTGGCCGCACTGATACTCATCGCCGAGCAGGTCGGCGGCATCACCGGATGGACTGGGCGCGCGCGTCCGACCGTCATCACCTAACACCACTACTAAGGACGACAGCATGAAATTGACTCCCCTTGCAATGACTTTGGCGCTGGCGCTCGGCGCCGCGACAGTGGGCACCACCGCCATCGCCGCGCCGGCCGCGCGCCAGCCATTCCTGTGGGAGAACGCCACCGTCTACTTCCTGTTGACGGACCGCTTCAACAACGCCTTTGTCGGCAACGACCTGGCTTACGGCCGCAAGGCGGATGCCGGTCCGCTGCGCGGCTTCATGGGCGGTGACTTGGCCGGCATCACCACCAAGATCAACGAGGGCTACTTCGACAGCCTGGGCGTGAGCGCGATCTGGGTGTCGCCGCCGGTGGAGCAGATCCATGAAGGCACCGACGAAGGCACCGGCAAGTCCTACGGCTTCCACGGCTACTGGGCCGCCGACTTCACCGCTGTCGACGCCAACCTGGGCACGGAGAACGATTTCCGCAACTTCGTCGATGCCGCGCACGCGCACGGCATACGCGTGCTGCTGGACGTGGTGATGAACCAGACCGGCCCGGTGACGGAGACCGATTACGTCTGGCCGGACGATTGGGTACGCACCGGGCCGCAGTGCACCTACAAGGACGCCAAGACCACCATCGAATGCACGCTGGTGAAGAACCTGCCCGACTTCCGCACCGACAGCGACACCCCGGTCGAGCTGCCGGAAAACCTGGCGGCGAAGTGGCAACGCGAAGGGCGCTTCGAACGCGAAGTGAAGGAGCTGGACGAGTTCTTCGCCCGCACCGGCTATCCGCGCGCGCCGCGCTACTACCTGATGAAATGGCATTCGGACTGGGTGCGCAAGTACGGGGTGGACGGCTTCCGCGCCGACACCGTCAAGCACGTCGAGGCCAAGGTGTGGAAGGAATTGGGCACAGTGGCCAGCGCGGCGTACGAGGACTGGAAGCGCGCCAATCCGGACAAGAAACTGAGCGACGACAAGTTCTTCATGACGGCGGAAGTCTTCAACTACAACATCGCGCAAGGGCAGGTGTTCGACCTGGGCGGCGGGCAGACCGCCAACTACTACCAGAACGGCTTTAACAGCATGATCAACTTCGGCATGGTGTACGACGCCGCCAAGGATTACGAATCGCTGTTCAGCAGCTATTCGAACATGCTGCACGGCGGCGCGCTCGATGGCTACTCGGTCTTGAACTACCTGGACTCGCACGACTACGACAAGCCGTTCGACGCCACGCGCAAAAAGCCTTTCGAAAGTGCGAACAAGCTGCTGCTGGCGCCCGGCGCCGCACAGATTTACTACGGCGACGAAACCGCGCGCAAACTCGATGTGGCGGAGGCGGTGGGCGACGCCAAGCTGCGCTCATTCATGAACTGGGGAGAGCTTGAACAGAACGCGCAGCGCGACGGCTACAGGATCGCCGACGTGCGCGTGCATTGGGCCAAACTGGGCCTGTTCCGCAAGGCCCACGTGGCGGTCGGCGCCGGCGTGCACCAGCAGCTGCAGGCGAAGCCTTATGTCTTCAAGCGCATCTACGACAAGGGCGCGCTGCACGACAAGGTGGTCGTCGCGCTGGACCTGCCGGCCGACAAACCCGCCAGCATCAACCTGCACGGCGTGTTCGCCAACGGCCAGAAGGTCAAGGACTACTACTCCGGCAAGACCGCCGTCGTCAAAGGCGGCAGCGTTACGTTTGGTGCGCGCAATGCGGTGGTGTTGATCGGCCAGGAGTAGCACCTGGAGGCACTGACCTCCAGCCGCTGAAGACATCGGCCTCCATCGGCCGCGCGAACATGAAGCCCTGCGCCTCGTCGCAGCCCGCCTGGCGCAGGAAGATCAGTACCTCCTCGCATTCCACGCCCTCGGCCACCACGCGGTGGCCGAGATCCTGCGACAGCGTGATCATCGTCGCCACCAGCGCCTGCTTGCGCACATCGTCTTCCAGTCCGATGACGAAGGACTGGTCGATCTTCACCACGTCGGCCGGCATGCGCTGCAGGTAGGACAGGCTGCTGTAGCCTGTGCCGAAATCGTCGATCGCCAGCCGCACGCCGGTGGCGGCGATGGTGTCCAGCATGGCGTGGGCTTTGACTGGCTGCGCCATGATCGCGCTCTCCGTGATTTCCAGCTCGATGGAGTCCGGCGGCAGGTCGTGTTGTTTCAGTCCGGTCTCCAGGACCGCGGCGAAGTCCGGCTCCTGCAGGTTCGCCGCCGATACGTTGATCGACATCTGCAGGCAGATCCCCTCGTCGCGCCATCGACGCTGCTGCTGCAACGCCGCCGCCAGCACCCAGGCGGTTGTGGCGTGCGCGAGCCCGGAGCGTTCTATCATGGGTATGAACTCGCCGGGACCGATGGCGCCCAGCGCCGGATGGTTCCAGCGCAGCAGCGCCTCGGCGCCGATGCAGGCGCCGGTGCCGATGTCGATGCGGGGCTGGTACACCAGCCGTAGCTGGTCCTGGCTTTCGAGCGCGGAGCCGAAGTCGTTGAGCAGCGTGAAGCGGCGCTGGTACAGCGTGTCCTCGGCCTCGGAGTAGACGGCGACGTGGGTGCGCGTGTCGATGGCGTCGTGGGCGGCGCACTGTGCCTGGCGCAGCACGCTGAGGCAATCGGCGCCGCCGACTTCGAAGGGCGCGACGCCGACGGTGGGTGTCGCCACATGGCGAGATTTGGCGGCGCCGCGCGCGTGTGCCATCCTCGCCTCCAGCAGCGGCAGATAAGTGTCGAGCGTCATGCCGGGTGACGCGATCAGTGCGAATTGCGTGGTCGTCACATGGTAGACGCTGCGACCGGGGCCCACCTCGGCGCGCAGCCAGCGGGCGGCGTCGGTCACCAACTCGTCCAGATAGGATGGATCCATCGCCCGCGCGGCGTGGCTCAGTTGTTCGGGCGTCGCCAGGTTGATCAGCACCGCCAGCCCCTGTTCGCCGGCGGGGCGGTCGCGCTGCATGTCCTGGAAGTCCTCTAGGAACTGGTTGCGGTTCGGCAGGCCGCTGAGTGGATCGATGCGCCCCATCGCGTGCTGCATTTCGATCTGCGCCATGACCATGCCGGCGAGGTCGCACAGCGCGGTCAGTTCTTGCTGTGTGGTGGCGCGCGGTTCCCGTCCGAATACGCACATCGCACCAAGGCAGTATCCCTGCGCGGTGGTCAGCGGCGCGCCGGCGTAGTAGCGGATACCGCTGGCGACCAGCGGGCTGTCGCGGAAGTACGGATCATCCAGCAGGTCGGGAATCACCAGCACCTCGGCGTTGTCGGCGACGTTGCCGCAGGGCGCACGCACGCGGGGTATGGAGGTATGCTCGACCCCGACGCGCGACTTGAACCACTGGCGGTCGGCGTCGGTCAGCGACACGGCGGCAATCGGCAGCTGGAACAGGCTGGCGGCCATGCGCGTGATGCGGTCGAAGGCTTCGCTGGGCGGCGTGTCGAGCAGGTTCAGTTTATGGAGGGCGTCAAGGCGCCTCGATTCAGTAAGCTGGCACGAAATAGTCATGGTCTGGTCTCTGCGCGAAAAGCGATTAAGGACAGGGTGCTATTCAATGCGGGACTGGGCACTGGGAGGGGACTGCGGGGAGCGGGGCGTGGCTCCCTGATTGCAATTAACTACCGCTAATTGCTGAGTGGAAATCACAGCATACCATGATTCCCATGCCCTTTTCTTTCAGTGTTGCGGATCTGACGACAGGCAGCGGGCCGCTACCGGAATGCGCCCTATGAATTGCGCGACCAACGTAGTTACCGCTTCGGGCGCATCTTCAAGGCAGTAATGGCCCACGCCCGGCAGCGTATGCACCTCCGTGTTCGGGAATAGCCGCGGCGCCGGGCGTTTCGAATTGATGCGCGCCGGTCGCAAATCCCTTTGCCCGGCCGATCGCGCCCAGGCAATCGGCTGGCGCGGCGTAGTGCGCGGCATAGGCGCGCATCCAGCCGCTGTTTCGACTCTGCTTTCAGTATCCATTGAAACCACGGCGAGACCTGCGCTTTCGCGATCAGGCGGGAAGACAAATCGGGCTGCCCGAACGGAGTGGGGCCGTTGGCCGAGATGACGCGGGCGATGCGCTCTGGATGCCGAGCGGCCAGGCCCATGCCGACCGGACCGCCGAAATCGTGCATGAGCAGCGTGATCCCGCGCAGGTGCAGCCGGACGACGGCTGCGCGCACAGGATGGCCGTGTGTTGTCGCCTGAGGACGCGGTCATCGACCGCAACGGCATCGACGGCTGAACTGCGGCCTGGCGTTCGCCGTCAGGGATGCGGGTCGGTCGACAGCGAGTAGGGCGCGTCGGCCGGGGCGGTGGCGCGCTGCTTGTTCGGCTGGTTGGACATGTCGAAGTCCAGCACCGCGCCCTGCATCAGGCTCGCGTGGCTCAGCCAGTTCTTCGAGTAGGCCTTGCCGTCGACCTTGAGCGCGTTCACATAGCGCTTGCTGTCGCTGTTGGCCGGTGCGTTGATGACCACCGTCTTGCCGTTCTCCAGCCGCAGCGTGACCTTCTTGAACAGCGGCGCGCCGACCACGTACTGCGGCACCGCCGGCGTGACCGGGTAGAAGCCCAGCGCCGAGAATACATACCACGCGGAGGTCTGGCCGTTGTCCTCGTCGCCGCAGTAGCCGTCGGGCGTGGCCTTGTACAGGCGGTTCATGGTCTCGCGCGCCCAGTACTGCGTCTTCCACGGCGCGCCGGCGTAGCCGTACAGGTAGATCATGTGCTGGATAGGCTGGTTGCCATGCGCGTACTGGCCCATGTTCGCGATCTGCATTTCGCGAATTTCGTGGATTACTTCACCGTAGTAGCTCTCGTCGAAGGTCGGCGGCAGCGCGAACACCTGATCCAGCTTGGCGACGAACTTCTCGCGGCCGCCCATCAGGTCCACCAGCCCGTTCACGTCGTGGAACACGGACCAGGTGTAGTGCCAGCTGTTCCCCTCGGTGAAGGCGTCGCCCCATTTGAAGGGATTGAAGGGCGACTGGAAGCTGCCATCCTTGTTCTTGCCGCGCATGAGGCCCGTCTCCGGGTCGAACAGCTTCTTGTAGTTCATCGCCCGCTGCGCGTAGATGGCGATCTCCGACTGCGGCTTGCCGAGCGCCTTGCCCAACTGGTAGATGGTGAAGTCGTCGTACGCGTATTCCAGCGTGCGGGCGGCGTTCTCGTTGATCTTGACGTCGTATGGCACGTAGCCAAGTTCGTTGTAGTACTTGACGCCGGCGCGGCCGACGGCGCTCATCGGCCCTTCGTTGTCGGCGCCGTGCTTGAGCGCCTGCCACAGCGTTTCGATGTCGTAGCCGCGCAGCCCCTTGATGTAGGCGTCCGCCACCACCGAAGCCGAGTTATTGCCGATCATGACGTCGGCCAGGCCGGGGCTGGACCACTCGGGCAGCCAGCCGCTTTCCTTGTAGTCGTTGGCCAGGCCTGCCTGCATCTCGCGGTTGATCGACGGGTACATCAGGTTCAGGAAGGGATACAGCGCGCGGAAGGTGTCCCAGAAGCCGGTGCCGGCGAACATATAACCGGGCAGGATCTTGCCGTTGTAGGGACTCCAGTGCACCACCTGGTTGTTGGCGTCGATCTCGTACAGCTTATTCGGGAAGAACAGCATGCGATACAGGCTGGAATAGAAGGTGCGCGTCTGCTCGTCGCTGCCGCCTTCCACGCTGATGCGGCTCAGCGTCTTGTTCCAAACCTCCTTGCCTTTTTGCGCGGTGGTGTCGAAGCTGTCGGAGGCCAGTTCGCGCTTCAGGTTAAGCTCCGCCTGTTCCTCGCTGATGAAGGAGGAGGCCACGCGCATGCCGACCTTCTCGCCTTTTTCGGTCTTGAAGCCGACCACCGCGCCGCTATGGTCGCTGGCCAGTTCCATCACGTCGCCGGCCAGCTTGTCGCCGCTCCAGATGCGGGTGGAGGCGAAGGGCTTGTCGAAATAGATGACGAAGTAGTTTTTGAAGTTCTTCGGCAGCGGGCCGCGCGCGTAGCGCGTGCTGTAGCCGACGATCTTGCGTTCCGACGGAATCACCTTGATGTACGAGCCCTTGTCGTAGGCGTCCACCACCACGTAGGCCTGGTCGGTCTTGGGGAAGGTGAAGCGGAACTGCGCTGCGCGTTCGGTCGGTGCGATTTCGGTGGTCACGTCGGCGTCGGCCAGGTAGACGCTGTAGTAGTACGGCTTCGCCACTTCCGCCTTGTGCGAGAACCAGCTGGCGCGGTCGTCCTGCGTGAACTTGAGTTTTCCCGTCACGGGCATGATGGCGAACTGGCCGTAGTCGTTCATCCACGGCGAGGGTTGGTGTGTCTGCTTGAAGCCGCGGATCTTGTCGGCGTCGTAGGTGTAGGCCCAGCCGTTGCCCATCTTGCCGGTTTGCGGCGTCCAGAAGTTCATCCCCCACGGCATGGCGATGGCCGGGTAGGTATTGCCGTTCGAGAGTTCCGGCTTGCTGGCGGTGCCCATCAGGGGATTGATCAATTCGACCGGATCGGCGACGGGGGCGGCGGAAGCGGTCAACGCAAAGAAGAAAAGGGGCAGCGCGAGCGTGTGCAGTTTCATGTTGTGGACGACGGTGACGGGCGAAAATCTAGTGTAGCAGCTATGCCGTCGCCGGGAACCCGCGGGCCTTGGCGGCCGCCATGTTTAATGGCGCCGCACTAAACGAGGTGCGACAGCTACTGCGCCGTGATGACCACGGACGAGGGCGCGCTACTGAGTTTGCCATCGTCGACCACCAGCGTGGCGGTGTAGACGCCCGGCAGGTCGGCAAAGAAGGTCGGCGTGGCGACCTTGGAATTGAGCAGGGTCGCCGCGCTGCCGGTGGGCCTGGTCAGCGTCCAGGTGTAGCTGAGGATATCCTGGTCGGCATCGGTGCCGCTGCCGGCCAGCTTGATCGACGTGCCGGCGGCCACGCTTTGCGCGGGGCCGGCGGCGGCGACCGGTGCACGGTTAGCCTGCGCGACGTAGTCGCCGCCGCCACCGCAGGCGCTGAGCGTGAGCAGTAGCAGCAGCGCTGCGATGGGGTTGCGTCTCATGGTGATCTCTTTCTGGATCGATGGGGAGCCAAAAAGATATCACGGTGTTTAGTTCTTTTCTACGAATACCACGGCGCTGCGTGGCGGAATTGCAAACGTGCCGGAGGCCGCGTCGTATTTGGCTTCCAGGGCCACGCGTTTGTCCGCTGCGGCCATGTCGGTGTGGACCGGATGCAGCTGGTAGCGGTGGTTTTTTTCTTCCGCGATCGTCACGCGTTGCGCGACTTTGTCAACGTTGATCAGGTAGGTGATGGACTTGAAATTGGCGCCCGCGTAGCCCGCGCCGTCCAGGTGGGCGACGATCATGGTCGGCACTTGGCCGCCGCCGGTGTTGTGGAAGCGCAGGCGCTGCTTGATGTCCGCCGCCGTGCGCAGGCGGAACAGCGTGCTGCTGGCGCGGATCGCCAGCAGGTCGCGGAAGGCGTCGCGCGCGTAGGCGATGTCCTTCGGCGAAGGCTTGATGGCGGCGTTGCGCAGCAGGGGCTTGATCAGGGCGTAGTCCTTGCCGTTGTCCTCCGCGCGCGGCACGCCGGTGCCGTAGTAGTTGTCCTGGTAGCTCCAGTCGATGCGGTTGAACCAGTCGCCCGATTCGAAGCTGTTGCGGTCCAGCGATTTGGATCGCAGGATATCGAAGCCCGCGTGGAAGTAGGCCACGCCCTGGCTGAAGGCGTTGATGGCGGCGCCCAGCATCTGCACCTGCGCGCGTTCGGCGCTGGTGGTGGACTGCGGCAGCTTGAAGGCGTTGATGTCGTACAGGGTCTGATTGTCGTGGTTCTCGACGTAGTTGACCACTTCGCCCGGCTCGCTGGCGTAGCCGGCCGGCTGGTTGCCGCCGTAGACGATGTCCTGCAGCTGCCGCGTCTTGCCGTCCCATGTTTGCAGCGGGTAGCTGCGGATCGAGCCGGCCAGGCCGGCCTTGACCAGGTCCGATGCTTGCAGCAGGTCGCTGGCGGGGCGCTTGCCCGCTTGCGCGTTGGCGTCGTACACCAGGCCATTGATGTAGCCCTGCTGCGTGATCATCTGCACGCCGCTGTCGCCGGCGCCGCCGCCGCGCACGGCGTCGCGCGCGCGGTCGCTGAAGGTGCCGATGCCGCTGCCGTTCAGCGACAGCTGCGACGCCTGCACGAAGCGCGCGCCGTCGGCCACTTCGCCGAAGTTCCAGCCTTCGCCGATTAGGTTTATGTGTCGGCCGGTGGCGCGGTCGGCGCGGGCTTGCAGCTGTTCCATCGCGGCGCGCGGCTGGTGACCCATCAGGTCGAAGCGGAAGGAGTCGATCTTGTACTGCACCGCCCACTGTTCGACGGAGTCGATCATCAGCTTGGCCATCATCAGGTTTTCGGTGGCGGTGTTGTCGCAGCAGGTGGAGCGTTCGATCGCGCCCTTGTCGTTCAGGCGGTGGTAGTAGCCGGGCACCACGCGGTCCAGCACCGACTTCTCGTTCTGGCCGGCGATGAAGGTGTGGTTGTACACCACGTCCATGCCGACGCGCAGGCCGGTCTTGTGCAGCGCCTGCACCATCTGGCGGAACTCGATGATGCGCTTGGCGCCGTCGGCTGGATCGGTGGCGTAGCTGCCTTCCGGCGCGTTGTAGTGGTAAGGGTCGTAGCCCCAGTTGTAGCAGTCGGTGGACTGGGTCTTTGCGACCAGTGCTTGCGGCACTTCGCTGTCCGGTGGAAGACCGGCCGGGATGGCGGGCGTGACGCAGCCTTTTTCCGGCACGCTGCCGATGTCGAAGACCGGCAGCAGGTGGATGTCGGTCATGCCGGCCTTGCTGAGCGCCGCAAGGTGCTTCATGCCGTTGGAGCCGGCTTCGGTGAAGGCGGCGTACTTGCCGCGGTTGGCGGCGCTGACGGTGCTGTCGTTGATCGAGAAGTCGCGCACATGCAGTTCGTAGACCGTCATGTCGGATTGGGTGGCGATTTTTTTCGGGGCGGGGGTCTTGTCCCAGCCGGCGGGCTTCAGGTTGGCGGCGTTCAGGTCGGCGATGTAGCTGCGCTTTGAATCGGTGGTCAGGCTGATCGAGTATGGATCGGTGACGAGGTTGCGCACCAGGCCAGCCGACGGCGCCACCACGTCCACAAGATATTGGTAGTACTGGCCGGAGCGGTTGCCTTCAAGGTGCGCGGACCAGATGCCGGTGGCGTCGTCGCGCCGCATGGCGGTGAGGGCGGTGGCCTTGCCGGAACCGTCGGCGTAGGTGCACAGCGCCACGCGCTGCGCGGTCGGCGCCCACAGCTTGAAGTCGGTCCGCTTGTCCGCCCGCGCACCGGAGCCGCCGATACTGACGCCCAGATTCCGCGCCTTGGCAGCACCCGCGTACAAGTCATCGAGCGCGCCGGCGATTTGTAGCGTGGTGGCGTCGCGCACGGTGCCATCGTCGGCCTCGTGCACCAGCATGACCTGTTGCCTCAATACGCTACCGAGGCGCGCCGCATCGGCGGAGGCCAACGCCAGCACCGCGCCGTTGCCGACGAACTTGAAGCGCTGCGCGACGTCGGCCGGCAAGCCGCCATCGAAGCGCATCAACGCCAGCGCGCCATCCGCGCCGGACACGCGCGCGCCGGGCGCCGCGTGCAGCGAGGCGGAAGCGGAGTGATAAAGTTTGAATGTGCCGCCGACCGCATCGGCGCCCGGCCATTTGATCAACTGGCGATTGAGCCAATAGGCCCGCGCATCGGCGGCGACGGCTGGATGCAAGACAGTGGCGAAAGGCCCATCGCAAGCGGCAAGCGTCGCCGCATCGGCGGCAGCGGCCGCCGCACAGCTCAACGCCAGCGCACCGCCAACAGAAACCCCGGCCACCCGCCGCCACACTCCAAGATGCTTACCGCCCATATCGCCGCCTCCAAAACTATAGATTTAGGTAGTGCGGCTACAAAAAACCAGCAAGTACCCGTGTATTTGCCGGTTATGGTAATCCAAAACCTGTAGTTTTGATACTTTGATTGGTGCTTAAGCGGCTTTCAGCGCGTCGCTGCGATAGTTGTCCACCATCTTGTAGCGTATCGCGTACAGCGCGAAGATGGCCGCGACCAGCAGCGCGAAGGCGGCGAAGAAGAACATCTGGAACGCGATCACGCCCATGCCGCTGCCTGCGATGTACGCGCTGACCGCGTCGTTCTTCACGCCCGCGTTGACGATCAACACCCACAGGTTGCCGACCGTGATGGCCAGGTACCAGAAGCTCAGGATGATGCCCTTCATCGGCGCCGGCGCCTGGCTGTAGGCGAACTCCAGTCCCGTCGCCGACACCAGCACCTCGCCCAGCGTCAGCAGCGCATACGGCAGCAGCTGCCACAGGATGGACACCTTGTCGCCCGCATCCATCTGCAGCTGGATGGCGCCGATCACGATCCACGACACGCCCGCCAGCGCGATGCCCATGCCCATGCGGCGCAGCGGCGTCGGCGTGATGCCGATGAAGCGCATGATCGGATACAGCGCCAGGTTGTTGAACGGGATCAGCAGCATCACCAGGATCGGATTGACTGCCTGCATCTGCGCCGGCAGCAGCGTGAACTCCCAGCCGAAGATGTGCAGCAGCGGGCTCTCCATCGCGTTGGCCTGCACGATCCAGGTCGACGCCTTCTGGTCGAACAGCGAGTGGAACGGCGTGACCATCGCGAACACGATCAGCACGCGCAGCACGGCGCGCACGCCTTCCACCGCTTCGTCGCTGTGCAGGCCGCGCGCGCGGTCCAGCTGCATCGACACGCCGATGCCGCCGAACGCCAGCACCAACACCAGCGCCAGGCAGGCGGCGATGACGAAGCCCCATTGCGGCGTCATGCACAGCGACGCCACCGCGCCCAGCGCGCCGATGCCGGCCACCACCAGGCCGGGCCGCGATTGGCCGGGCTGCTTGCTCATCAGCGCGGTGCGGGCCACGCTGCTGAAGGAGTTCGGGTTCGGCGCGGCCGGCGGCACGTGGATGTACTTGCGCTTGCCGAGCCAGAACACCAGTGTGGCGACCGCCATCAGGATGCCGGGGATGCCGAAGGCGACGGCCGGGCCGTAGTCGCGCAGGAACAGCGGCATCAGCAGCGAGGCGAAGAAGGAGCCGAAGTTGATGATCCAGTAGAAGGCGTCATACACCGCTTTGGCGCGGTTCTTGTTGGTCTGGTCGAACTGGTCGCCGACAAACGCCGCCACCAGCGGCTTGATGCCGCCCGAGCCGAACGCGATCAGGAACAGGCCGAAGTAAAAGCCCTTGAGGTTGTCCTCGAATATCGCCAGGCAGGCGTGGCCGGCCACGTAGATCAGGCTGAACCAGAACACGGTGTTGTACTTGCCGAACCAGCGGTCGGCCAGCCAGCCGCCCAGCAGCGGGAAGAAGTAGACGCCGATGACGAAGGTGTGGAACACGTGCTTGGCCTCGCTGGCGCGGTCGGCCAGCGGCACGAACAGCAGCAGGGTGCTGAGCAGGAACGGCGTCAGGATGTTGCGCATGCCGTAGAAGCTGAAGCGTTCGCAGCCTTCGTTGGCGATGATGTAAGGGATTTGCCGGGGCATAGGCCCGTTGCCGGTATTGCTCACTATCTCTCTCTCCTGAGTGTGTAGTTTGACTACTATTTTTATCCGGCGAATTTTTGTAAAAATACGCAAGATATTGATTTTTAAGGATTAATTGTAATAATCCGCTACCGGGCCATGGATTGAAAATTCCACTACCGTGATGTATATTGTCTACAAACCTATATCCAGTGTCGCCACCCCAGGATTTTCTTATGACCAAACAACTTACACAAGTTTCTCCGCACGCCCAGGATTGGTATCGCGAGGCGATCATCTACCAGGTCTACCCGCGCAGCTTCAACGATACCAACGGCGACGGCATTGGAGATATACCTGGCATTACCGAAAAGCTGGACTATATCGCATCGCTGGGCGTGGACATCGTTTGGATCTCCCCTTATTTCAAGTCGCCGATGAAGGACTTCGGCTACGACATCTCCGACTACTGCGACGTCGATCCGATGTTCGGCACGCTGGCCGACTTCGACGCCATGATCGCTAAGGCGCACGGCCTGGGACTGAAGATCATGATCGACCAGGTGATGGCCCACACGGCCGAGGAGCACGCGTGGTTCAAGGAGAGCCGCTCCAGCCGCGACAATCCCAAGGCCGACTGGTACGTCTGGTCCGACCCCGCGCCGGACGGCAACCCGCCCAACAACTGGATGTCGGTGTTCGGCGGCTCGTCGTGGCAGTGGGACACGCGCCGCCGTCAATACTATTTACACAATTTCCTGGTCAGCCAGCCGCAGCTCAACTTCCACAACCCGCAAGTGCAGCAGGCGCACCTGGACGCGCTGCGTTTCTGGCTGGAGCGCGGCGTCGACGGCATCCGCCTGGACGCGTGCAACTTCCACTTCCACGACTTGGAGCTGCGCAGCAATCCGCCGGCCGTCAACCGCGACACCGCCACCGTCTCGGACGTCAACCCGTACGGCATGCAGGCGCACATCTACGACAAGAGCCGCCCGGAGAACCTGGCGTTCCTGCGCAAGCTGCGCACGCTGCTGGATGAATACAAGGCGGTCGCCATCGGCGAAGTGGGCGCCGACGATTCGCTGGCCGTCATGGCCGAGTACACCGCCGACGGCGACAAGCTGCAGATGGCCTACAGCTTCAACCTGCTGGTGCCGACCTGCTCGTCGCACTACATCCGCAAGCAGGTCGAGAATTTCGAGGCGCGCGTCAAGGGCGGCTGGGCTTCCTGGTCGGTCGGCAACCACGACGTGCAGCGCGTGGCGACCCGCTGGGGCGGCCCGTCCGCGCCGGTGGCGTTCGCCAAGATGATCCTGGCGATGCAGCTCTCGCTCAAGGGTACGCCGTGCCTGTACCAGGGCGACGAGCTGGCCTTCGCCGAGGCGGACGTGCCGTTCGAGCTGCTGCAGGACCCGTACGGCATCACCTTCTGGCCGGAGTTCAAGGGCCGTGACGGCTGCCGCACGCCGATGGCGTGGACCACCGGCGCCAACGGCGGCTTCACCGAAGGCAAGCCGTGGCTGCCGGTATCGCCGGACCACCTGGCCAAGGCGGCCTCGGTGCAGGAGGGCGACGCCGCGTCGTCGCTGGAGTTCACCCGCAAGTTCATCGCGTGGCGGCGCAAGCTGCCGCAGTTGACGCGCGGCGCCATCCAGTTCTTCGACACGCCCGAGCCGGTGCTGGCGCTGCGCCGCGACGCCGAGGGCGAGCGCGGCATCATCGCCGTGTTCAACCTGGGCGCGGAGCCGGTCCGCTGCGCGCTGCCGCAGGCGGTGGGCGCCGAGCAGATGGAGGGCTATGGCCTGCCGGGCACGGTCGTCAACGGCCAGGTGGAGCTGCCGGCCTTCGGCGCGTGGTTCGGCTACGCCGCGTAGCGTGGCGGGAGAGGGGAATTTGCACCAGTTTCCTTCTTAACATCGCGTATTTCGGGTATGCTTCCGCCAACTGTTTTGACTGAATCGACGATGAAACAAGCTGAAGTGGATCAAAAACTGAATCGCACCGCCTTTGCCGACGGCCCGCGCCTGCTGGCCGACATCGGCGCCACCCACGCCCGCTTCGCGCTGCAGACCGCGCCCGGCGAGTTCCGCGCGGTGCGGGTGCTCAAGTGCGACGACTACACCGACATCGTCGCGATGCTGCGCTCCTACCTGGCGGACCACGCCGACATCACGCTGAACCACGCGGCGCTGGCGGTGGCCAACCCGGTCAGCGGCGACCATGTGCGTATGACCAACCGCGACTGGGAATTCTCCACCGACGAAGTGCGCCGCGCGCTGGGCCTGCACACGCTGCTGGTGGTGAACGACTTCACCGCGCTGGCGATGTCGCTGCCGGGCCTGAAGCCGGCCGATTTGATGCAGGTGGGCGGCGGCAAGCCGGCCTCCAATTCCGTCATCGGCGTGCTGGGGCCGGGCACCGGCCTGGGCGTGTCGGGCGTGATCCCGACCGTGGACGGTTTCGTCACGCTTGGATCGGAAGGCGGCCACACCAACTTCGCGCCGGCCGACGAGCGCGAATATTCGATTTTGCAGTACGCGTGGCAGACCTGGTCGCACGTGTCGACCGAGCGCCTGATTTCCGGCCCCGGCATGGAGATCATCTACCGCGCCATCGCCAAGCGCAACGGGCGCCAGGTGCGCGACCTGACCTCGCAGGAGATCATGGCCGGCGCGCTGACCGACAAGGATCCGCTGTGCCTGGAGGTGCTGGAGTGCTTCTGCGCCATGCTGGGCGGCGCCACCGCCAACCTGGCCGTGACCTTGGGCGCGTTCGGCGGCATGTTCATCGGCGGCGGCATCGTGCCGCGCATGGGCGAGTGGTTCGCCTCGTCGCCGTTCCGCGCGCGCTTTGAGGCGAAGGGGCGCTTCACCAGCTACCTGTCGGAGATTCCGACGTATGTGATCACCACGCCGAATCCGGCGTTTTATGGCGTGGCGACGATCCTGTCCGAACACCTGCGCGGACGCAGCGGCGCCAACACGCTGATGGAGCGCGTGCAGCATCTGCAGCACGAGCTGACGCCGGCCGAGCAGCGCGTGGCGCAGCTGGTGCTGGAGCAGCCGCGCCTGGTGTTGAACGAGCCGATCGCCGACATCGCGCGCCTGGCCGAAGTGAGCCAGCCGACCGTGATCCGCTTCTGCCGTTCGCTGGGCTTCCTGGGCCTGGCCGATTTCAAGTTGAAGTTCGCCAGCAGTTTGACCGGTGCGATTCCGGTGCGACACAGCCAGGTGCGCGTCAGCGACAGCACGCATGATTTGAGCGCCAAGGTAATCGATAATACTGTTTCCGCGATTCTGAAATTCCGCGACCAGCTGGATGTGCGTTCGCTGGACAAGGCGATCGCGCTGGTGGCCAAGGCCAAGCGGGTCGAGTTCTACGCGATGGGCAATTCGCGCGTGGTGGCGCTGGACGGGCAGCACAAGTTCTTCCGCTTCCGCATTCCGACCGCGGCGTATGGCGACTCGCACTTGCTGACGCTGGCAGCCGAGTTGTTGAATCCGGGCGACGTGGTGATCGCCATCTCCAATTCCGGCAAGCTGCCGGACCTGCTGCAGGCCGTGGACGCGGCGCGGGCGGCGGGGGCGGACGTCATCGCCATCACGTCGAGCAACTCGCCGCTGGCCAAGAAAGCCAGCGTGTGCCTGGCGGTCGATCACAGCGAGGACAGCACGACGTTCCTGTCGATGATCTCGCGCATCCTGCAACTGCTGCTGATCGACATCCTGTCGGTAGGCATCTCGCTGGACGCGCAAAACTCGCGCTTGGTGGTCGAACACAAAGCCAGCACCGGCGACGCCGACAACCGCCGCCTGCTGATCTCCCACCTCGACAGCTAAACCCTGGGGTCAAGTCTGACATTCGGACACGAGCTCTTCGGTAATACGATTGTACGATTGGGGTCAAGTCTGACATTCGGACACGAGCTCTGCCTTAGGCGCGCGCCTACGGCAGAGCTCGTGTCCGAATGTCAGACTTGACCCCAACGTACTCCCTTCCTCATGACGGCGCCGTTCCGCTTCCTGCGCATATTCCTGCTGCTGCGCCTGGTTCAGGCCCGCGCTGCATAAAAAAGTCCTTGAACTCTTCCGTAAACAAGTTAAGATATATCTCAACAAGTTATATCTTAACTTGTTATATCGTAAGGAGAGACAAATGTTTAGATTTTTACATCACCAACACCGCCATCACGCCATGCATGGCGACCATCACCACCATCGCGGCGGCGGCGGGCGCGGCCGTGGGCCGAAGATGTTCGACGCCGGCGCCATGCGCTATGTCGTGTTGCACCTGATCGCCGAAAAGCCGCGCCACGGCTACGAGATCATCAAGGCGCTGGAACAGCTGTCCGGCGGCGGCTACACGCCCAGCCCCGGCGCGATCTACCCGCTGCTGTCGATGATGCTCGACATGGGCCATGTCTCGGCCACAGCCGACGGCAACAAGAAGCTGCACACCATCACGCCCGAAGGCGAGGCCTTCCTGGCCGAGAACCGCCAGTTCGTCGATGTCATCCTGGCACGGCTGGCCGAGCCGTCCGAAGGCCGCGTCGACCTGCGCCTGGCGATGCACGAGCTCAAGGCCGCCGTGATCGACAAGGCCCACGGTCCCGGCGCCAGCGACCAGCGCGCCGCGCAAATCCGCGCTATCCTGCAGCGTGCGGTCGACGACGTGCGGCAGCTGGACTAATCCAACCAAGCCCAACACATGACAACAATAACCATCCCCCTGCCGCCGGCGCGCGAGCGCATCGTGCTCTGGCTGCTGGCGCTGACCCAGTTCACCGTCATCATGGACTTCATGGTGATGATGCCGCTGGCGCCGCAGCTGATGCGCGCGTTTGCCATCACGCCGGCCGCCGTGTCCGGCGCGGTGTCGGCCTATGCCTGGTGCGCCGGCCTGTCCGGCCTGCTGGCCTCGATGTACATCGACCGCTTCGACCGCAAGCGCCTGCTGCTGGCGATGTTCGCGCTGTTCACGCTGTCCAACCTGGCCTGCGCGGTCGCCCCGAACTTCCACGTGCTGGTGCTGTCGCGCGCCTTCGCCGGCCTGACCGGCGGCGTGCTGGGCTCGATCATCATGGCCATCATCGGCGACCTCATCCCGGTCGAGCGCCGTGGCGCCGCCACCGGCGTCGTGATGACCTCGTTCAGCCTGGCCGCCGTGGCCGGCGTGCCGACCGGCGTGATGCTGGCCGCGCACTACGGCTGGGCCTCGCCGTTCTACCTGCTGGTGCTGCTGTCGCTGCTGATCTGGGCCGGCGCCTGGCGCGTGCTGCCGCCGCTGGCCGGCCACCTGACCCGTCCGGTGCCGCTGTCCGAGGTGCTGCCCAACCTGATCGGCCTGTACCGCGTGGGCGGCCACCTGAAAGCCTTCCTGCTGTCGGGCGTGAACATGATGACGGGCATGCTGGTGATCCCCTTCATCTCGCCCATGCTGGTCGAGAACATCGGCGTGCTGCCGGTGGAGATCACCTGGGTCTACCTGGCCGGCGGCGTGGCCACGCTGTTCAGCGCGCGCATGATCGGCAAGTGGTCGGACCGCGCCGGCGCGCAGCGCGTGTACCGCTACATCGCGCTGTTCTCCATCCTGCCCATCATGTTCATGACGCACATGCCAGTGATCCCGCTGGCGGCGGTGATGCTGTTCTTCCCGTTCTTCATGATGGCCGTATCGGGCCGCAACATCCCGATGCAGGCGCTGATGACGACGGTGCCGGAGCCGGCCCGGCGCGGCGCCTTCCTCAGCTCGAATTCGGCGATCCAGCAGGTGGGCAGCGGCGTCGGCGCGCTGGCGGGCGGATGGATGTTGCACACCGATGCGGCCGGCCATATCGCCGGCTACGGCCTGAACGGCTGGATCGCCGCCGGGCTGACGCTGTTCTCGGTGCTGTGGGTGGGGCAGGTGGGCGCGGCCGCGAAGGCCGTGCCGGTGGGGGAGCGGAAGGTCGCTTAACCGTCGATGCTGGTGCGCTTGGCCGGGTGTTTTTCACGGCGCCAGCGCGCCAGGCTGATCACCTCGTCGGTGCTGGCGTCTTCCACCAGGATCTCGTCGTCGCTGGACGAGACCAGGAAGCTTTCCCAGCGCTGCGCCGCGTCGCTGCTGTTTTCCACAAAGCTGAACTGCCAGTAGCTCTTGCCGTTCAACAGACGCGGGGCCGGGTCGTATTCGATCAGGGCGCCGTGCGATTTGCCGCCGGAATTCTTCTCCACGATGGCCGACCAGGCTTGCAGTTCGGGCAGCGCCATCAGGGCCGCCGCGGCCTGTTCCTTGCTGCGCAGGTGCTTGGCTTCGGCCGGGGTGGACGGCGCGGCACTGGCGGCCGCGCGCGGCGCCACCGCGACCGGCGCGGAGCTCGCCGCCGGGGCCGAACTGCTGGCGCTGGCCGGATGCTTGGCCTGGGCCGGCATGACCTGCGATTCGGCCGGTGTCATGGCGGAAAAATAGACACCCCCGCCCAGCAGCAGCGCACCGGCGACGGCGCCTGCAATGAACAGATTTCGGGTGGACGGGGTGCGAGATTCCATATACATGCATGCCTGGATTGTTTGTTGCGGTCATACTAAACCAAAGGCATCCAAGGGGCAACTTTTACCGGCCTCGGCAGGGGCTTGCCTATACCATTTTGGTATTAGTCCAGCGAGATAATTCATTGGAGCCGGGGCGGCCTTTTTCGTACCATGTTGGCAGCGTCAGCAAAGGGATCGCATAGTGGACAAAAAAATACTGGGAGTGGACTGGGGCACGAGCAATCGGCGCGCCTATCTGGTCGATCAACACGGCGCCTGCCTGGCCGAACACGAGGACGGCCTGGGCATGCTGGCGGTCGGCGGACGCGAGCGTTTCAGCGGCGCGCTGGCCGGCCTGCTGGAGACCATGGACGTGGGCCGCGAGGTGCCGGTGATCATGTCCGGCATGGTCGGCAGCGCCTCCGGCTGGCAGGAAGTGCCTTACCTGGACAGTTCCGTGCCGCTGCGCGAGCTGCCCTCCCACCTGGCGCCGGTGGCCGACGCCGACTGGGCCGGCCGCTGCCACATCGTGCCCGGCTATTGCCATCGCGACGGCGGCGCGGTCGACGTCATGCGCGGCGAGGAAACCCAGTTGCTGGGCGCGGTCGCGCTCGGCCATCGCGACGGCTGGCTGGTCCTGCCCGGCACCCACAGCAAATGGGTGCTGCTGCGCGATGGCTTGATCCAGTCGATGTCCACCTACATGACCGGCGAACTGTTCGCCATGCTGTCGGCCGGCGGCACCTTGTCGTCGATGATGGGCGGCGACGCCTCCGACGTCGAGGGCTATGCCATCGGCCTGGCCCAGGCCCGCCGCAACGAGCCGCTGTCGAACACGCTGTTCCGCGTGCGGGCCGGCGTGGTCTCGCGCAGCGCCCCGGCGGCGCAGGCGCCGGCCGTGGTCAGCGGCCTGCTGATCGGCGCCGAATTCGCCGCCGCCACCCGCGCGCTGGAAGCCAGCGGCGGGGCGGCCAACATCACCGTCATCGGCTCGCCGGCGCTGGCCGTCCGCTACGCGGTGGCCGCCGATCACTTCGGGCTGCGCTGCGACGTGCTCGATCCGCATCGCGTGTACTGCACCGCGATCTCCCAATTCTTCCCACAGGCTTGATCATGACTCCATCCCATCCCACCATTCCCCTGGTCGCCATCCTGCGCGGCCTGCAGCCTGCGGAGGCGGTCGCGGTCGGCAAGGTGCTGCACCAGGCCGGCTTCCGCGCGCTGGAGGTGCCGCTCAACCGTCCCGGCGCCCTCGAATGCATCGCCTCGCTGGTCAAGGAGCAGCTGCCGGACACGCTGGTCGGCGGCGGCACCATGCTCAACGTCGGCCACGTCGAGGCCGTGTATGAGGCGGGCGGACGCCTGCTGGTCTCGCCGAACTGCAATCCGGCCGCCATCCGTCGCGCCGCCGACCTGGGCATGTACTGCGCGCCCGGCGTCGCCACGCCGACCGAGGCCTTCGCCGCGCTGGACGCCGGCGCCCACGCGCTCAAGCTGTTCCCGGCCGATGTGGTCGGCCACAACGGCCTGAAGGCGTTCAACAGCGTCGTTCCCGCCGGCACGCCGATGTGGCCGGTCGGCGGCATCACGCCCGACAATATGGAAGGCTGGGTGCGCGCCGGCGCCACCGGCTTCGGCATCGGCGGCCAGCTGTACACGCCGGGCGTCAGCCTCGATGAGCTGGGCCAGCGCGCCGCCGCCTATGTGGCCAAGTGGCGCGCTTTGTCAGTATGATGGTGGATTCCACACAGGGAGCGAAATCGATGAGCAAGCATGAAGTGCAATGTATCTGGGAAGCCGGCGCGCAGCTGGGCGAAGGTCCGTCGTGGGTGGCGGAGCAAAACCGGCTGTACTTCGTCGACCTGAAGAACCAGACGTTGCACGCGCTGGACGCCGGCAGCGGCCAGCGCCGCAGTTGGGCCATGCCCGACTACATCTGCTGGCTGATCGCGCGCCGCGACGGCGACGGTTTCATGGTCGGCCTGCGCGATGGTATCGCCCGCGTGTGGCTGGAGCCGGAACTGCGCATCGAATACCTGGCGCGCCCGTTCCCGGCCGGCAGCGCCCTGCGCATGAACGATGCCAAGGCCGACAGCGCCGGCCGCATCTGGGCCGGCTCCATGCACAACACCGACTACGCCCAGGCCATCGGCCAGCTGTTCCGGCTCGACACCGACCTGTCGCTGACGGTGGCGGACCAGGACTACCACATCTGCAACGGCCCGGCCTTCAGCCTGGACGGCGCCACCATGTACCACACCGACAGCTTTGAAGGCCGCACCTACGCCTATCCGCTGGCGGCCGACGGCACGCTGGGCGCGCCCCGCCTGTGGCGCCAGTTCGGCGACGGCGAAGGCTCGCCGGACGGCATGACGGTCGACAGCGAAGGCTGCGTCTGGATCGCGCAATGGGGCGGCGCCCGTGTCTGCCGCTACTCGGCCGACGGCGAACTGCTGGACACGATCCACGTACCGGCGCGCAATCCCGCCTCCTGCACCTTCGGCGGCGCCGACCTGAAGACGCTGTACATCACCACCGCGCGCGAGGACAACACGCCGGAGCAGCTCAAGGAATACCCGCTGACCGGCGCGCTGTTCGCCGTGCGGCTGGACGTGGCCGGCGTGCCGGCCGCGCGCTTCGGCCGATGATGAAGCGCCGGCTGGCGGCATTGTGCGGCCTGGCGTTCTGCCTGGCCGCGCGGTCCGCCACCTTCGCCAACGGCGCCGACGTCGGCTGGGTCAGCCAGCAGGAGTCCAGCGGCTATTCGTTCTACAACAGCAGCGGCGTCAAGACCGATCCCTTCGTGCTGCTGAAGAACCTGCAGGTCAACGCGATCCGCCTGCGCGTGTGGGTCAACCCCGGCGGCGGCTGGAACGACGGCGCGGACGTGCTGTACAAGGCCAAGCGCGCCGCCGCGCAAGGCCAGCGCATCCTGATCGACTTCCACTACAGCGACAGCTGGGCCGACCCCGGCCAGCAGACCAAGCCTGCCGCCTGGGCCAACCACACGCTGGCGCAGCTGAACAACGACGTCTACAGCCACACGCAGGGCATCCTCAACTACCTGAAGACCAACGGCATCACGGTCGAGTGGGTACAGGTCGGAAACGAGATCAACAGCGGCATGCTGTGGCCGGAAGGGAAGACCACCAGCTTCGCCAACCTGGCCGGGCTGATCAACAGCGGCTACAACGCCACCAAGGCGGTCTATCCGAACGCCAAGGTGATCCTGCACCTGGCCAACGGCTACGACAACGCCGTGTTCCGCTGGTTCTTCGACGGCGTGAAGGGCGCGGGCGCCAAGTGGGATGTGATCGGCATGTCGCACTATCCGCCGGCGTCGGACTGGGCCAACTACAACAACAAGATCTCGGCCAATATGTGGGACATGGTGTCGCGCTACGCCAGGCCGGTGATGGTGACCGAAGTGGGCATGGACTGGACCCAGGCGGCCACCAGCAAATCCATGCTGGCCGATTTGCTGGCCAAGACCAAGGCGCTGGGCTCGAATGGGCTGGGCGTGTTCTACTGGGAGCCGCAGGCCTATCCGGGCTGGCAGGGCTACACGATGGGCGCGCTCGACGCGAGCGGAAAATTCACCATCGCGCTCGATCCGTTTTAAGCAGGCTGTTAAAATCCGGGACTCGTCATCAATGGTCCCATCATGCAGAAACCGGTCATCCGCTATTTACACCTCACTCCCGACAGCGACCTTCCCGCGCTGGAAGGCCTGTCGCATTTCAAAGCCGTGCTGGTTGTCGAGGCCGACGTGGCGGAGATGACGATGTGGGAGATCAGCCGTTCCCTGATCGCCTCCGGCTGCGTCTACGCGCTGGTCTGGGGCAAGGACTGCGAGCAATGGCACGACGCCATCGACGACGCGTACCTGGAAGCCACGAACTACGAAGACGTTCCCGAAGAACAGCGTGTGATGTCGACGTGGCACGAGGACGAAGAGCTCAGCGAAGTCTTCTGGTTCGCCCGCCACCGCGCCGTGCATCCGGCGCACGACCTGCGCGAAACGCTGATCCTGCACATCGCCGAACAACCGCGCCGCGAAGAACTGGAAGCGGAGTACTGCGACGCCTGAGCAGGCGGGCGCACCTTTGAGTGCGATCATGCTGCATCCTTACGCCACATGCTTTTCTCTGGGGAGTACATCATCGAGAATTTGCCAAGAAATCTCTTTGATGCCATTGAACTATGAATCGGAGCGAGTCATGGACATACTTACCTATGTTGAGCGCGTACCTGAAAATACCGCGTTTTCTGTGATTTATTATTGCATTCGAGCGTTGGATCAGGCGGGCCTGCCGGAAGAGCAGCAGCGTGATATTTTTTTCGATGGGCCATCCAACCCCGCTACGCCGGAAGGCATCGAGCTGACCAAGACCATTTTGGCGGCCATCGAAGAAGCGGAGCATAAGCGCCTTGATGATCTGGACCGGAAGACTGCCGAAGCCTATATCCGAAATGCCGGCGACGCGATGGATACGCTGGTGCAACGGATGGAAGGATACGACGAGGCCAGGGGCAGGGAACTCTTGCGGAAGATGGAAGCCGCATCGCTGATCTCGCTGTAGCCTCCGCCGCCAACGCGCTTACTGCTTGACCAGCTCGACCCGGCGATTCTTTTCGCGTCCCGCCTCGGCGTCGTTCGAGGCCGCCGGCGCGTACGAGGCCACGCCCTTGGCGCTCAGCCGTTTGGCGTCGACCTTGTAATCGGCCGCCAGCACCTTGATCACCGACTCCGCCCGCTTCTGCGACAGCTCCAGGTTGTGCGCCAGCGCGCCCTGGTTGTCGGTGTGGCCGACCACGTACAGCTTCAGCTTGGCGTCCTGCTGCAACAGCTTGGCCATCTCCGCCAGCGCGGCCTTGGACTCGGGCTTGACGTCGGTCTTGTCGGTGTCGAAGAAGACGCCGTACACGGCCACCTTGCCGTCGGCCGCGATGCCCTTGGCCATGTCGGACGCGTTCATGTTGGCAGATACCTTCCCGCCTTCCATCGCCTTGGCCTCGACGATCTCGACGTAGATGCCGCCCAGCTTGTCCTGCACCGGAGCGACCGAATACACGGCCACGTGGACCAGCGACCCATCGGGACGCGTGCCCTTGGCCAGCAGGTAGCGTTCGTCGTCGCGGCCGTAGTTGAACGGCGCCCAGCTGGCCTCGCTGCCCTGGATGAAATGATCGCCGACGCGTTTGTCGAGGAAAAACTCGCCGAAGCCCTTGCCGCAGTTTTCCTTGGCGCAGGCGAACACGGTTTTCAGACCGGCCTTGTCCAGCGCCGCCTGGTAATTGCGCATCACCTCCAGCGCCGAGCGTTCGCGCGGGAAGTTGTAGGCCATGCGGGTGTACTTGCCCTCCAGTTGCAGCGCGTTCTCGAACGCCATCTGGCCGCCCTTGTTCTCGACGCGTTTACCTGCAGGCAGCATCACCTCGTCGAATTCCTTGAGGCCGTAGCCGACCATCTTCGATCCTTCAAAGCGCGACAGCAGCGGATGGTCCTTGCCGCCCTTGACGGTGTCCTGCGCCGGCATCTGGGCGTGGGCGGCGGCGCAAAGCAGCAGCGGAAGAAGGTGGTATGCGCGCATGGGAGTCCCATCTGAAGAAAGTTGAGGAACGTCGATTGTAGGGAGCGATTGTTTTTGAATCAACGTTAACTTTTCAATCGAATCACCGCTCCTTTGGCAATTGATGTACTTTCCACATTGCGTAAACCGTATACTTTCGGCAAGAACCTCGTGGAGATCAGATGAACCAACTCAAAATAACAGCGCTGACGCTGACAATGCTGGTGGCCGGCTGCGGCGGCGGCTCGACCGACACCACCCCGCCGGCGACGCAGAAATCGGCCCTCATTTCGGGCACGGTGACCGGTCTGGCGGCGGACACCACCCTGCTGCTGGTCAACAACGGCGCCGAGACCATCGCGGTCAAGGGCAGCGGCGGCTTCAAGTTCACCTATCCGGTGGCGTCCGGCGCGCCGTACAGCGTCGTGAAGTTCGCCGATCCGAACGGCGGCGTCTGCACCGTCGCCAACGGATCGGGCACGATCGCCCAGAATGCGGTCGATGTCGGCAACGTCGCCGTGACCTGCCAGCCTGCCGCGATCGGCTCGTTGCAATACCACGTGGGCGTGACCGTGTCGGGACTGGCGGCCGGCAATGCCGTCAGCTTCGCCGATGCCAATGGCAATATCCTGAAAGCCGGCGCGAATGGCCTGAGCGTGTTCGCGGCGTCGTATTCGCCGATGGAGCTGCACGGCGCCAGCTATGCGGTCACGGTGTCGGCCAACCCGACGGGGCAGACCTGCACGCTGACGAACAACGCCGGCACGAATAACAGCGGCACCGGCTTTGTCGACTTCATCAACGTCACCGCGCTCTGCAAATAGATTATGCCGTGTGCTGAGGTCCTAAGAGATCAGCGATATTCCTTGGTGTGCCAGATCCTCAAAATATAGATCAAGGAACCTTTGATCTCGTAGCGGATCTCATAGTGTTTAACCAGAATGCGGCGAACCTCGCGTAGACCGAACTCATGCAGGCGCTCACCGATTTGCGGATTGGTGAGCAAGCTGTCGGGCACCGCAACCAATGCAGCAATGGTCCGGCTGGCAGCTTGAGCATCTTTCCGACTCAAGAAGTCATGGAGCCGCTCCAGGTCGGACAGAGCTTTACTTGTCCAACGTAGCTTCATTATTTTGGCAACGGCAGATGACTTGTCGTTGCCAGACTCTTCGCCCATGCCTTGACATCGTCATGATCGACAAAGCGATTGGCGTCGACATCGTCGAGAGCTTCGAGCGTCAAGACCGTACGCACACTCGATTGGGTACCTGGTATTTGATGGCCGTCTATTTCTCGAAGCAGGGCTCGCAGCAGCACCCGCTTATCTGCCAAACTCAACAACTTAATGCTCTCTTCAATTTCACTGACGGTTACGGACATCATCGTCTCCCGAGGATTCAATCGGACACTTCATTGTAGACCTTGCCAGTCGCGATAAGTTCATTCAACTATCCAAATAAAAAAAGCCAGCCTCCGAAGAGGCTGGCTTTCCTGTGCAGCGAGGCTTATGCCGGCAATTACATCATGCCGTCCATGCCGCCCATGCCGCCCATGCCACCCATACCGCCCATGCCGCCGGCTGGTTTGTCTTCGGTGACTTCAGCGATCATGCAGTCGGTGGTCAGCATCAGGCCAGCGATCGAGGCTGCGTTTTGCAGTGCCGAACGGGTGACTTTGGCTGGGTCCAGAACGCCCATTTCAACCATGTCGCCGTAGGTGCCGTTGGCGGCGTTGTAACCGTAGTTACCTTTGCCAGCCAGAACCGCAGCAACCACTACCGACGCTTCTTCGCCGGCGTTTTGCACGATCATGCGCAGTGGCTCTTCCATCGCGCGCAGGACGATCTTGATGCCAGCTTCCTGGTCAGGATTGTCGCCTTTGACGTTCAGAGCGGCACGAGCGCGCAGCAGGGCTACGCCGCCGCCTGGCACGATGCCTTCTTCCACGGCAGCGCGGGTAGCGTGCAGTGCATCTTCAACGCGGGCTTTCTTCTCTTTCATTTCGACTTCGGTGGCTGCGCCAACCTTGATCACGGCAACGCCGCCGGCCAGCTTGGCCACGCGCTCTTGCAGTTTTTCACGGTCGTAGTCCGAGGTCGCTTCTTCGATCTGCACGCGGATTTGCTTGACGCGGCCTTCGATGCCTTCAGCACGGCCAGCACCGTCGATAACGATGGTGTTTTCCTTGCCGATTTCGATGCGCTTGGCCTGGCCCAGTTCTTCCAAGGTGATTTTTTCCAGGGTCATGCCGACTTCTTCAGCAACCACTTGACCGCCGGTCAGGATCGCGATGTCTTCCAGCATGGCCTTGCGACGGTCGCCGAAGCCTGGGGCCTTGACTGCGCAGGTTTTCAGGATGCCGCGGATGTTGTTCACAACCAGGGTGGCCAGTGCTTCGCCTTCGATGTCTTCCGCGATGATCAGCAGTGGACGGCCAGCCTTGGCGACTTGTTCCAGTACCGGCAGCAGGTCGCGGATGTTGGAGATCTTCTTGTCGCACAGCAGGACGAATGGATTGTCCAGAATCGCGACTTGCTTCTCTTGGTTGTTGATGAAGTATGGCGACAGGTAGCCGCGGTCGAACTGCATACCTTCAACGATGTCCAGCTCGTCGTTCAGCGACTTGCCGTCTTCCACGGTGATGACGCCTTCCTTGCCGACTTTTTCCATCGCTTCAGCGATACGGTCGCCGATCGACGAATCCGAGTTGGCG
Source organism: Duganella sp. BJB1802 (assembly GCF_013369445.1). NCBI lineage: Bacteria > Pseudomonadati > Pseudomonadota > Betaproteobacteria > Burkholderiales > Oxalobacteraceae > Duganella > Duganella sp. BJB1802. The sequence continues at coordinate 120,705 of NZ_JABWEF010000017.1, read as the reverse complement.
GAGATCGAACCAACCTGGGCGATTTCCTTGGTGGTGGTGCATGGACGGGCGATGATGGCGATCTGCTCGACGGTGGCGGCAACCGCCTTGTCGATGCCGCGCTTCAGGTCCATCGGGTTCATGCCGGCGGCAACGAACTTCATACCTTCGCGCACGATGGCTTGTGCCAGCACGGTCGCGGTGGTGGTGCCGTCGCCGGCGTTGTCGCTGGTGCGGGAAGCGACTTCCTTGACCATTTGCGCGCCCATGTTTTGCAGCTTGTCTTTCAGCTCGACTTCCTTGGCGACCGATACGCCGTCCTTGGTGACGGTCGGGGCGCCGAAGGAGCGCTCCAGCACAACGTTGCGGCCTTTAGGGCCCAGGGTGACTTTGACTGCGTTGGCCAGGACGTTGACGCCTTCAACCATTTTGGCGCGCGCTGCGTCGCCGAAAATTACTTCTTTAGCTGCCATGTTGTTTCTCCAGAATTAGGTGAGTACTAGTGCAAACGTGCGTGTCAATTATTTGACGACGATTGCCATGATGTCTTCTTCGCGCATGACCATCAGCTCCTGGCCATCGACCTTGACGGTCTGGCCGGCGTATTTGCCGAACAGGACACGGTCGCCCACTTTGACGTCCAGCGGACGGACTTTGCCATCTTCCAGAATCTTGCCATTGCCGACGGCGAGCACTTCGCCTTGATCCGGTTTTTCAGCAGCCGCATCAGGGATGATCAGGCCGGACGCAGTTTTGGTTTCCTGGTCGAGGCGTTTGACGATTACGCGATCGTTCAAAGGGCGAAGGTTCATACAAAACTCCTTAAATTAACAATGGAACAGTTTGTTGCCACACCAATAAGCTTGCTGTGGCGGAAAGTTTGGCCGAGAGCGCTGTTAGCACTCCCTTGGAACGAGTGCCAATTATAGGGACGACACTGCTGTATTTCAAGACGCAACACTTGTGCGTGCACAAATAAGCACAAAAATAATGTTGATACGTCCCTAAAAAGTAATGTTTACATATTGTGTATAGAAGTTGACAACGTCTATACAAGCTCCTAACATTGCAAGGCTGCAAATAGAGACTGTGTGAGATTTTTCAATATTCTTTTTTTAAGGACTATGGAAATGGCAGATCAAAAAGAGGCAAAACTGTTCGCATTCAAGCTGGCTGCGAAACAGGAGAACAAACCTGCGGAACAATGGAAAGTCCGCGACGGCGTTGCCGTGGCCGGCTGCACCGGTCCGGTCGACTTCGACAACTACCGCGACTACAACGAATTCACTCATCGCGGCGACAAGGGCATCTACTGCTAAGTACTGGCCCGCCAACGAAAGCCTTGCTCCGTCAGCAAGGCTTTTTTGTTTTACGCCCAGTCGCGGAGTCCTCGATGAGCAAGACGATTTTAATTATCACCAACAGCCAGGATCTGCACGCCGACCTGGTCGCCGCCAGGCTCACGGCCGGCGGGCACCCGCTGTTCCGGCTGGACCTGGACCGCTTCCCGCGCGACTTCCAGACCTGCCAGCGGCATGCCGGCGGCGCGCTGCACAACAAGATACGCCGCCGCAGCGACGAGCATTGGCTCGACCTGGCCGAGGTGGGCGCGGTCTGGATACGCAAGCCGGGCGAATTCACCTTCCTCAGCGACGAGCTGGCGCCGCAGGAACTGGCCTACGCCAGGCAGGAGGCGGAGCACGCGTTGTTCAGCCTGCTCTACACGCTGGACTGCTACTGGGTCAGCCACCCGCTGGCGCTGCGCGGCGCGCAGTGGAAGGGCGAGCAGCTCAAGCGCGCCGCCCGCATGGGCTTCCTGGTGCCGGACTCGCTGACCACCAACGCGCCGGATGAGGTGCTGGCGTTCAAGCACGACCTGGCCGGCGACATGATCTTCAAGTCGCTGTCGGATCCGATGCTGGCCGGCGGCGAGCTGGAGCCGGAGCAGCGCAGCAACGGCGGGCTCGGCACCACCATCGTCGACGACGACATGCTGGGCAACGTCGAGGCGGTCGGCCAGTTGCACTGCCACTTCCAGCGCTACATTCCCAAGCAATACGAACTGCGGGTGACGGTGATCGGCGAGCGCGTGTTCGCCGCCAAAATCCACAGCCAGGACGACGCCCGCACCGCCGTCGATTCGCGCGACATGTCGGCGCCGATCCGCTACGAGGCGGCGCAGCTGCCCGACGAATTGCGGCGGCGCTGCGTGGCCTTCGTGCGCAGCTACGACTTGCACTACGGCGCGCTGGACCTGATCGTCACGCCCGGCGGCGAGGTGGTGTTCCTGGAAAATAACCCGGCGGGCCAGTTCCTGTACATCGAACAATTGATACCGGAGTTTAAGATGATCGACGCCATGGCCGAGACGCTGGTGGAGGGCGCGCTATGCCACTAGAGCACAGCGCGCTCGCCGCCCACATCCGCGAGTTGGAGGCCGTGCGCGACAGCCGCGTGCTGGTGCTGGCCGCGTCCCAGCTGGAGATGGAATTGCTGCCCGCGCTGTACGAACGATGCCGCGACCTGGCCCCGGCGCGGCGGCTGGACGTGGTGCTGCACGGACGCGGCGGCGTGGTGCAGGCCGCGCGCCGCATCGCGCTGCTGCTGCGCGCGCAGGCCGAGCAGCTCTGCTTCATCGTTCCCTACCACTGCGAATCGGCGGCCACGCTGCTGACCCTGTGCGGCGACGAGATTATCGCCGGCCCGCTGGCGCTGTTCTCGCCCATCGATCCGCTGCTCAACGGCGCGGACGGCACGGCGTTCTCCGGGCTCGACATCCAATGTCTCGGCGACATGGCGCAGCAGTGGTTCGGCGTGCCGGCCGACGAGGCGCGGCAGCAGGCGCTGGCGCTGCTGGGCGGCAGCGTGTTCCCGGCCAGCCTGGGGGCTTTCTACCGCAGCACGCTGGAGCAGAAGCAGATCGGCGAGCAGCTGCTGGCCTTCCACCTGCCCGGCGAGGACGCGGCGGTCCGCAGCCGGCTGGTCGGCCAGCTGATGGCCGGCTACCACTCGCACAACTACGCGATCACGCGCGAGGAGATGGCGGCGTTGGGCCTGCGCGTGCGCGGCGACGCGGCGGTCGAACGGCCGGCGTGGGAGATCTCGCGGCTGCTGCAGGGCCACATCGGCGGCGGCCAGCGCGCCAGCGAGGAGGCGCCGTGGTGCGACGCGCTGTTCGCCACACGCTACGGCGCCAGCGAGCGCTGCCGGCATCCTGGCGGCCTGGCGCCGTCGTGGAACGTGGAGCGCTATCCGCGATGAGCACCGGCCAATTCCTCGGCGAGATCCTGCGCTACTTTGTCGCGCTGCTGATGCTGGCGGCCGCCACCGCCAAGCTGCGCGACCTGGCCGGCTTCCGCGATAACCTGGCCAGCCTGTTCGGCATGGGGCCGGCGCTGCGCGCGCTGGCGGCCCCGGCGGTGGTGGCGGCGGAACTGGCGGTGGCCGCGCTGCTGCTCGGCGGCCTGGCGCGCGCCGGCTTGCTGGCCGCGTTGCTGATGCTGGGCGTGTTCACGGCGCTGGTCGGCTACAAGTTCTATACGCAGAGCGTGGTCCGCTGCGGATGCTTCGGCGAGGCCGAGCGCTCGCTGTCTGGCCTGGACCTGCTGCGCAACGCGCTGGTGATGGCGGCGATCGGCGCCGGCCTGGCGCTGCCGGCCGGGTTCGCACCGCCGTGGCACGTCGCGGTGCTGGCGGCGTCGCTGGGCTGCCTGGCCTGCGTCGTCGCCGTGCACTTCCACGAGATCGTCCACTTATTGAGTCCAAGCGATGGATAGCCAGATCCTCTACCTGACCCTGGCGCTGCTGGCCCTCGGCCTGGCGCTCAATATCAAGCTGACGCTGTCGGTGCTGCACACCACGCGGCGCGAGCGCGACACGCTTGAAGCGTTGCCGCCGGGCGCGCCCGTGCCGGCGGTGCCGGCGCGCGCGCTGCGCGGCGGCGTGGTGCATCGCCTGGGTGCCGAAGGGCAGGCGGCGGCGCTGCTGTTCTTGTCGAGCAAATGCCCGAAGTGCAAGACCAAGCTGGCCGAGATCGGCGGCATGCTGGCGCCGGCCGAGCAGGCGGGGCTGGACATCTGGATCGTCAGCCACGAGCCGGCCTGGCGCCTGCGCCAGTTCCTGCGCGGCTTCCCGCTGACGCGGGCGCTGCGGGTAACGATGCGCGACTACCGGCTGCTCAATCCCACGCTGGCCTCGCCGGCCTACATGATGGTCAATCATGAGGGCGTGCTGGAAGCGTCCGGCATGATCGGCGACGACAACTGGCTGGAGTTACGCGCACAGCTCGTCGACTGCGTGGCCGAGACCGCAGCGGAGGGCGCGCCATGAACTTCGAGCCCCATCTCGAACGGCTGCGCCTGATCTATCCGGTGCGGCGCCAGGTCGGTGCGGCGGTGTTCTTCATGGGCCTGGGCGTCTTGATCCAGCTGGTCTTCCCCAAGGGCGTGGCCTACTTCATCGACCACGTCCAGGAGCTGCGGCTGGAGACGATCTCCGCGCCGGTGGTCGGCCTGGGGTTGCTCTGGCTGCTGGTGCAGGCCGCCGCGTCGACGCTGCGCTACTACTATTTCGAACTGGCCGGGCACCTGATCATCAACGGCGTCCGCCGCCGCCTGTTCGATGTGCTGATCAACCAGCCGGTCTCCTTCTTCGACCGCCACCACGTGGGCGAGATCACCAGCCGCCTGAGCGGGGACGTGCAGTCGCTGCACCAGTCGCTGACCATGGGCGGCGCCAACTCGCTGCAGTCGCTGTTCATGTTCGGCGGCGGCGTGGCGATGCTGCTCTACATCTCGCCGCTGCTGAGCGTGATGCTGCTGGTCTTCGTCCCGGCCAGCCTGTACTTCGGCAAGGTGTCGGGCGCGAGCCATCGCGACTACGCCAAGGCGGTGCAGGCCTGCATGGCCGACAGCGGCCGCGTAGCGCAGGAGCACTTCGCCCATGTGCGGCTGGTGCACGCGTTCAACCAGCAGGGCGGGGCGTCGGCCAGCTATGCCGAGGCCTGCCGCCGCCTGCTGGAGCTGTCGATGGCCGGCACCCGGCGGCAGTCGGCGTTTCGCGCCGGCCTGTCGGTGCTGGACTTCGGCGCCTTGCTGTGCGCGCTGGGCCTGGGCGCCTACCTGATCGGCAAGCGCGCGCTGTCGGTCGGCGACCTGATGGCGTTCGTGATCTACTCCAACATCGTCACGCAGGCGGCCGGCGCGCTGAGCGAATCCTGGAACATGTGGATGCGCAGCATGGGCGCCACCGACCGCATCTTCGAGATCATGCGTACGCACCGGCCGCCGCCGGCGCCGCGTACGCAGGCGCCGCTCACCGGCCGGCTCGGTTTCGAGGACGTGGTGTTCAGCTATCCGGAGCGGCCCGGCGTGCGGGCGCTCGACGGCGTCGGCTTCGGCATCGCGGCCGGCGAGAAGGTGGCGCTGGTGGGCGCATCGGGCGCCGGCAAGTCCACCGTCGCCGCGCTGGTGCTGGGGCACTATCAGCCGGACGGCGGGCGTCTGCTGTTCGACGGCTTGCCAGCCGCCGGACTGGACCTGGCCGCCATCCGGCGCGGCATCGCGGTGGTGGAGCAGGAGCCGTCGCTGTTCTCGGGCAGCATCGCCGACAATATCGCCTTCGCCGTGCCGGAGCGGAAAGTCCCGCTGGAGGAGGTGATGGCGGCCGCGCGGCTGGCCCACGCGCATGAGTTCATCCAGGCTTTCCCGCAGGGCTACGACACCGTGGTCGGCGAGCATGGCGTGCAGCTGTCCGGCGGGCAGAAGCAGCGGATCGCGATCGCCCGCGCGCTGTTGCGCGATCCGGCCATCCTGATCCTGGACGAGGCGACCAGCGCGCTGGACGCCTCCAGCGAGCAGCTGGTGCAAGGCGCGTTGGACCGATTGATGGCCGGCCGCACCACCATCATCATTGCCCATCGCTTTTCCACCATCGCCAAGGCCGACCGCATCCTGGTGCTGGAGCAGGGGAGGCTGGTGCAGCAGGGCAGCCACGAGCAGCTGGCGCGGCAGCTGGACGGCGCGTATTTCAAACTGGTCAAGGATCAGATGTTCGCGCCCAGGCCGGAGGCGCCGCTGCCGGCGTGACGGCGCGGGGGCGTTCTGGCGGCCGGCAGCGTCAGGCGGAAGCGCACCTGGCCGGGATTGGGGTCGGCCAGCGCCAGGGTGCCGCCGTGGGCCGTGGCGATGTCGCGCGCCAGCGACAGGCCCAGGCCGACGCCCGGCACGCGCCGCTGGTGCGACTGGTCGGCGCGGTAGAAGCGGTCGAACAGGCGGTGCCGGTGCTCGGGCGCGATGCCGTCCGAGGCGTTGCTGACGTCGATGCGCCATTGCCCGCTCTTGCATCGCGCCGACAGCGCGATCCAGCCGCCCGGCTGGCCGTACTTGATGGCGTTGCTGACCAGGTTGTGCAGCACCTGGCGCAGCAGCTCGGCGTCGCCGCGCACCGCGATGCGGTCGGGCAGCTCAAGCCGCACCGGCCGCGCGTCGTCCAGCAGGCCGATGTCCTCGGCCAGCTCGTCGAGCGCCGGGCGCAGGTCCAGCGGACACATGGGGATGGCCAGCTGGCCGGCGTCGGCCCGCGCCAGCAGCAGCAATTTGCGCACGATGCTGTCGAGCCGCCGCACCTCGTCGAGCATGTTGGCCAGGCCTTCCTCCAGCACCGGGTCGGCGCCGGCGCGGGCGAAGCTGCGTTCGAGCTCGCCCTGCAGGATGGTCAGCGGCGTTTTCAATTCATGCGCGGCGTCGCCGGAGAAGCGGGCCGCCTGCAGGAAGCTGCGCTGCAACCGGTCCAGCATGCCGTTGAACACGCTGACCATCTGGGCGAACTCCAAATCCTCCTCGGCGGCCGAGACCCGCTGGTCCAGGTCGCTCGCGGTCAGGCGCACCATGACGCCGGTCAGGTGCTGCACCGGCCGCATGGCGCGTCCGGCCAGGTACCAGGCCAGCGCGCCCATGGCCACGGCCAGCACGCCGATGGCCGCCGCGAAGCGGACCAGGCTGGCGCGCACCTGGGCGTCCGACAGGCTGCGGTTGACCGCCACCCAGATCGTGACCGGGCCGTGCGTGACGCTGCCGATGCGCCAGCTCTGGCCGGCGCCTTCGACGGTGTGCAGGCCGGGGCCGCTCGGAGGGGCGGCGTCGCCGAGGATGCGTTGCCAGGCCGGGCTGCGGTAGCGCGTGCCCTGGCCGGCGTCGTCCACCCGCAGCAGGGCGTAGGTTTCCGGCCCGATGCCGGGCGGGGCGAAGCCGCCGAAGCTGGCGTTGAGCTGGGCGTCGGTGGCCGGCCACAGCGCCTGCGGCGTGGCCTGGAAGCCGGGGCCGGCCAGGTGGGCCGACAGCATGTGGTCGATGATGGCGGCGCGCCGCTGGACGATGGTGTAGCTGGCCATGACGTACAGCAGCACGATGGCGGCCAGCGCGGTCAGCGTCGAGCCGAGGGCGATGCGCAGCCGGAACGAGCGCAGGCGCGGCCAGCGCGCCCTCACGCCGGGGCGTCCGGCTGGCGCAGGCGGTAGCCGACGCCGCGCACGGCCTCGATGGCCACGCTGTCGGGCAGGTCGAGCTTCTTGCGCAGGCGCTGGATGCACACGTCCACCATATTGGTCTGCGGCTCGAAGTCGTAGCCCCACACATGTTCCAGGATCTGGGTGCGGGTGTAGACCCGGCCCGGCGAGCGCAGCAGGTATTCCAGCAGGTTGAACTCGCGCCCGGTCAGCTCGACGGCGCGGCCGTCGACGTCGGCCACCCGGCTCAGGCGGTCCAGCCGCAGCGGGCCCAGGGTCAGCACGCTCTGCCGCTCGCCGCTGACGCGCCGCAGCAGCGCGTGGATGCGCGCCACCAGCTCCTCCACGTAGAAGGGCTTGGCCAGGTAGTCGTCGGCGCCCAGGTTGAGGCCCTGCAGACGGTCGTCCAGTTCGTTGCGCGCGGTCAGCAGGATGACCGGCACGTTGCGGCCCTCGCGCCGCATGGCCTTGAGGATGGACAGGCCGTCGCGGCCCGGCACCATCACGTCCAGCAGCACCACGTCGTACTCGCGCGACAGCGCGTAGTCGTAGCCAAGATTGCCATCTTCGCAATGGTCGACCAGGAAGCCGTGTTCGCGCAGGCCGGCGCACACGAAACTGGCGATACGTTGTTCATCTTCTACTAAAAGCGCTTTCATATGGGCATTGTCCGGGCTGGCCCGGCCGCCGTCAATGGCGGGTTTAGCGCTTTTATTACAGCTTTGTAATCGTTGTGTTTGCCATCCTGTCATTTTCCCTTGATTTAATGCAAGCGTACCAAACCATAACAAGGGGTAAAGATGAGTATCGGCAGCTGGTTCAAAAAACACGTGGAAAAGCCCATCGTCAGCGTGGTCGACAAGGTCGGCGACACCATCAAGGACATCGGCAGCGACCTGAACGGCATCGGCGACGCCTTCGACGTGGTCGGCAACGACATCACGGCGGCGGCCAAGAGGATCAGCGAACTGGGCTACACCAAAAAGAGCCTGGGCAACGGCGACAACAACTACACGGCCAGCTCGCTGGGCGCCAACATCATCCACGGCGACGGCGGCAACGACACCATCACCGTCACGGCCGGCGCCTACAACAACCTGTACGGCGACGACGGCAACGACACCATCGTCGTGCGTGTGGGCGGCTACAACCGCATCGACGGCGGCAACGGCGACGACACCATCCGCGTCGAGGTTGGCGTCTACAACAAGATCAGCGGCGGCGCCGGCAACGACTCGGTCACCGTGTCGGCCGGCGCGGCGGCCGACGTCGACCTGGGCGACGGCAACAACAGCCTGTCCATCAACAGCGCCTACAACGAGATCACCGCCGGCAACGGCAACGACCGCGTGACGGCCAACGGCGGCTGGAACAAGATCGACGTCGACGGCGGCGACAACACCATCACCGCCAACGGCGGCGCCAACACCGTCAGCACCGACAGCGGCAACGACAACATCACCGTCAACGGCGGCGCCAACAAGGTCAACGCGGGCGACGGCTGGAACGTCATCAACGCCGGCGGCGCCTCCAACGTCATCAACACCGGCAAGGACGCCGACACCGTCACGGCCGACGGCGCGAGCAACGTCATCAACACCGGCGGCGGCGACGACCGCATCACCGTCAAGGCGGCCAGCAACGTGATCGACGCCGGCGAGGGCACCAACACGGTGACGGCCGACGGCGGCAACAACCACATCACGGCCGGCGCCGGCGACGACACCATCAAGGCCAACGGTGCGGCCAACGAGGTCAAGGCTGGCAACGGCAACAACAACGTCACGCTGAACGGCGCGGCCAACGTGGTGAGCTCGGGCTCGGGCGCGGACACGGTCACCGCGGCCGGCGGAGCCAACGTCATCGGCACCGGCGCCGGCAATGACCAGGTGCAGGCCACCGGCGGCGCCAACGTCATCAACGCCGGCAGCGGCAACGACACCGTGGTGGCGCTGGGCGGCGCCAACGGCATCACCGCCAGCGACGGCAAGGACAACATCGTGGCCGGCGGCGGCGCCAACGTGGTGATCGACGACGGCGGCAACAGCAACATCGTGCTGGGCGGCCTGCTGAACATCGCCTACACCGGCGGCAGCGGCAACAAGGTGGCCGCGCTGGGCGACAGCAACGCGCTGGTCAGCAACCAGGGCGGCAACATCGAGGCGGCGGTCGGCGTCAACAACGTGATGCTGGCCAACGGCAGCGGCAACACGCTGGTCGGCGTGGGCGGCGCCAACCTGGTGGCCACCACCGTCGGCGGCGACACCGTGGTGGCGCTGGGCGGCACCAACGTCGTGCTGACCGAGCTGGGCGGCATGGTCAAGGCCGCCACCGGCGGACTGGGCAAGGTGCTGGCCGACGCCATGCCGAGCAAGGCGGCCGCCACCGCCATCAACAACGCCAGCGCCAAGCTGGCCGCTGGCATCAACAGCGGCGCCGGCAACGACACCGTGGTGGCCGTGGGCGGCAACAACGTCATCTACACCGGCGCCGGCAAGGACGTGGTCACGGCGGCCGGCGGCAACAACATCGTGCTGGCCAACGGCGGCGACAACATCACCACCGCGCTGGGCGGCAACAACATCGTCGTCAACACCGCCGGCAACAACGTGGTGACGGCGGCCGGCTCGGTCAACGTCATCGTCACCGGCATCGGCGACGGCCTGGCCGACGTCACCGCCAAGCTGGGCAGCGCGGCCGGCGGCGCCACCAAGGCCGTGGCCTCCTTCATCGGCAGCAATGTCGCGCATGGCGACGGCAACGACGTGGTCAGCGCCATCGGCTCGACCAACGTGATCTACACCGGCGGCGGCAACGACGTCGTGACCGGCATCGGCGCCAACAACGTGGTGTGGAGCGGCAGCGGCAACGACACCGTCACCGTGTTCGGCGCGCGCAACGTGGTGTGGGGCGACGCCGGCGCGGACACCGTGACGGCGGTCGGCGCCAACAACCTGCTGGCCACCGGCAACTACGCGGAGATCGCCGCCACCGCCGTCGGCCTGGTCGACTCGCTGGCCTCCGGCGTGGCCGCCACCGACCTGGTCTCCAAGGCCGGCCTGTCGGGCGCGGCGTCCAACCAGAGCGGCCATGACGTGATGACCGCCTTCGGCAAGAACAACGTGCTGATCGGCGGCAGCGCCGACACCGTGGCCACCGCGCTGGGCGTGAACAACCTGGTGGCGACCGGCGCCGGCAACGACGTGGTCAGCGCCATCGGCAGCAAGTCCGGCATCGTCACCGGCGCCGGCAACGACGTCGTCACCGTGGTCGGCACCTACAACGTGGTGTCGGCGGGCGAGGGCAACAACGTCGTCACCGCGCTGGGCAAGGGCAACCTGATCGAGGGCGGCAGCGGCGACGACGTGCTGACTGCGCTGGCCTTCGGCACGGCGGCCAAGTCGGTCAACGTCAACGGCAACCTGATCGTGGCCGGCGACGGCAACAACGTCGAGACCGTGGTCGGCAAGGACAACGGCGTGATCGGCGGCAGCGGCAAGGACACGCTGGTGATGGTCAGCTACGGCGGTGGCAACACCAGCACCACCACCAACGAGGTCGAGGGCAGCAACCAGACCACCACCAGCACCACCAAGGGCAGCACCCAGCTCAACGTGGCCTGGACCGGCGCCGGCAACGATACCGCCGTGGTCTACGGCGACCACAACGTGGTGCTGTCGGATTCGGGCGACGACTTCCTGGTCGTACTCAACGCCGGCAGCAAGCTGAGCTACTCCAGCACGACCACCGAGGCGGTGGAAGGCTCGGACAAGGCCCAGACCACCGACTCGACCAAGGTCAGCCTCGACACCGGCATGAACTTCGTGCACGCCGGCGACGGCAACGACACCCTGATCCTGGCCGGCACCACCACCATCGGCATGGGCGGCAACGGCAACGATTTGATCGTCTCGTCGGGCCAGAACAACATCGCCCTGGGCGGCGCCGGCAACGACACCATCATCGGCCTGGCCGAGATCACCGTGTTCAACGCGGCCGAATCGATCGTCGAGAACGACTACGAGTCGGCCGGCGACTGGGTGGGCGCGGCCATGAACGCCAACTTCATCCGTTCGCAATACGGCGCGCTGTCCAAGGGCGACCTGGGCAAGATCAACCTGGTGGGCAATGTGATCATGGGCGGCGACGGCGACGACACCATCTTCGCCACCAACGCCGGCACCTACGTCGGCGGCGGCAACGGCAACGACACCATGATGGGCCTGGGCTGGGGCGTGATCGACCATCTGCTGGTGGGCAAGGCCAACGCGCTCAACGCGGCCTGGAACGACGCCGGCAAGGGCTTCGACGCCATCACCAAGTATCTGAACTCCACCTTCACGGACGAGATCAGCAAGGGCTGGGCGGGCGTGGCCGACAGCATCAAGGCCGAGCTGGCCAAGGCCACCGCCAGCGGCGGCAAGCTGGCCGACAGTCTCAACGCTGCCGCCAACGACGCGCTGAACGGCATCACCAACACCGCCGGCCTGTCGTCGTCGGGCATCGACGTGGCCACGCCGCTCAAGTCCGCGCTGGACAGCGGCAAGAGCGGCCTGACCTCGGCGGTGAACGGCATCAGCAGCGGCGTCAACTACGTGGCCGACGCCGACGTGGGGACGGCCCTGGCCGACGCCACCGACTGGCTGGGCAGCGCGTTGAAGACGGCCTCCAACGCCAGCGGCGACGGCGTGAACTGGCTGGGCAAATACCTGGGCATCAACCTGCACCTGAGCGAGTACAAGGGCGCCGACTTCTTCATCGCCGGTTTGCTGGCCTACACGCTGGGCTACAAGTACGCCGGCAACAACCGCCTGTTCGGCGGCGCCGGCGACGACACGCTGTACAGCGGCATGGGCAACGATTCGCTGAACGGCGGCGCGGGCAAGGACACCTATGTGATGTCCATGGGCGACGGCAAGGACACGGTGCATGAGGTGGCCGGCGGCAACGACGTGCTCAAGTTCACCGGTAACAAGTTGTTCAGCAGCGTGACCATCGCGGCTGACCACGTCAAGGCCAACATCGACGGCTCGGACTTGGTCATCAACTATGTCGACGGCGGCAAGTCCTACGCGCAGTTCACGGTGGCCGACTACGCCAAGGTCAACATCGCCGAGGTGGACCTGGTCGATGCCAGCGGCAAGCAGGTCGCCGCGATCAACTTCGCCGATCTGGTGGCGCACGCCGACCAAGGCAGCAGCCCGTATGAGATGGCTGCCACTTGGACGGCCGACCGCATGCACACCTTCGCCGACTTGATCACCGCATCGATCACGGGCGGCAGCGCCGGCGTGCAGTTGGTGGGCGTGGCTAGCTAAGTCAGATCGGCTCAAGACAAGGCTGAAGACAGGTGGCGCATGCCGCCGGTCTTCAGCTTTTTTTTCGGGCGAAAAAAAACCGCCCGCCGCGGGGCGCGGTGGGCGGCAAACCACATGACAAGCTTTACGGCGCTACGCGCAGCTGATATACCGGTATCACGCTGACGCCGCGCATGGTGGCGATTTGAGGCTGGCCCGCGAAATCGGGGCGCGCCTCTTTCGGCAGGTAGATGGGCGCATCGGCGCGCAGCGGCAGGACGGAGACGGTCAGCGGCTGGTCGAGCAGGGCGCAGGCCTGGCGCAGGCCGAACTGCCACTGATAGCCGCTGTAGTACCAGTCGTCCAGCATGCGCGTGCCCGAGTACAGGCGGCCGATGTCGCCGACGAAGTCGATCTGCAGCAGCGCGTCGTCCAGCCCACGCAACTGCTCGCGCGGGACGTTGATCTGCCACGCACCCGCCGCCTTGAAGTTTTCCGGCAGCGGTTGGACAGCGGCTTTCGCACTGCCGCCGATGACGATGGGCGCAGCCTCCTGCGCCGCGCGCGTCGGCGTGACAATGGCCTTCAGATCGCGAACAGGCAGCTCCGCTTCGAAGGCCTGGAAAATGCCGTCGTTGCCTGCCTCGCGCAGGGTGACGCGTTGCCCGGCAGCCGGCTTGTCCTTGCCACTGGAAGCCGCCGCTGCCCACGCGGGGCTGGCGGTGCTTGCCGTCGGCTTGCCGCTCAACGCGGGATAGACGGCGAAGCGGAACTTGTTGCTGCCCGTCGAACGCATTTGCAGCGCACCATCGGCCACGTAGGTTTGCTGGCCGCTCAGGATCAGGCGGCGCTGGCCGCCCAGTTCCGCCACGCTTAGTTGCTGCGATTGTTCCGCCGTCAGCACGACGACCGTCAACGGCCGCTTGCCTTCGCGCTGCACGGTCAGCGCCGCGCCGGCGCCTGGCTGCACGCCGCTCACCAGCGCACGGCCGCCGGCGACGGCGACCTTCGCACCGCCATCGGCATGGATCTGCGGTGCGAGCGCTGCATCGAACGCCAACTCCGCCGGCACGCCAGCGCTCGCGCCGAACACCGCCACCACGCCAGCCTTGCCCTGGTCGAGCAAGGCCAAAGGCTGCGCCGTCGCGTAGGCGAGATTAACACCGTCCAGATCAAGATTCAGCGGCCAGATGAAGTACGTCCCATCGGCGATATCGACCGGCGCGCTTGGCAGCGTGACCGTCTGGCCCGGCAGCTTGACCGAGAACTGCGTGCCCCGCTGCGCCGCCATCGGATACTGCCGCACGTGGTTGTTCACGAACAGGAAACCGCGATCGCCTTCGCTGCGCACCGCGAAGCGCGCCGTCTTCAAATCGTCCGGCGTGGCCGGCGAGGCGTCCGGTTTGCGCACCGTCATCGGTGCCAGCCGCGAACCGAAATCGTGCAGGAACAGATGGAAGGGCCGCAGCTTCTCCAACACCTTGCGCTGCTGGCCGTCCGGCCCGAGCGGGGCCTGGAAGTCGTAGCTGATCATGGTGGTGTCGTTGTAGCCGCCGCTGAGCGAGCTTTCCTCCATCGAGGTGCCGCCCAAACCAGTCGGATTGCGGCCGCCATGGAACATGTAGTAGCCCATCAAATTCACGCCGGAACCCAGCTGCACCGGCAGCATCGACGCGATATCGTCCGCGCTCACCACCGTGCGGCGGCGATACATGAACGGCAGGCCCGCGCCGTATTCCGCGCCGAGGAAGGGCGTCACGTCCTTGTCCGTCTCCGCCGTGCCGGGCGCGTGGGCGACGGTCTGCGCACCCAGGTCGCCGCTGACGCGGGTATCGAAACGGAAGGCGTAGGTCTCCTTCGGCGGCAGCTCGCTGGTGCTGGTGCCCCAGGGCTCGTCGGGATAACCGCCGAACACCGGCGTCACTTCGCCGGTGGGATAGATGGTGCCGTCCCAGCCGGTGACGGTGTAGTAGGGCACGTCCATGCCCGCCTTCAGCGCCAGCTTCTTCAGCGCGGCGATGTGCGCCGCGCCCTTGCCGGGACCATCGATGTTGTATTCGTTTTCCAGCTGGATGCCGATCACGCGGCCGCCATCCTTCCACAACTGGCCCTTGAGCTGCGCGCCGATCTGCGTGTACAGCTTCTCCACCAGCGCCATGTACTGCGGATCGTTGGAGCGGGTCGGCATGGCGTTGACCACCCAATCCGGCACGCCGCCGTAGCGCACTTCCGCGTGCGCCCACGGGCCCACCCGCACCACCACATCCAGCCCGGCCTTGGCGGCCAGCTGCACGAAGCGGCGCAGGTCGCGGTTGCCCTGCCAGTCGAATTGGCCGGCCAGCTCCTCGTGATGGTTCCACATCACATAGCTGGCGACGATGTCGATGCCGGCCGCCTTCATCTTGCGCAGCTCCGCCTCCCACTGCGAGGCGGGCGTGCGGCTGTAATGGAATTCGCCCATCACCGGCAGCCACGGGGCGCCGTTGCGGGTCAGGTAGCGCGCGTTGGCGCCTAGCCTGTCGCCGTTGGGTGCGACCGAACTGCCCATGCGCAGCGCCGCAGCTTTCGGTGCGGGAGTTGTTGCGCTGGCATCGATGGACAAGGTATCGGCGCCGGCGACGCCGCCCGCCAGGGCGCCCACGATCAGCGCGGCGCCCGAACGGCGGCTAAACAAAAATGGCATGGCTATCCTTACCACTCGGCGACGCTGCCGTCCGCGTGGCGCCACACCGGATTGCGCCAGTCCGGCGCGTTGAGGCTCGCCTCCAGCACGCGGGCCTCGTCCACCACCACGCCCAGGCCGGGCTTGGGCAGCGGCTTCATATAGCCGTCGGTGATGAGGAAGTCTTCCTTGTTGACGACGTAGTCCAGCAGCTCGCCGCCCTTGTTGTAGTGGATGCCCATGCTCTGCTCCTGCAGCACGGCGTTGTACGACACGAAGTCCACGGCCAGGCAGGCCGCCAGCGCGACAGGGCCGAGCGGGCAGTGCGGCGCCAGCGTGATGTCGTAGGCTTCCGCCATCGAGGCGATCTTCATGCATTCGGTGATGCCGCCGGCGTGCGACAGGTCCGGCTGCGCGATCGACAGGCCGCCGGCGTGGAACACGTTCTTGAATTCGAAGCGCGAATACATGCGCTCACCGGCCGCCAGCGGAATCGAGGTGGTCGCGGCCAGGCGCGGATAGTACTCGGCCTGCTCGGCCAGCACTGGCTCCTCGACGAACAGCGGGCGATACGGCTCCAGCTCGCGCAGCAGCACCTTGGCCATCGGCGCGGCCACGCGGCCGTGGAAGTCCAGGCCGAACTCGATGCTGTTGCCGAAGGCGGCGCGGATCTCGGCCACGCGCTCGACCGCCTTGTCGACGGCGGCGGCGGTGTCCAGCATGCCCAGTTCCTCGGTGGCGTTCATCTTGAACGTATTGAAGCCGCCTTCGCGCAGCTTGCTGATGTGCTCAATGATGTCGGAAGGACGGTCGCCGCCCACCCAGCTGTACATCTTCATGCGGTCGCGCACCAGGCCGCCCAGCAGCTCGTACACCGGCTTGCCCATGACCTTGCCCTTGATGTCCCACAGCGCCTGGTCGATGCCGGCGATGGCGCTCATCGTGATCGCGCCGCCGCGATAGAAACCGGCGCGGTACATGGTCTGCCACAGGTCGTTGATGCGGGACGGGTCCTGGCCGATCAGATAAGATTCCATTTCCTGTACCGCCGTCTCCACGGTGCGCGCGCGGCCTTCGATGACCGGTTCGCCCCAGCCGACGACGCCTTCATCGGTTTCGATCTTGAGCAGCATCCAGCGCGGTGGTACACGGTAGGTCGTCAGTTTGATGATTTTCATAGGAGAGAGAGGGTAAGTTCAGGAACAGTGCTCAGTCTAAGCCTGCCCGCTAGACTGGAAATATGATTAATTCGTAAGTAGGCATATCATTATCGGATAGCTTCCCGGGCGCCGCCCAGCTATCCGATATCGGCATGGCAAGCGCCGATTTATTCATATCTGCGGCGGTGGCGGGCCGCTTAGACTGGCGCGGTCACATCATCCATCCGGAGCCCCCGCAGCATGAGTCCAACCAGTACGTCCACCGCTTCCACGACCGGCATCCTGTTGGCGCTCGCCGGCCAGGCCGGCTGCGCGCTGCGCTGGGATCCGCAGGCCGCCTGCTGGCGCTGGCCGGACCCGCAGGGCGGCCAGTTGTACGCCTGGCCGCGGCACGACGGCAAGGCGGCCGGCGCGCGCCTGCAGGAGAGTGCCGGCGTGATCGCCTGCTGCAGCTCCGGGCGCATGCTGCTTGGCCAGGGCAAGCGCCTGGGCATGGTGGAGCTGACACCCGCCGGGCAGCCCGGCCGCCCGCTGCAGGCGCAGGTGCTGGCGACCATCGACGCCGCCGAGGCGCGCACCGTCATCAGCGACGGCTGCACCGACCGGCATGGGAATTTCGTCTTCGGCACCGCCAACACCGGCGCCGACCAGCGGCCCATCGGCAGCTTCTATCAATATTCGACGCGCCACGGGCTGCGCCGCCTGGCCTTGCCGGTGGTGGTCACGGCGCGCAGCATCGCCTTCAGCGTGGACGGCACGCGCATGTACTTCGCCGACGCCGCCCGGGGCGGCATCATGCAGTGCCGCTACGACGCGGAGCGCGCCAAGGTGGGCGAGATCCGCGAGTTCGCGCAGGCGTCCGAGCGGGGCGCCGCCACCGTCGACAGTGCCGGCATGCTGTGGAGCGTGCAGGCCGGGGGGGTGGCGCAGTACTGCGCCGACGGCCATTTGCACCGCCGGATCGCGCTGGAACAGGAGCAGCCGTCCGGCATGGCCTTCGGCGGCGCCGACGCGCGCCAGTTGCTGCTGCTGGGCGTGCGCGGCGGGCTGTATGGCCTGCCGCCCGCCTTGGCCGAGGAGCTGGCGCCAGGCGTGGCCGATACACCCTTCGACGACGGCCCGGCCGTCCGCCGATTCCCAACGCCGGCGCCAGGGTGATTGACGCTGCAACGGCGCGCCCTTATGATGGGCGATCCAGAAAATCACCCCTATGACCGATTCAAGCTCCGACCGCTTCGTCCGCTCCCACCTGAAAACCCGCCATTTGGTGCTGCTGGTCGAATTGGGCCGGCACGGATCGATCGCGCACGCGGCGCAGGCGGCCAACCTTACCCAGCCCGGCGCGTCCAAATTATTGGGCGAGCTGGAACACGCGCTGGGCGTGCAATTGTTCGAGCGCCTGTCGCGCGGCGTCGCCCCCACCTGGTACGGCAAAGTGCTGATACGGCGCGCCGGCGCCGCGCTGGCGGAGATGGACGCGGCCCACCAGGAGGTGATGGAGCTGTTGTCCGGCCTGCGCGGGCGCGTGGGCATCGGCACCGTGCTGGCGCCGGCCACCGGCCTGGTGCCGAAGGCGATCAACCTGCTCAAGGCGCGCCACTCGCGGGTGCACGTCGCGGTCAGCATGTCGACCAGCAAAGCGCTGGTGGAGCGCCTGCGTGGCGGCGAGCTGGATCTGGTGGTCGGCCGCATTCTCGACACGGCGGCCGCCGACGAACTCAATTTCGAACCGCTGACCGACGAGCCGCATCTGCTGATTGCGCGCGCCGGCCATCCGCTGGCCGGCCGCGCCGACCTGCGGCTGGAGGACCTGATGGCGCAGTGCTGGATACTGCCGCCGGCCGGCAGCATCCTGCGCGACCGTCTGACCGCGCTGTTCCTGTCGCACGGCCTGGAACAGCCGGCGGAAACCGTCGAGACGCTCGACCTGCCGGTCGTCGCCAGTCTCCTCATGAGCAACGACATGATCGTCGCGCTGCCGTCCGACGCCGTGCAGCCGTACCTGGAAGCGGGCCTGATGACGATACTGCCGTTCGACCTGGGCGTGAGCATGGATTCGTTCGGCATTGTGACGCGCAAGCGACACCAGCTCTCGCCTGGCGCCGACGCCATGCTCCTCGCGCTGCGCGACGCCGCGGCCAGCATCTATCCTCACTATCGTCCTCCCGCGTAAGCGACCTCAAGCGTGATATACGAACTTCGTATGGCCCGCGCTGAATAAGCTATTGGAAGTGATTCTTTCGTTTCGCTAGCATCCAGTTATTCGTCCGAGTGGTAACCAGAGACGAAACCTAAACAACACTGGAGATGCACATGAAGCACAAGAAAATGAGCTGGCTGATCGCCACGCTCTTCACGTCCCCTATGCTGGTCCAACAAGCATTTGCCCAGGAAGCGGCGGGCGACATCCAGCAAGTGAACGTGACCGGCATCCGCGCTTCGGTGCGCAATGCGCTGGCCGCCAAGGAAGCTTCCAACAGCATCGTTGAAGTCATCGCATCCGAAGACATCGGCAAGCTGCCCGACACCACCATCGCCGAATCGCTGGCGCGCCTGCCGGGCATGTCGTCCGGCCTGGATCGCGGCAACGCCAGCCAGATCGTCGCGCGCGGCATGGGGCCACGCTTCATCGGCGCCACGCTGAACGGCCGCGAGCTGGCCTCGTCGGAGCCTAACCGCGCCGTGCGTTTCGAGCAGTTCCCGTCGGAGTCGCTGAGCGGCGCCACCATCTACAAGACGCAGAACGCCGAGCTGGCGGAAGGCGGCATCGCCACTTCCATCGACCTGCAAACCGTCTCGCCGTTGAAGTATTCGGGCCGCCAGGTATCGCTGAAGGCGGACGCGCTGTACTACGCGCTGGCCAAGGACATCGGCGGCGCCGACAAGACCGCGCCGCGTCTCGGTGGCGTCTACATCGACCAGTTCAACAACAAGACGCTGGGCGTGGCGCTGGCCTTCAGCTACCAGGACCAGCCTTCGATGCAGAAGAATATCCGTCACTGGGGCTTCAACGAGGACCATTCGGCTGATCTGAACGGCGACGGCAAGGTGGATAAGACGCCATGGGGCTTCCAGGACGACGTCCGTCACGGCAAGGACAAGCGCACCAGTGTACTGGCCAAGGCCGAGTGGAAGCCGAACAAGGATGTGCTGATCACCGCCGACAGCTACTACGCCAAGACCGCGATCGACGAGGCGCAAATGCAGCACTGGACCGGGGACATGGGTAACTGGGACGGCGGCAACTCCGGCAATTTCAGCAACCTCGATATCCGCAACGGCTATGTGGCCGGCGGCACCGTCAAATGGGTCAACGTCATCAACAACGACGCCCGCTGGATCCAGGACAACAGCGTCGCCGCCAGCGGCTTGAACGCCAAGTTCAACGTCGGCGACTGGAAGGTGGAGTCTGACCTATCGACCTCGCACGCGATGCGCGCCAGCCAGTGGCGCGACCTGCGCCAGACGTCGAAAAACAGCACCACCATCAACTGGTCCTTCACGGGCGACGAGCGCCAGAGCTACGACTTCGGCGGCCTGGACACCGGCAACCCGGCCAACTTCGGCGCGCCCACGCTGTATGTCGACACCGACGGCCATGTCAAGGATCTGCTGAACGCCGTGTCGTTGAGCGCCTCGCGCCCGATCGAGAACAGCATCGTCAGCCGCCTGAAAGTCGGCGTGCGCGCCACCGATCGCGAGAAGAGCTATCGCCAGACCACCTGGCAGCTGAATCCGACGGCGGCGATTCCCGACTCGGCCTACGAGACCGTCAACGTCAGCGGCTTCCCTTCGTATATCGCGTTGAAGGACTTCGGTGCGTCGACCGCCGCCGCCTTTGGCCCCAACGCCTTTAATCCCGACGGCCAGGTACGGCAGGATTGGCAAATCCGGAACGATGCGTTGTCCGGCTGGAAGGTCAAGGAGCGCAGCACCTCGGCCTTCGTGCAGGGTGACTTGGACGGCGAAGCCTTCGGCAAGACCTATCGCGGCAACGTCGGCGTGCGCCTGGTGCACACCACGCAGACCGGCTACGGCGCGCAGTCGCTGAACGGCGCGGCGCCGACGGCGGTCGAAGGCGGCACCTCCTACAACGAGATCTTGCCCAGCCTGAACCTGATCTTCAACATGGACGAGGCGCAGGAACGCCAGGTGCGCTTCAGCGTGGCGCCCGCCAGGTCGCGCGCGCCGCTGGACGAGATGCGCGCATCGCGCAACCTGAACGTGGTATCGGATTCCACCCAGCCGGTCACCGGCAGCGCCGGCAATCCAGAACTGAAGCCGATGATGGCCAACCAGGTCGACCTGGCCTACCAGTGGTACTTCAGCAAAGGCTCGCTGCTGTCGGCCGGCGCGTTCTACAAGAAGGTATCGCGCTACATCGCCATCACCAGCGACACCACCACCGTCAACGGCCGCCCAGCCACCATCACCCGTTCGGTCAACGGCGATGGCGGCGACATTCGCGGCGTGGAGCTGGTGTACCAGCAGGCCTTTACTTCGCTGCCGGCGCCGTTCGATGGCCTGGGCATCGCCAGCAACTACGCCTACACCACCAGCAACATCCACGAGAAAACGCCGAGCGTGAATCCTTATCCGATCGAAGGTCTGATGAAGAGCAACGGCGGCGTGACGCTGTGGTACGAGAAGGCAGGCTACGAGGCGCGCATCTCCGCCAACTACCACAGTGCTTTCGTGCGTAATCCAACCTGGGGCGCCGGCCAGTTGATCATGAACGAAGCCGAAACCTACCTGACGCTGAACCTGGCCAAGCAGCTGACGCCGAACGTGCAACTGCGCTTCGGCATCGACAACCTGACCAACCAGAAGGCCGTCTACACCAGCGCGAACATCCCGGTACAGCAGGAGGTCACCGAGTTCGGCCGCCGCTTCAACCTGGGCCTGTCGTTCAAGATGTAATCTGTTTTTGTCGTGGCTTTGACGGGGCGGCGCGTGATGGCGCTGCTCCGTTTTTTTCATCAAGGGGACGCAAATTGAAATCGACCATATTCAACTGGCGGCGGCTGTGCTCCGCCGTTCTGCTGCTGACGGCCTGCGTGGCCGCGCAGGCCGCAACGATGGGCCGCGAGCGCTTGTCGCTCGACCGCGGCTGGCTGTTCCACCTGGGCGACATCGTCCAGCCGCCGATCAAGGGAAGCGATGAATCCTACGACAACGCCAAGGCGGGCAACGCCGCCGGCGCGGCCGGCACCGAATACGACGATTCCGGTTGGCGCCACCTGGACCTGCCGCATGACTGGGCGGTCGAAGGCCCGTTCGACCCCAACGCCAACATCGCGCAGGGCTATCGCCCGCGCGGCGTCGGCTGGTACCGGCGCTATCTGCGCGTGGAAGCGGCCGACCGCGGCCGCCATTTTGAACTGCAGCTCGACGCCATCGCCACCCACGCCACCGTGTGGGTGAACGGGAATGTGGTCAACCGCAACTGGTCCGGCTACAACGCCAGCTATATCGACATCACACCCTATCTGCGCTACGGCGACGCGATGAACACCATCGCCATCCGCGCCGACGCCGAGGCCATGGAAGGCTGGTGGTACGAGGGCGCGGGCATGTACCGCCATGCGTGGCTGGTCAAGCGCGATCCGGTGCACGTCGTCACCGATGGCGTGCACGCCACGCCGCGCCTGGGCAAGAACAATCAGTGGACCATTCCGGTCGAGGTTACGCTGAACAACAGCGGCAAGCAGGCCAGCGGCGTGACGGTGGAAGTGTCGGTGTTCGACCCGACCGGCAAGCAGGTGGCGCGCCAGAGCGTCGCTGCCCGCATCGGCGTGTTGGACACGAGCACGGTGAAGGTGCCGGTGGCCGTCGACCATCCGGCCCTGTGGTCGCTGGAGAAGACCAATCTGTATCGCGTGACCACGCGCGTTCTGCAGGATGGCAAGGCGCTCGATGAAGTGTCGCTGCATACCGGCTTCCGCACCATCCGCTTCGACGCGGCGCAGGGCTTCTTCCTCAACGGCGTGCATGTGAAGCTGCAGGGCGTGTGCATCCACCAGGACCATGCGGGCGTCGGCGTGGCCGTGCCGGATTCGGTGTGGGAGTACCGCCTGCGCCGGCTCAAGGAGCTGGGCGTGAACGCGATCCGCTTCTCGCACAACGCGCCGGCGGCCGAGGTGCTGGACCTGGTGGACCGCATGGGCTTTGTCGTCATGGACGAGAACCGCAACTTCAATCCATCGCCGGACTACATGAAGCAGTTGGAGTGGATGGTCAAGCGCGACCGCCATCATCCGGGCGTGGTCCTGTGGTCGGTGTTCAACGAGGAGCCGGAGCAGGCCACGGAAGTGGGCTATGAAATGGTGCGCCGCATGTCGGCCACGGTGAAGGCGCTGGACGACACGCGTCCGGTCACGGCGGCGATGAACGGCGGCTTCCTGACTGAGCTGAACGTGTCGCACGCGGTGGACGTGGTGGGCTCCAACTACCATGTGCCGGACTACGACCGCTATCACAAGGCCTATCCGAACAAGCCGTTCACCAGCTCCGAGGATACCTCGGCCTTCATGACGCGCGGCGAGTTCCAGACCGTGCGCGAGAAAAACCTGATCGCCAGCTACGACGACGACGCGGCCAAGTGGGGCAACACCCACCGCGACGCCTGGCAGGCCATCGCCACCCGGCCATACGTGGCGGGCGGCTTCGTCTGGACCGGCTTCGATTACCGCGGCGAGCCGACGCCCAACGAATGGCCTTCGGTCAGCTCGGCGTTCGGCATCATGGACCTGAACGGCTTCCCCAAGAACGCCTACTACATCCACCAGGTACAGTGGATCAAGGACCGTCCGCTGATCCATATCGCGCCGCACTGGAACTGGAGCGGCAGCGAGGGCAAGGACATCCGCGTGATGGTGATGGCCAACGTGGAACGCGTGCAGCTGCTGCTGAACGGCCGCGTGCTGGGTGAGCAGAAGGTGGACCCGTACCGCATGAACAGCTTCAACGTCGCCTACGCGCCCGGCAAGCTGGAAGCGATCGGCTACAACGGCGGCAAGGAAGTCGCGCGCACCTCGGTGGAGACCACCGGCGCCGCCGTCGCGCTGGAGCTGGTGCCGGACCGGGCGCAGCTGGCCGGCGATGGCCGCGATGCGATGCCGATCACCGTGCGCGCGCTGGACGCGCAAGGCCGTGCCGTGCCGCTGGCCGACGCGCAGGTGACCTTCGTGGTGACAGGCGGCGGCCGCTCCATCGGCCACGGCAACGGCGATCCGAATTCGCACGAGGACGAGAAGGGCGCGACGCGCCGCCTGTTCAACGGCCTGGCGCAGCTGATCGTGCAGACCAACTACGACGGCAAGGACGCGATCGAAGTGACCGCCACAGCGCCCGGCCTGGCGCCGGCGCGCATCAGCATCCCGGTCAAGGCCACACCGGCGCAGCCCTTCGTGGCGCAGGCCGAGGCGCCGCTGACCTTTGTGCGCGGCTGGCGCATCGCGCCGGACAGCGCCCAGCGTCCCGACCCTAACCAGCAGCTGACCAGCTTCGACATGAACACCTGGGGCTGGGGATCGCCGCCGATGATCGCGCCGGCCGCCGCCAAATATCACCTGTACCGCTCCAGCTTCACGCCGCGCAAGAACCTGTCCGATGGCAGCGGCGTGCTGCGCTTCGCGGGCGTGCGCGGCAAGGCGGAGTTCTGGCTGAACGGCCAGCTGGCCGGCAAGAAGGACAGCTACGCGCTGGAGGCGTTCGAACTGCCGCTGCCGGCCGGCGCCGGCAAGCGCGAGATCAACGTCATCGTTGAAGCGGAGCCGGGCCAGGCCAGCGGCATCGAGGGCTATGTGAGCATTACGCCACGCTTGCTGGCAAAGTAGCAATTTTCAGCATGGCGTTGACAGTGAGGAAATAAATCGCGCGCTTGCCCGCCAAATATGCGGGCGGCGCGCGTGATTCGGTTGACGGCGTTCCGCGCGCTGCCTATAGTGGCGGGATGATTCCAGATTTCCAAGAACTATCCGACAAAATCGACCAGTTGGCCGAGATGACCCACGCCCTGCGTCGGGAAAATACCGAACTGCGTCAAATCAATGCCGCCCTCGTGGTGGAGAACCTGGGTTATCGGCGCCAGTTGACCGAGGCGGCCGGCCGCGTCGAGGCTTTGTTGGAAAAAATCCCCGCGCTCGACGGCGACGCCGAAGAGGAACAAAAGCCTGAAAACGAGGACGCACGATGATACAGCTGGATGTGACCATCATGGGTTCGCCGTACCGGCTGGTCGTCAAGGAAGGCGAGGAGCGCGCGCTGCGCGAGGCCGCGGCCTTCCTCGATAAAAAGATGACGGCCATTCGCGACGCCGGCAAGATCAAGGGCAACGACCGCATCGCCGTGATGGCGGCGCTGGGTATGGCGGCGGAATTCCTGTCGGTGAAATCGCCGGTGGGGCCGTTGTCGGACATGTCGATGCTGGAAGTGCAGACGCGGATCAGCGCCATGCACAAAGTGCTCGATAGCGCGCTGACGCCACAAGAAACCCTGTTTTAATTCGCTAAACTCCTTCCTTTGCGGCGGACAAGAGAGTAAACTTCGTCTCACCCTGCGGTGTTCGCGATTGCCATATATTCCTTGAACCATTTATGTGCACCGGTTGCGGAATTTTGTTCGATGGGCGTGAGCGTCGCTAGTCCGATGAACCCGAAATTGAACTAACTGTGACCACCTTGAACCGTTTGGTTCGGGATGCCGGCAAAGACGGCACAGGCGGGGCCTCATTACTAAAGAAGCGGTTGCAAGCATGTGAGTGCGCAGCCGCTTTTTTTCGTCTGGAGAAAAATCTATGCAGTACTGGTTGATGAAATCCGAGCCTGATGAAGTGAGCATCGACGACGTGATGGCGTCGCCGGGCCAGACCACGCCGTGGTTCGGCGTGCGCAACTACCAGGCGCGCAACTTCATGCGCGACGGCATGCAGGACGGCGACGGCGTGCTGTTCTACCACTCCAGCTGCCCGGAGCCCGGCATCGCCGGTCTGGCGCGGGTGGTGGGCGGCCCGTATCCGGACGCCACGCAGTTCGACAAGGACAGCAAATACTACGATCCCAAGGCCACGCCGGAGCAGCCGCGCTGGATCTCGATTGACGTGCAAGGCACGCAGAAAACGCGGCTGCTGCCGCTGGCCGAGATGCGTACCATACCGGCGCTGGAGGACATGGTGGTGCTGCAAAAAGGCAGCCGCCTGTCGATCACGCCGGTGACGGCGGCGCAGTGGAACGCCATCGTCAAGCTGCTGAAAAAGAGCGGCTGATGGACCTGGGCCTGGTGCTGATCCTGCTGTTGATGGGCGCCGTGGGCGGCTTCATGGCGGGACTGCTGGGCATAGGCGGCGGCATGATACTGGTGCCGTTCATCACGCTGATCTTCAGCGCGCAGGGCTTTCCGGAGGGGGCGATCATCCACATGGCGGTGGCGACATCGCTGGGCGTGATCCTGTTCACGTCGATGTCCTCGGTGCGCGCGCATCATCAGCATGGCGCGGTGCTGTGGCCGGTGGCGCTGCTGCTGGCGCCCGGTATCTTGCTGGGCGCGTGGTGCGGCCCGTGGATCGCCAAGCAAATGAGTTCGGCGGGGCAGGCGCTGTTGTTCAGCATCTTCCTGACCTTCTCCGCGACGCAGATGCTGCTCGCCAAAAAAGCCGTGCCGGCCGAAGGTGTCGCGCAGCGCGGCCTGCCGGGCAACGCCGCCATGTTCGGCGCCGGCGGCGTGATCGGCCTGGTGGCGGGGCTGGTGGGCGCGGGCGGCGGCTTCCTGTCGATACCGTTCATGACCTGGCGTAACGTCAAGATCCATAACGCCGTGGCGACCAGCGCCGCGTTGGGATTTCCGATTGCGCTGGCCGGCACGCTATCGAATATCTACTACGGCTGGAACACACCGGACTTGCCCCGCTATTCGCTCGGTTTCGTTTACATGCCGGCGTTGCTGGTAATCGCCGCGGCCAGCGTCACGCTCGCGCCGCTGGGCGCGCGCACCGCGCACAAGCTGCCGGTGCAAACCCTGCGCAAAATCTTCGCGATAGTGCTGTACTGCCTCGCCGCCTACATGTTACGCAAAGCAAATTGGGGTCAAGTCTGACATTCGGACACGGCCTCTGCCGTAGCAGAGCGCTACGGCAGAGGCCGTGTCCGAATGTCAGACTTGACCCCAACGGTTAGATGGGCGCGCGGCCCTTCTGTTTGACTTGGTAGGACCACACCAGCATGGCGGCCGCGCCGACGATCATCGGCAGCGACAGCACCTGCCCCGAGGTGATAGGTATGCCGAGCACGGTGGTCTCCCAGTCCGGCGTGCGGAAGTATTCGGTGAAGAAGCGCGCGCAACCATACAGCAGCGTGTACATCGCGCCGACCGCCAGCCGTGGACGCTCCTTGCGCGAAAACAGCCACAGGATGACGAACACCAGCAGCCCGTCGATCAGCAACTGGTAGATCGGCGACGGATGGCGCAGGCCCTCCAGGAACACGGGATTCGGATGCAGCGGATAGGCGTTGTTCGGCCACAGCATCGCCCACGGCAGCGACTGGTCCGTGACCACGCGCCCCGGCAGCTCGGCGTTGATGAAGTTGCCCAGCCGGCCGGCGGCGTAACCCAGCGGCACGAGCGGCGCGATGAAGTCGTACACGTCCAGCAGGTTGCGCCCGCTCTTGCGCGCCCACAGGGCCATCGCGATCAGCACGCCGAGGAAGCCGCCGTGGAAGGACATGCCGCCATGCCAGACCTTGAAGATCTCGATCGGATCGGAGAAGTACTTGACCGGCTCGTAGAACAGCACCTCGCCCATGCGCCCGCCGATGATCACGCCCAGCATGCCGTAGAACAGCATGTCGTCCAGGTCCTCCTTCCTCCAGCGCTGCGCGGCGATGTGCGGCTGTTTGATACGCACCCGTCCCAGCGTGATGAACAGGGCGAAGGCGAGGACGTACATCAAGCCGTACCAGTGGATCGCCACCGGCCCCAGTTGCAGGGCGATCGGATCGGGCATCGGGTGTATCAGCATAGGGTGTTCTTTCGTAATAATTCCAAAAAGCCGCGCAGCACCGGCGAGGCGTTGTCGCGCCGCCAGGCCAGGCCGGTTTCGACCAGCGGGGTGGCGTCGCGCAGCGCCCGGTATTCTACCCCGGGCCGCATCAGGTTGGACACGGACTGCGGCACCAGCGCCATCCCCATCCCGGCCGACACCAGGCTGACGATGGTCTGCATCTGGATCGCCTGCTGGCCGATTTCCGGCGTGATGCCGGCGTCGCGGAACACCGACAGGATGGCGTCGTACAGGGCCGGCGAGATCGCGCGCGGGAAGACGATCAACGGCAGCTTGGGCAAGGAGGCCAACGCCAGCTTGCCTTTCTTCTTCAGCAGCCCGGCCGGCAGGGCCAGCACCAGCGGCTCGCTCAGCACCGGCAGGTAGTCCAGCTCCAGCCCGGCCTTGTCCGGCAGCGGCGGGATCAGCAGGCCGGCGTCGATACGGTTGTGCAGCAGGTCGTCCAGCTGCAGGTCGGACGTGGCTTCCTGCAGCGTGATCTGCACCTGCGGATACGCTGCGCGGTAGGCGCGCAGGAAGGGCGGCAGCACGCTGTAGTCGGCCGAGGAGACGAAGGCCAGCGTCAGCCGCCCGACCTCGCCGGCGGCGGCGCGCTGCACCAGTTGCGGCAGTTCCAGCGACTGCGCCAGCATGCGGCGCGCCTCCGGCAGCAGCGCCAGGCCGGCCGGCGTCAGCGCCACGCCGCGCCGGTTGCGCTCGAACAGCGCGGCACCCAGCAGCTCCTCCAGCGCCTGGATGGTCTGCGACAGCGGCGGCTGCGTCATGTGCAGGCGCAGCGCCGCCTTGCCGAAGTGGAGTTCCTCGGCGACGGTGACGAAATAGCGTAGCTGCCGCAGTTCCAGGTTCATATTGTTTACTATTGAAATTTGTTCCAGTGATATTTTATACGACTCACAGGGCCGCAAATACTATATTTGACATGGGGGCAGGGCCAAGGCAATCTCTCATACTAAGCCAGCGGTCTTAAGCCCGCCTTTATCATTGGAGATCCATCATGCCGCAATACCGTTCCCGCACCACCACCCACGGCCGCAACATGGCCGGCGCCCGCGCCCTGTGGCGCGCCACCGGCATGAAGGACGGCGATTTCGACAAGCCTATCGTCGCCGTGGTGAACTCGTTCACGCAGTTCGTGCCGGGCCACGTGCACCTGAAGGACCTGGGCCAGCTGGTGGCGCGCGAGATCGAAAAGGCCGGCGGCGTGGCCAAGGAATTCAACACCATCGCGGTGGACGACGGCATCGCCATGGGCCACGGCGGCATGCTGTATTCGCTGCCGTCGCGCGATTTGATCGCCGACTCGGTCGAGTACATGGTCAACGCCCACTGCGCCGATGCGATGGTCTGCATCTCCAACTGCGACAAGATCACGCCGGGCATGCTGATGGCCGCGATGCGTATCAACATTCCGGTGGTGTTCATCTCCGGCGGCCCGATGGAAGCGGGCAAGGTGCTGAAGGTGGTCGACGGCAAACAGAAGATCATCAAGCTCGATCTGGTCGATGCGATGATCAAGGCCGGCGATCAAACGGTCAGCGATGCGGATGTCGCCGAGATCGAGCGTTCCGCCTGTCCGACCTGCGGTTCGTGCTCGGGCATGTTCACCGCGAACTCGATGAACTGCCTGACCGAGGCGCTGGGCCTGGCGCTGCCGGGCAACGGCACCATCGTCGCCACCCACTCCGACCGCGAGCAGCTGTTCCTGCGCGCTGGCCGTTTGATCGTCGAACTGGCCAAGCGCCACTACGAGCAGGACGACTACTCGGTGCTGCCGCGCTCCATCGCCACCAAGGCCGCGTTTGAAAACGCGATGGCGCTGGACGTGTCGATGGGAGGTTCCACCAACACCGTGCTGCACCTGCTGGCCGCCGCGCACGAGGCGGGCGTGGACTTCGATATGAAGGACATCGACCGCATCTCGCGCAAAGTGCCTTGCCTGTGCAAGGTCGCGCCGATGACCGACAAGTACCACATCGAGGACGTGCACCGCGCCGGCGGCATCGTGGCGATCCTGGGCGAGCTGGCGCGCGCCGGTTTGCTCGACACCTCGCTGCCGACCATCCACGCGCCGACGCTGGGCGATGCGATCGAACGCAACGACATCAAGCGCACCGACGATCCGGCCGTGCAGCAGTTGTTCCGCGCCGCGCCGGGCGGTGTGCCGACGCAGGTGGCGTTCTCGCAATCGGAGCGCTACGGCGCGCTGGACACCGACCGCAGTACCGGCTGCATCCGCGACAAGGCGCACGCCTATTCGCAGGACGGCGGCCTGGCTGTCTTGTACGGCAACCTGGCGGAGAACGGTTGCATCGTGAAGACGGCCGGCGTGGACGAAAGCATTTTGAAATTCAGCGGCAAGGCGCGCGTGTTCGAGAGCCAGGACGCGGCGGTTGAAGGCATCCTTGGCGATACCGTGCATGAAGGCGATGTGGTCATCATCCGCTACGAAGGTCCGAAGGGCGGTCCTGGCATGCAGGAGATGCTGTATCCGACCTCGTACATCAAGTCCAAGGGTTTGGGCAAGGCTTGCGCGCTGCTGACGGACGGCCGCTTCTCGGGTGGTTCCTCGGGACTGGTGATCGGCCATGCTTCGCCGGAAGCGGCGGAGGGCGGCGCCATCGGCCTGGTGGAGGAGGGCGACATGATCGACATCGACATCCCGAACCGCACCATCAGCCTGCGCATCAGCGATGCCGACCTGGCGGCGCGCCGCGCGGCGATGGAGGCCAAGGGCAGCGATGCATGGAAGCCGGTCAACCGCGAGCGTTATGTGTCGCAGGCGCTGCAAGCCTACGCGGCGCTGACCACGTCGGCCGACCGCGGCGCCGTGCGCGATCTGTCGCAGATCAAGCGTTAAGCCAGTACGGGCTTGCCCGCAATATGCCCGCTCCGCCCGGAGCGGGCGTTATTTATTCTTGTCGAAATTCTGCTTCACGCGCGCCTTGCGGCGCTTTTCGTCCTCGTCGTGCGCCTTGCGCTTGTCCAGCCCCAGCATCGGCTCCAGGAACTCGAACCACACGAAAGCGAAGACCATCAGCCCGATTATCCACCACCAGGACAGCAGGGCGAACTTCCACACTTCGAAATAGCGCAGCCCGCATAGGGCGATGATCACCAATATCATGGGCATGACGTTCTCCTCCGGTTACCTCATCTTACAAAGAAAATGGCTTTGCGGGCAGCAATATTCTATTATCGGTCAACGAGGATATCAGCTATGACGTTTAATGTTCTATAGCAAAACACGGTAGAATTGTTGGCAGAATTGAGTAGCACTTACCTGGAGAAGACAATGAAACGTAATTTGATGATGGTTGGTATGGTGGTCGCTTCGGCATTCGCATCGCAAGCCGCGATGGCGGACGCGGGCATGGATCTGGCAAAAGCGAAGAACTGCCTGGCTTGCCACGCTGTGAGCACCAAGCTGGTCGGTCCTGCCTACAAGGATGTCGCCGCCAAATACGCCGGCCAGAAGGATGCTGAAGCCAAGCTGGTCACCAAAGTGATGAAGGGCGGTTCCGGCACCTGGGGCGCGATCCCGATGCCAGCCAATCCGCAAGTGAGCGACGCCGAAGCCAAGACCCTGGTGAAATGGGTGCTGGCGCAGAAGTAATCCGCGCCGCAGTAGTATAAAAAAAACGCGCCTTCGGCGCGTTTTTTGTTGGTTCAATCAATGCTTACTTGATAACCGAGGTGATCGTCTTGGTGCCGTTGTTGTAGTTATACAGCGTCAGCGAACCATCCTTGATGTCGCCCTTTGGATCGAACTCGATCAGGCCGGTCACGCCCTGATACTTGATCTTCTGCAGGAACGGCAGGTACTTGGCAGGCTCAGCCGAGTTAGCCGCCTGCATCGCAGCAGCCATCGTCATGACCGAGTCGTACACGTACGGCGCGTACAGTTGCACGTCCATGTTGTACTTTTTCTTGTAGCGGGCATGGAAATCGTCCATGTTCTTTTGCAGCTCAGGCGGCACACCGCCGGCTTCCGCGCAGGTGACGACCTTGACCGCGTCCGCGCCAGCCAGCTTGGGCAGCGATTCGGTGCACAGGCCGTCGCCGCCCATGTACTTGGCCTGGATGCCCAGCGCTTTCATCTGGCGCAGCAGTGGGCCGCCCACCGAGTCCATGCCGCCGAAGAAGATCAGGTCCGGGTTCTTGCCCTTGATGGTGGTCAGGATGGCGTTGAAGTCGGTGGCCTTGTCGGTGGTGAATTCCTTGCCGACGATTTGCACGCCCGGCAGCGCCTTCTTCGCGCCCTTGATGAATTCTTCCGCCACGCCCTGGCCGTAGGCCGTGCGGTCGTCGATGACGGCGATCTTCTTCACGCCCATCTTGCCGACCGCGTAGCTGCCCAGCGTGCCGCCCAGCTTGGCGTCATTGGCGACCACGCGGAACACCGAGTTGAAGCCTTGCTGCGTGTATTTTGTCTGGGTGGTGGCTGGCGAAATTTCCGGGATGCCGGCGTCGAAGTAGATCTTCGACGCGGGGATGGTGGTGCCCGAGTTCAGGTGGCCGATCACGCCGTTGACTTTGGCGTCGACCAGCTTCTGCGCCACCGCCGTGCCCTGTTTCGGATCGCCGCCGTCGTCTTCCAGCACGAGCACGAACTTGACCGGCTTGCCGCCGATCTTGATGCCTTTGGCGTTCAATTCTTCGACGGCCATCTTGGCGCCGTTTTCATTGTCCTTGCCCAGGTGCGCGGATGGACCGGAGACCGGCGCGACGTGGCCGATCTTGATCACTTCTTGCGCACCGGCGCTGCCAGCGAAAGCCAGGGCGATGGCGAGTGGAATGAACTTGGTCTTGAACAGCATATGCATTCTCCAATGGTTGAATAAGCGACGGTGTCTCTCTGAGCGCCGCAGGATTTTTCCTGCAAGGCCAAAAGGTACAACAAATTATTCTTATCGCAAAGGGAGTTTCGCAGGGTTTCGCACTTTGGGGAGGCGTTTCCCGGTTTTGGGGCGGCGGCGCACTGGAATTTCCAACTTTTAATACAGTGGCGCACTGAAGGCGTGCGGTCCGCGCAACGGTTGGGCGCGGACCGGGGGAGAGGGTTACTTCTTCTGGGCTTGCAGGTGCGTGAGTTCCTGCGAGACGGCGCGCGCAACAATTTTTTCTATCGTGTCGTGCAGGCCGATACGGATTTCGTTGGTCAGGCCGTGCAGGGCGTGGGTCAGCACTTCGGCCATGCTGTCCTTGATGCGCTGCTCCAGCACGAAGTCCACGCGCGACTGCAGCTGGTGCATGATGCGTTCGGACAGGCGATGCTCCATCATCGCCCATTCCGCATCGCTCCAGTTGTCGATGGCGTCGGCTTCCAGCTGCGCGGCCATTTCGGCGCGCTTGGAGAGAGTCGAACGGCCGGAAGCGGCCTCGCCGGGCAGCAGTTCATCGCCCAGCGGCTCGGCCTTCAGAACTTCCGTCAATACAGGGATACTGGCGTCAAACGATTGGGCTTGGCTCATGATTTTCCTGTGACAAAGTGGGTAAGTGGATAGTCTTGCTGCTTGTATGCGACATAGCGCTTGCGGCCTGCGGCCGCATCATCCTCATCGGAGGAAATTACTTCGATCATGCGCTCGAATTGCGCGACCCCGGAGGGCGCGCGGCGCGACAAATTTACCAATAATTCTTTGTGTGGTAATTCTGCCTCATCGTTGTCCGTGAGTATGATCGGCGTGTGCGCTGCGAGCGCGTCGCCGGCCAGCACGTGGGGCAGGAAGTCGGTGGCGGAAAATGTCCACATCGCCGCGTTAAGTTCTGCCAGTTGTGCCGCATCGTCTGCCATCAGCACCACGCGCTTGTTCGCGCCCCAGGCCTTGCGCACGAGGCGGCAGGCATAGGCGATTTTGTCCGGCACGTTGGTGTGGAAATCGATGCGTGTCATAGCTGTTTTGATCTGTTCTGTAGAGGGGAAGTGCATGCAGCGCGATGCTGCGTGATTCCAGTTTATGCGAAAATTATTTTTGGCGCTGGCATCGATGTTGCTACCGAACGCCGATTTTAGAACTGGAAGCCGGGCGGCGCATTGACCGGCGGCAGGGGCTTGGCGGGCTCCTCCACGGGGTGCACCATTTCGGGCGCGGGCGGAGGCGGCGGTGCGGCGGATACCGGCGCCGGATATCGATAATTCGGTGGCAAGCGTTTTTCCAGCGGATAGCCGGCGTCGCTCAACAACACATCCCAGCTGTTCTGCTCGAAGCCGGTCAGCTTGCTGCGGCCGACCAGCAGAAATGGAAATTGGCCGTTGCCGCCGGCCTTCTTCAGCGCCACCTGGTCGTCCACGGTGGCGACGGTTTTTTCAGTGAAGGGAATGCCGCGCGCCATCAGCATGGCGCGGCCGTTGCTGCAGCCGTCGCACTGCGCCGTGGTGTACAGCGTGACCGGGCGGTTGCGCACGGCGTCGGCCAGTTCCTGCGGCAGCTCCACCGTGGCGCCGCCGGTGGCGAACGATTTCAATTCGACTTTCGTCCTGGCCGGCGTGGACGGTGGCGGCGGCTGGTCGCTGTAGTGGGTCACGCCTTTGTCGTCGACCCATTTGTACACCTGCGCGCCGGCCGTACCGAGGCACAGCAGCGCGATGGCGAACGCGGCCAGCCGTTTCATGCTCAGGCCGCCATGCCGCTGTGACGCAGCAGCGCGTCGATGCTGGGCTCGCGGCCGCGGAAGGCCGTGAACGATTCCAGCGCCGGACGCGAGCCGCCCACCGACAGGATCTCCTGCAGGTAGCGCTTGCCGGTTTCGGTGGTGGCTGCCGGGCCGAGGGCCTTGGCTTCCTCGAACGCGGCGTAGGCGTCGGCGGACAGCACCTCGGCCCACTTGTAGCTGTAGTAGCCGGCCGCGTAACCGCCGGCGAAGATGTGGCCGAACGAGTTCTGGAAACGGTTGAACGCCGGCGGAATGATCAGCGCGAACTTGGCGCGGACTTCGTCGATCAACTGCTGCACGGTCTTGCCGGTGCTGGCGTCGTAGTCGTAGTGCAGGTGCATGTCGAGCAGCGAGAACTCCACCTGGCGCAAGGTCTGCAGGCCGGACTGGAAATTCTTCGCGGCCAGCATCTTGTCGTACAGCGCGCGCGGCAGCGGCTCGCCGGTGGTTACGTGCGAGGTCATGTGTTCCAACACTTCCCATTCCCAGCAGAAGTTCTCCATGAATTGCGATGGCAGTTCCACCGCGTCCCACTCGACGCCGGAGATGCCGGACACGCCGAGCTCGTCCACCTGCGTCAGCATGTGGTGCAGGCCGTGGCCGAATTCGTGGAACAGCGTGATCACTTCATCGTGCGTGAACAGCGACGGTTGTGCGACGCCGTCCACCACCGCTGGCTCGGTGAAGTTGCAGGTCAGGTAGGCGACCGGGGTCTGGATTTTTTCTTCCTCGGCGCGGCGGCCGCGTGCATCGTCCATCCAGGCGCCGCCGCTCTTGCCGGCGCGCGCGTACAGGTCCAGGTAGAACTGGCCGATCAGTTTGCCGTTGCGCTCGATGCGGAAGAAGCGCACGTCCTTGTGCCATACCGGCGCGTCGTCCGGCTTGATCTCGACCGTGAACAGGTTCTGGATCAAACGGAACAGGCCACCGACCACTTTGTGTTCGGGGAAGTACTGCTTCACTTCCTGCGCGGAGAATGCGTAGCGGCGCTCCTGCAGTTTCTCGGAGGCGTAGGGGATGTCCCAGGCTTTCAGCTCGGCGATGCCCAGCTCGTCCTGCGCGAATTTTTTCAGCTCGGCCAAGTCCTGCTCGGCGAACGGACGGGCGCGCTTGGCCAGGTCTTCCAGGAAGGCGATCACCTGGTCGGGCGATTGCGCCATCTTCGGCACCAGCGATACCTCGGCGAAGTTGTTATAGCCCAGCAGCTTGGCTTCCTCGTCGCGCAACTTGAGCAGCGTGACGATGTTCTGTGTGTTGTCCCACTCTTCCTTCTTGCTGAACACATCGCCCTGCTCGGAAGCCTTGGTGGCGTTGGCACGGTAGATGGTCTCGCGCAGTTCGCGCTTGTCGGCGAATTGCAGGATCGGGAAGTAGGACGGGAAGTGCAGCGAGAATTCGTAGCCTTGCTTGCCTTCCTTTTCTGCCGCGGCGCGCGCGGCGGCCTTGACGTCGGCGGGCAGGCCGGACAGTTCGGCCTCGTCTTCCACCAGCAGCTTGTAGTCGTTGGTGGCGTCGAGGACGTTTTCGGAGAAGCGGGTCGAGACCGACGCGTGCTCTTCCTGGATCTCGGCGAAGCGTTCCTTTTTATCGGCCGGCAGCTCGGCGCCGCCCATGCGGAAGTCGCGCACGGCGTTGTCGATGATGCGCTTGCGGGCCGGCGACAGGCTGTCGAAGCCGGCCGACGCGCGCAGCGCCTTGTACTTGTCGAACAGCGCCTCGTTCTGGGCCAGCGCGGTCCAGAACTCGGTCACCTTCGGCTGGTTCTCGTTGTAGGTGGCGCGCAGCTCGGGCGTATCGACCACATTGTTCAGATGGCTGACGATGCCCCATGCGCGGCCCAGCAGCTCGGTGGCGTTTTCCAGCGGGGTGACGAAGTTATCCCAGGTCACTTGCTCGGACGGTGCTTCCAGTTGCTCGACCACGGCGCGGCTCTTGGCCAGCAGTTCATCGATGGCCGGGGTGACGTGCTCGGGCTTGATCGCGTCGAAACGCGGCAGGCCGGAAAAGTCGAGGAGAGGGTTGGTAGCGTCAGTAGTCATGTCAGTTCCAATATGTTCGTTACAGCGTCGTCCCCGCGCAGGCGGGGACCCATAGAACGCAAGCTCAGCATGGGCTCCCGCGTGCGCGGGAGCGACGGCATTTAAGTGCGCTCGGCCGCTTCGACCGTGTTCATCAGCAGCATGGTGATGGTCATCGGGCCCACGCCGCCAGGTACCGGCGTGATGTGCGATGCCACTTCCTTGACGCCGGCGAAGTCCACGTCGCCGCACAGCTTGCCCGCGTCGTCACGGTTCATGCCGACGTCGATCACGATCGCGCCTGGCTTGACCATGTCGGCCGTCAGGGTGTTGCGGCGGCCGACGGCGGCCACCACGACGTCCGCCTGGCGGGTGTACAGGCCCAGGTCCGGGGTCGCACTATGGCAGATGGTGACGGTGGCGTTGGCTTGCAAGAGCAGCAGCGCCATCGGCTTGCCGACCGTGTTGCTGCGGCCGATGACCACCGCGTGCTTGCCGCGCAGGTCGACGCCGGTGCTTTCGATCAGCTTCATGCAGCCGTACGGCGTGCACGGGCGGAAGCCTTCCAGGCCGGTCATCAGCTCGCCGGCGCTCAGCACCGAGTAGCCGTCCACGTCCTTGGTGGTGGAGATCGCTTCGATGACCTTGTGCGGGTTGATATGCTTGGGCAGCGGCATCTGCACCAGGATGCCGTGGATGGCCGGATCGGCGTTCAGCGCGGCGATGCGCTCCAGCAGCGCGGCCTCGCTCAGGTCGGCGGGATACTGCTCCTTGAGCGAGTAGAAACCGGCATCCTCGCAGCCCTTGACCTTGTTGCGGACATAAACGTGGCTGGCCGGGTCGTCGCCGACCAGGATCACGGCCAGGCCGGGTTGTTTGCCTTTGGCGGTGAGGGCGGCAGCACGTGCAGCAATTTCCGCGCGCAGTTTTTGGGAGAGGGCGATTCCGTCGATCAGTTGAGCAGGCATGATTTAACCAGGTTGGAGAGGAAAGCAGGATTATAAAGCCGCAGCGCGCATTGCGCCTCGTTTCCCGCTGCCTGGTCGTGCTGCGACGCACAAGATTTTCATATGGCAATTTCATAATACGAAATGACGTATCGTAATTTGAAAAAGCAGAAAACTGCTGTTAGAATCGCACACGGCATAGAAGTATTGGTAAATAATCAGCGTCACATCGGCAATCAAACTCAGGAGACTTAATACATGTCAGCTCAACTTGACCAGGTAACGGCAAACACCGACCCTGATTCGCAAGAAACCAAAGAATGGTTGGACGCACTGGCCGCAGTGCTGGAACAAGAGGGGCCTGAACGTGCTCACTACCTGATGGAACGCCTGATCGACCTGGCCCGCCAGAGCGGCTCGGACATCCCGTTCTCCGCCAATACCGCCTACGTCAACACCATTCCCGCCCATCTCGAAGTCCACTGCCCTGGCAACCTGGAATACGAAGAGAAGCTGCGCTCGTGGATGCGCTGGAACGCCATGGCGATGGTCGTCAAGGCCAACCGCGTCGACGGCGACCTCGGTGGCCACCTGTCCTCGTTCGCCTCGCTGGCCAACATGCTGGGCATCGGCTTCAACCACTTCTGGAAAGCGCCGAGCGAAAACCACGGTGGCGACCTGCTGTACATCCAGGGCCACTCCTCGCCGGGCGTGTACGCACGCGCCTTCCTCGAAGGCCGCCTGTCCGAAGAACAGCTGACCCATTACCGCCGCGAAGTCGACGGCAAGGGCCTGTCCTCGTATCCGCACCCTAAACTGATGCCGAACTTCTGGCAGTTCCCGACCGTGTCGATGGGCCTTGGCCCGCTGATGGCGATCTACCAGGCGCGCTTCCTGAAGTACCTGCACGCGCGCTCGATCGCCGACACCACCGACCGTAAAGTCTGGGCCTTCTGCGGCGACGGCGAGATGGACGAACCGGAATCGCTGGGCGCCATCGGCATGGCCGCACGCGAGAAGCTGGACAACCTGGTCATCGTCGTCAACTGCAACCTGCAGCGCCTGGACGGCCCTGTGCGCGGCAACGGCAAGATCATCCAGGAACTGGAAGCGGACTTCCGTGGCGCCGGCTGGAACGTGGTCAAAGTCATCTGGGGTCCGGGTTGGGACGCGCTGCTGAAGCAGGACAAGGACGGCATCCTGCGCAAAGTGATGATGGATACCCTGGACGGCGAATACCAGAACTACAAGGCCAAGGACGGCGCCTACGTGCGCAAGCACTTCTTCGGCAAGCATCCGAAGCTGCTGGAGATGGTCGCCAACATGACCGACGACGACATCTGGCGCCTGACCCGCGGCGGCCACGATCCGCACAAGATCTACGCCGCCTTCAAGGTCGCCCAGGAACACAAAGGCCAACCGACCGTGCTGCTGGTGAAGACCATCAAGGGCTTCGGCATGGGCAAGCACGGCGAAGCGCGCAACACCGCGCACAACACCAAGAAGCTGACCGACGAAGCAGTGCGCGAAATGCGCGACCGCTACTCGATCCCTATCCCGGATGACAAGCTGGCCGACATCCCGTTCTACAAGCCTGCCGACGACGCACCGGAAATCAAGTACCTGCACGAGCGCCGCGCAGCGCTGGGCGGCTACCTGCCGGCCCGCCGCATGCAGGCCGACGAGAAGCTGACCGTGCCGCCGCTGTCCGCGTTCCAGAACGTGCTGGACGCGACCGCCGAAGGCCGCGAAGTGTCGAGCACCCAGACCTACGTGCGTATCCTGACCACGCTGCTGAAGGATTCCAGCGTCGGTCCACGCATCGTGCCGGTGCTGGTCGATGAATCCCGTACCTTCGGTATGGAAGGCCTGTTCCGCCAGGTCGGCATCTTCAACCAGCAGGGCCAGTTGTACGAGCCGGTCGACAAGGACCAGGTGATGTACTACCGCGAAGACAAGGCCGGCCAGATCCTGCAAGAGGGTATCAACGAAGCCGGTGGTATGAGCTCGTGGATCGCCGCTGCGACCTCGTACTCGACCAACAACCGCGTGATGATCCCGTTCTACACGTACTACTCGATGTTCGGCATGCAGCGTATCGGCGACCTGGTATGGGCCGCCGCCGACATGCGCGCCCGTGGCTTCCTGATGGGCGGCACCGCCGGTCGCACGACGCTGAACGGCGAGGGTCTGCAGCACGAAGACGGTCATAGCCATCTGTTCGCAGCGGCTGTACCGAACTGCATGCCTTACGATCCGACCTTCGGCCACGAACTGGCCGTGATCATCCAGGACGGTATGCGCCGCATGGTGGAAGAGCAGGAAGACGTGTTCTACTACATCACCATCATGAACGAGAACTATCCGCACCCAGGCATCAAGCCGGGCCAGGAAGCGGGTATCCTGAAGGGCATGTACCTGCTGCACGAGGGCGACAAGAAAGCCAAGCAGCGCGTACAGCTGATCGGTTCCGGCACCATCCTGCGCGAGTCGATCTTCGCCCAGGAACTGCTGCTGAAGGACTGGAACATCGCCGCCGACGTGTGGTCCGCTCCGTCGCTGACGCTGGTGGCCCGCGATGGCCAGGATGCCGAGCGCTGGAACCTGGTCAACCCGACCAAGGAACAACGCGTGCCGTACGTGACGCAGCTGCTGAAGGACACCTCCGGCCCTATCGTTGCGACGACCGACTACATGCGTGCGTTTGCTGAGCAGATCCGCGCCTTCATTCCTAAAGACCGCACCTACCGCGTGCTGGGCACCGATGGTTTCGGCCGTTCGGACACCCGCGCCGCGCTGCGCGAGTTCTTCGAAGTGAACCGTTACTACATCACGGTCGCTGCGCTGAAATCGCTGGCGGAAGAAGGCAAGATCGACGCGAAGGTGGTGGAGCAGGCAGTCGTCAAGTACGGCCTGAACGCCAACAAGCCAAATCCGGTGACCCAATAATTAGAACGGAGCAGACGCTATGAGCATTGTGGAAGTTAAAGTCCCGGATATCGGTGATTTCAAGGAAGTTGAAATCATCGAGTTGATGATCAAAGTAGGCGATACCATCAAGGTAGACCAGTCGCTGATTACCGTGGAATCGGACAAGGCCAGCATGGAGATTCCTTCGTCCGCCGCTGGCGTGGTCAAGGAAATCAAGGTCAAGGTCGGCGACAAGGTGGCCGAGGGTTCGCTGCTGCTGTTGGTGGAAGCCGATGGCGCTGCCGCCGCGCCAGCCGCTGCACCTGCTGCCGCTGCCGCACCTGCGCCAGCCGCTGCGGCTCCAGCACCGGCGCCTGCCGCTGCGCCGGCATCCGCAGCTTCGGCCGGCCCGGTCGAAGTCAAGGTTCCGGACATCGGCGACTTCAAGGAAGTTGAAGTCATCGAAGTGATGGTCAAGGTTGGCGACACGATCAAGGTCGATCAATCGCTGCTGACCGTCGAATCGGACAAGGCCAGCATGGAAATCCCTTCGTCGCACGCTGGTGTGGTGAAGGAAGTGAAGATCAAGGTTGGCGACAAGGTTGCGATGGGCACCGTGGTGCTGGTGGTGGACGCTGTGGGTGGCGCTGCCGCTCCTGCTCCTGCCGCCGCCGCGCCGGCTGCTGCCGCACCGGCTCCTGTTGCTGCTCCTGCTGCTGCGCCGGCGCCTGCCGCTGCCGCCGCCGCGACGACCGCTTCGCAAGGCTCGGTCCAAACCGGCAAGCTGGCGCACGCATCGCCGTCGATCCGCAAGTTCGCCCGCGAACTGGGCGTGGACCTCGGCAAAGTGCCAGGCTCCGGTCCTAAAGGCCGCATCACCCAGCTGGACGTGCAGAATTACGTCAAGGGCGTGATGGCCGGTACCACCGCTGCTCCTGCCGGCGCATCGGCGCCAGCCGGTTCCGGCGGCGGCATGAGCGTGCTGCCATGGCCGGTGGTCGACTTCAGCAAATTCGGTCCGACCGAACTGCTGCCGCTGTCGCGCATCAAGAAAATCAGCGGTCCCAACCTGCACCGCAACTGGGTCATGATCCCGCACGTCACGCAGTTCGACGATGCCGACATCACCGACCTGGAAGCGTTCCGCGTCGAGACCAACAACGCCAATGCCAAGAACAAGGACGCGGCCAAGCTGACCATGCTGGCCTTCGTCATCAAGGCATCGGTCGCCGCGCTGAAGAAATTCCCGTCGTTTAACGCGTCGCTGGATGAGAAGGGTGAAAACCTGATCCTCAAGCAGTACTACAACATCGGCTTCGCCGCCGACACGCCGAACGGCCTGGTTGTACCGGTGATCAAAAACGCCGACCAGAAATCGGTCTCGCAGATCGCCCGCGAAATGACCGAGCTGTCGCTGCAAGCGCGCGAAGGCAAGCTGAAACCGACCGACATGCAAGGCGCCAGCTTCACCATCTCGTCGCTGGGCGGCATCGGCGGCACGCACTTCACGCCTATCGTCAACGCGCCGGAAGTGGCGATCCTTGGCCTGTCCAAGGCATCGATCAAGCCGGTGTGGGACGGCAAGGCATTCCAGCCTCGCCTGATGATGGGTACCTCGCTGTCCTACGACCACCGCGTGGTCGACGGCGCGATGGGTGCTCGCTTCTCCGTGTACCTGAGCGAAGTGCTCGGCGACATGCGCAAAATTCTGCTGTAAGGAGCGACTATGAGCACAGAAGTGAAAGTGCCGAACATCGGCGACTTCGCAGAAGTTGAAGTGATCGAGGTGATGGTCAAGGTCGGCGATACGGTCAAGGTCGACCAGTCGCTGATCACCGTTGAATCGGACAAGGCCAGCATGGAAGTCCCATCGTCGCACGCCGGCGTGGTGAAGGAGGTGAAGGTCAAGGTTGGCGACAAGGTCAAGGAAGGCTCGCTGATGCTGGTGGTGGAAGAAGCCGCCGGTTCCGCAGCTGCAGCTCCCGCCGCCGCGCCTGCGCCTGCAGCAGCTGCTCCGGCTCTCGCCGCTGCACCAGCCCCCGCGCCAGCCGCGCCGATC
The DNA here is from genome assembly GCF_013369445.1 of Duganella sp. BJB1802. Classification (NCBI taxonomy): domain Bacteria; kingdom Pseudomonadati; phylum Pseudomonadota; class Betaproteobacteria; order Burkholderiales; family Oxalobacteraceae; genus Duganella; species Duganella sp. BJB1802. The sequence goes on along the minus strand of NZ_JABWEF010000017.1, from coordinate 78,459 downwards.
GCCGCGCCAGCCGGTAGCAGCTATGCCGGCCAGGTCGACATCGACTGCGACATGATGGTACTGGGCGGCGGTCCTGGCGGTTACTCCGCCGCGTTCCGCGCAGCGGACCTGGGCCTGAACACGGTCATCGTCGAGCGTTACGAAACGCTGGGCGGCGTGTGCCTGAACGTCGGTTGCATCCCGTCGAAAGCGCTGCTGCACGTGGCATCGGTGATCGACGAAACCGCGCACATGTCCAACACCGGCGTCACCTTCGCCAAGCCGACCATCGACATCGACCAGGTACGCAAGTACAAGGAAGGCGTCATCAAGAACATGACCGGCGGCCTGGCCGGCATGGCCAAGGCACGCAAGACGCAAGTCGTCACCGGCGTCGGCCAGTTCCTGAGCGCGAACCACATCGAAGTCACCGCCGCCGACGGCACCAAGAAAGTGGTGCAGTTCAAGCAGGCCATCATCGCCGCCGGTTCGGCCGTGGTGAAGCTGCCGTTCGTGCCTGAAGATCCGCGCATCGTCGATTCGACCGGCGCGCTGGAACTGCGCCAGATCCCGAAACGCATGCTGGTCATCGGCGGCGGCATCATCGGCCTGGAAATGGCCACCGTGTACTCGACCTTCGGCGCGCGCATCGACGTGGTCGAAATGATGGACGGCTTGATGCAGGGCGCCGACCGCGACGCGGTCAAGGTCTGGCAGAAGTACAACGAGAAGCGCTTCGACAACGTCATGACCAAGACCAAGACGGTCGCGGTTGAAGCGCTGCCGGAAGGGATCAAAGTCACGTTCGAAGCGGCGGAAGCCGGCGCCACCGCGCCAGCGCCGCAGGTCTACGACATGGTGCTGGTCGCAGTCGGCCGCAGCCCGAACGGCAAGAAGATCGCCGCCGACAAGGCTGGCGTGATCGTGACCGATCGCGGCTTCATCCCTGTCGACAGCCAGATGCGTACCAACGTGCCGAACATCTTTGCCATCGGCGACCTGGTGGGGCAGCCTATGCTGGCGCACAAGGCGGTGCACGAAGGCCACGTGGCGGCGGAAGCCGCGGCGGGCCAGAAGTCGCACTTCGACGTGAAGGTGATTCCATCGGTGGCCTACACCGATCCGGAAGTGGCATGGGCCGGCATCACCGAAGACGAAGCGAAAGCCAAGGGCATCAAGGTCGAGAAGGGCCACTTCCCTTGGGCCGCGAGTGGCCGCGCCGTGGCCAACGGCCGCGCCGAAGGCTTCACCAAGCTGCTGTTCGACGCTGAAACGCACCGCATCATCGGCGGCACAATGGTCGGCACGCACGCCGGCGACATGATCGGCGAGATCGCGCTGGCGATTGAGATGGGCTGCGACGGCACCGACATCGGCAAGACGATCCACCCGCACCCAACGCTGGGCGAATCGATCGGCATGGCCGCCGAAGTGTACGAAGGCGTCTGCACCGACTTGCCGCCGCCGCGCAAGCGCTAAGCGACAATTCGCATCATACGAAACCGGGACTTGTTCCCGGTTTTTTTATGGGCGTAGAGTTTGACATCGGTCAATACGGAAATAGGTCACCTGAAAATACTACGCACACTTCACCAGCTGCCGTCGGCATCTCCAACAATATATTGATTCGCGACGCCTCTCTCGGGAGCTGTGCTGCCTTTTGCATCCTCTATTGATTAATTCCCTATACGGCGCATTCCTAATGGATAGGGCAAGTTGTGTTTGAGAAATCCCTGATGAAAGTCAAATTAAAAGAAATCACGGAAACTAACATATCCTTAGTCATAGCGGATGACGTCATGACTAATTTATTTATTAATTATAGGAGCTAAATCATGATTGAACTTAATCTCAATGAAATGGAAGTCGTGACCGGCGGAATTGTGAGCGGAACGTTACGCCAACCCATCGCTAACGCCACCTCGGAATGGGGGCGAATGGTGAATGATGGCGCCGCTATGGTAAATGATTTCGGACATTGGCTGGGCGGTAGTATATACGATTGGACGCATTAATAGTCAATAATCTAAAATGCCGAGCTTTGTCTCGGCATTTTCATTTTTCGAGGTGAATTATGAAGACTAAAGATCTGCTAGGGATACTGTTGTTTTGTCTGGTTATTCGCGGCGCATGCACTTTATTAATTTTGAATAAATATCTTGGTGATGAATTTTATTTGGATCTTATTTTTCAATCAGGAACGGAAATTTTGACTATTGTTTTATGTAAGTTTTTAATAAAAATTAACTGCACTGAAATGAAAAATATAATTGGTGGAGGAATTGGAATTAAGAGAATTGCAGTGGCAATGGCTTCGGGAGCGATTTTGGTTATGTTTACAATGGGCGAAAATGCGGTCGAGGCTATCGTCATTGCACAATTCGATCCACGGATGGCATTCGGTATTTGGAATTTTCAAACGGTAGCCAAGGAGGTCCACCCACTGTTTTCTCTACATGTTATCAGCTTTTTGGCCGTCGCCTGCCTAGTTGCGCCAATATGTGAAGAGCTGTTTTTCAGGGGATTTTTGTTGCGATCATTGCTGCGAAAAAAAAGTCTATGCTCCGCAGTAGTCATAAATTGCGCTATATTCACAGCATTGCACTTTTTATATGAGTATTACATTAGTACTTTTGTATTTTCGTTGTTTATGTGCTTCGCATATTTAATTACCAGGTCAATTTTATTCTGCATTCTGGCACACGCGACATACAATTTTTTTGCATTCTTGCAAAATTATTCATTGAATGCCTATTTTACCAAGTCGATCGATAAGATTGTATCGCCAGTAGCTTGGATTCCGGAGATTTTCTCTTTAGGACTCTCGCTTATGTTTATTTCTTACTTTTTCTTTAAATTTAGAAAAAGTATCAATGGGCTGGATTAGAATATTAACGCATGATTAGCTCGGTGTTTGTATTTATTCGATTCGTGGACAGAGGGTCGACCAGGCTTGCCCTTCTTTTGTGGTTCTCATGGAGCGGGCATCGGAACGTTAAGCCTTGGCGGACGTTGGCCAGGCTTCGGATTTAGCTATTAAATTAACGAGTTGGTTGGACGAAGTGGTTTTGATTAGTATTGCCAAATAATCTTGGAGGATAGAATGGCTTTCTTTGAGGGCGATGAAGGAGCTAGATATTTCAATTGCTTTTATGGGGGAAATGAAGATGGTCTCGTTACAGGTATGTTCTACGAGCTCTCCGGAAAAACAGCGTATTGACTGAGCGTATTCTATAAAGCTATTTCATGTGCTGCAATAATATTATTCATTGTGGAATTGTTTCTGCCGGTGCTTTTAGCTCGGCTTAATGTTGATGAGAGGGATTTTGTTTTTGTAATATTTTTTATATTTGACTCAGCGATAGTCCCGCCATTGGCACTGGCCTTGGTGCGGCAGAGAAAAATATTCCTTGAAAAGAAACGTGTTATATTAGATAAAAAATTATCTGTTGCTGTTTATCTATGTGTGATCTTCCTTCCTGTTAATTGCACGATAGCTATGATTTGGAGGGCTTTTTTCGATACTCCATCACCTTTATTATTTTTTGCCATCATAATGACTGTTTTATCTATGGTTGGCGCAATATTCAGATTGCGTCAGATGAAAAAGATGCCGTCAATTTGAATTTTTCCTAATGGCCAGCCATCGCCTTTGGACAGTAATTTTGATTTTGCAGCGGTGGCTAGTTCACGCCACTTGGCTGGCCGCCGGTTCCGCCTCAGCTTCGCTTCGGTTTTGCGGTAGTCTGATATCCTGATGCACCTTCCCACTTAACAAAACGATCACGCGACTGGCACCGGCAATGGTTTCCGGGCGGTGCGCAATGATTACACGCGTGACGTTCAGGGCCTTCACCGCACGGTTCACTATTTTTTCCTTTTCCACATCCAGATGGCTGGTCGCTTCGTCGAGAAACAAAATCTTGGGGCGTTTGTACAAGGCGCGTGCCAGCAATATGCGCTGTTTCTGCCCGCCGGACAGTACCGTCCCCATATCGCCAACCAGCGTCTGATAACCCATCGGCATAGAGCGTATCTCCGCTGCGATGGACGCCATCTCGGCGCATTGCTCCACCCAGTTCTGATCGGCTTGCGGGTCGAAGAAGTGGATGTTGTCGGCTATTGAACCAGCAAATAGCACGTCATCCTGGAGCACGGTGCCGACCATCGACCGCAAAAAGTCGGTGCCGCAGCGGTTGATGCTGATGCCACCGACGCATACTTCACCTGTCGTCGGTGGCAGTATGCCCAGCAATACATTGATCAGCGTGGTCTTGCCGCAGCCTGATGGGCCGATGATGGCGACCGATTCGCCTGCCTCGATGCTGAAGCTGATATTGTCCAGAATCATAGGCTCCTGATCGGCGTACCGAAAGCTGAGCTGGTTCACAGCGATGCTCGCCGCGAACGTGCCCGTCTCCACGGTGTGGGAGCCGGATGCCGGCTCGGGTTCCGACAGGACGATGTCGGCAAGCCGGGCTCCCTGCAACTGCAGCATCTTTAGCTCATAGAACTTGTCGATCAACGCACCGGCGCGTGTGTCGAATTGATTTTTGTAGGCGATGAACGCCATCAACGCGCCCGCACTGAAACTGCCGTCGAGGACCAGGCGTGCTCCCAGCCAGATAACTAATATGTTCTCAATGCCGAACAGCAGGCCGTTCAACAGCCGATAGGCGAGCTGCAGTTTCTGGGCGCGCAGATCGGCGTTGATTTGTTCCACCAGCAGCGTCAGCCAGCTGCTGCGCCGATGGTCCTGTCGTTGAAAAAGTTTGATGGTCTTGATGCCGCGTATCGTCTCCAGGAAGTGTGTTTGCTGTTTGGCCGCGTGGACGATCTGCTCGTCTGTCGCGTTGCGCAGCGGGCCGTACCACGCCCATCGGCCGAACGCGTACAGCGCCATCGCTCCGAAAGCGAGGCAACCCAATCCGGGACTGTAAAGAAACATCATGCCGAGCGTGACGACGGTCATGGCGCCATCGAGCATCGCCTCCAGGAAGGAGGTTGTTAGAGTATGCTGAATCAGGTCGATCGCGCCGAAGCGCGAGACCACGTCGCCCAAGTGCCGCTTTTCAAAGTACTGCACGGGCAGGCGGGTCAGGTGGGTGAAGACGTTGGCGCGCCATTGCAGATTCAAGGTGGTTCCCATGTGCAGGATCGCCCAGCTGCGAATGGCGGTAACTGACTGTTGCATCAGCATTAGCAATCCAAATCCGATCGCCAGCGTGGTCAGTAGGTCGCGGTCTGCTGCAACTAGTACGTTGTCGATGACCCATTGCAGGAAGAATGGCGATATCAGTCCGAAAATTTCCAGCGCCGCTGCCAGTATCAGGATTTGGCCGAGGGACCTTTGCAATCCGCTGACATGCCCCATCAATTGGCGCAGCCTGATAGCCGGCGCTGGTTTGGCTGGTTTGAAATTTGTTTCGGGCCAGATCTCCAGCGCGACTCCAGTGAATGAATCGGAGACTTCATTCCATGAAAGCGTGCGCGAGCCAACCGCCGGGTCGTGGATGAGCACCGTCTTGGCATTCACCTCCTTGAGCACGACGAAATGGTTGAAATTCCAGTGCAGTACGCAGGGGAGCTTCAATTGGCTTAGATCCTCAAGGTCCAGCTTGAGCGGGCGCGTTCCCAGGTCGAGTTGTTGGGCGATGTGCATGACGTCGCTGAGCGTCGCGCCTTTAAGCGAAATGGGGAAGCGACGGCGCAAGGCCATCAGGTCGGTATGGTGGTGATGAAAGCCGGCCACCATGGCGAGGCAGGCCAGGCCGCATTCGGTCGCCTCCGTTTGCAGGATCATCGGCAGTTTGCGGCCGAAGCCCAAGGAGAGCTCGTTTAAGAAGGACATGTGATTTCCTTTTTTTTTGGCGACTACAGTTTGTCGGTCAAGCTGAACAGCGGCTCCAGTACCCACTCATAGAGCTTGCGTTTCTCTTGCAGAACATCAGCCTCGACCAGCATGCCGGCCTGCAGCGATTGCGGCTTTCCGTAGGCGATCAAGTCCTGGCGTGCCAGTTGGACCGTGATGCGGTAGAGCGGCTCCGAATTGCCGCCTGTGGCGGGCGCGCCGGAAAATTCGTTGGCCGACATGGCCATCCGGGAAATCGATATCACGGTGCCGTGGGCATGGCCGAATTTTTGAAATGGAAAGGCTTGGTATCGTAAAAGAACATGGTCATCCTTGCGGACAAACCCGATGGCTCGGCTGGGGGCGTACAGGTGGGCCTGCAGTTGTGCGCCCTTGGGAATAATGCTGACCACGGGGCGGCCGCCGTCGATGTTTTGCCCGACTTCGGCTGTGACGGCGGTGGCGATACCACCCTCCGGCGCGATCACAGCGATGCGGCGCTTGGCTTCGCTTTCGGTCCATTCCTGCTCTGTGTTCGCCAACTGCCGCTCAATTTGAGCCAGCTGGTTGCGCTGCCTTAGCGGCAGGCTTTCCAAGTCATTGCGGGCGGCTAGCAATTCCCTGCCCAGGCTGATTTCATCGCGCTCCAGCGCTTGCAGCCGCAAGTGCTGGTCCAGCAGCTCCGCTTGTTTTTGCTGCTTGACCTCTTTGGAGACAAACCCTTGTTCGGAGAGCTGCGCTGCGCGCTTGAACGCATCCTCGGCCAGCTCGATGCGGCTGCGTTGGGAGGTCAGTTGATGGCCGACATTTGCCTGCTCCGTCTGCAAGGCCTCGACCTTCTTGCGTAAGGCGGTTTGCTCGTCCTGCTGCACTCGTTGTGTCTGCTCCAGTTCATCGCGCAGCGACCGCTGCCGTCGAGCTACTTGCTCGCTGATGCTCTCCTGGATGTCGCTGCGGTTGCCGGCTTGGCGCTCGCTGGAGACGATGTAGAGCAGATCGCCCTTATGTACGGGCTGTCCTTCGCGTACCAATTTTTGAAGCACTATGCCCGCTTGCGGCGGGTAGACTTTTACGACACCGAGGTCCGACATCAACTGACCGCTGACATTGCTGTGCCTGGTGTAACTACCCAGAAAAAACAGGGCGGCGACCAGCACCGCCATCGCGGCCGCGGTTGCGGTGAGGACGCGAAACGTCAATGGCCGGATCAAGATGATCTCGCCTAACCATTGGACTCGGGATGCGGATAGTGCTTCTTCCCGGAATAGCGACACTCGTTTCATAGCGGCTCCTGCATGTTGGGCGGAATATCTGCCTACATGATGGCCGCTATGCTCCGGGGGCTATTTGTAGAACCTCAAGAAATAGTTGACTGCAGTCACTAATTCGCGATCAGCCGCGCGACTTTCTGCGCCAGGCCAGCAGCATCGCGCCGGCCCCAAACATCAGGTAGGTCGACGGCTCGGGGACCGGCGCGGGAGGCGACAGGGTCAATGTGGTGAAATCGCAATCGACTTCCACCCATTTGTGGTCGGTCGACATGCGCGAGAAGCTGTAGCTGCCGTAGTTGAACTGGTTCAGGCTCAGCTGCCCAGGAATCGCGGCGCTGCTGAAGGCGTTGCCGGTGCTGTCGCCCAGAATGATCAAGTTGGTGAAGATTTCACCCTTGTAGGAGGCGGTGTTGCTCAACCAGAAGCCGTCGCCGTTGTGAAGGACGGTTGCGCTGTCGATCACCTGCACCGTGCTGTTGACCTTCACGCCGTCCGGCACGGTGGTGTGCAGGCCGCTGTTCTGGAAGACCGCGTCGATCGGATTCTTGTAATGGGCCGGGTCCGAATACAGCACCCAGCTGCCTTGCGCCTGCGCGGGGGGCTGGTAGAAAGGGCTTTTCGGTGTGTCGGTGTCGAAGCTGAACGTGCCATGCACCTTTTCACCCACCGTTACCAGCGCGCCCGGACGGGTGCTCGATTGCACATAGACCGGATTGACGTTGTTATCCATCTCCACGATGTGGTCGACGGTGATGGTGAAATCGTAGCTGACGACTTTTGCCTCAGCCGAGCCCAGCAGCGCCAGGCCGCAGGCCAAACCCACAAGTTTCTTCAATTTTGCCTCCTCGTTGAATAGATGCATTTAATTCATGCAAATAAAACAATTATAAGGAGGCGGTGTCAAAAATGAAAGGTTTACCGGGTCAGGCGGTAGAGCAGGATGGCGGTGCGGATGGTGGCCCGTTCGATGGAGGCGATTTCCAGGTCTTCGTCCGGCGAATGCGCGCCGTTGCCGGTGGCGCCCAAGCCATCCAGGCTGTCGAGCAGCGGGGCGACGAACTGCACGTCGCCGGCGCCGCGCTGTCCCGGCGGCAGGGCGGGAATCTCGCCCAGGCCGGCGTCGCTGCTCGCCTGCGAATACGTCTTCAGCACCGCCAGGTTGCCGGCGGTCGGTGACATCGGCGGATACGATTCGTGGAAGCTGATGCTGGCGCTGGTGCCCGGCAGGTTCTGCGCGACGATGGCCTTCATCTTCGCGTGCGCGCGGTCGCGCTGTTCGGAGCTCAGGTAGCGCAGGTCGCCGTGCACGGTGGCGCTGCGCGCGATCACGTTGCCCTTGCCGGCAGCCTGGCCCTTGGTGCCGGCGGCGTCGAGGCTGACGTCGGTGCCGCCCAATATCAGGCCGGGGCTGAAGGTCAGGTCCGGCTCCATCACCTGCTGGCGGAAGCCGTCGACGATGCGCGCCGCTTCATACACCGCGCCATAGCCCGCGCCTTCGGTAAAGATTCCGCTGGAGTGGCCTTGCTTGCCTTTGACTTCCAGGTCCCACGACGCCGAGGCGCGGCGGCCGATGGTGCCGGTGTCCTTGCCGTTCTTGTCGCGCACCGTGGCTTCGAAGGCCAGCGCGATGTCGCTGCGTTTGGCGGCGGCGACCATGTCGGCACGCGAGATCTCGACCGGATGGCCGGCGCTTTCCTCGTCGCCGCTGAACATCACGGTGATGCTGGTGTTATCGAGCGCGCCCACGCGCTGCAAGGCGCGCAGCGCTTCGACGATAATCACGTCGCCGCCCTTCATGTCGTTGACGCCCTGGCCGCGCACGCGCGCGCCGTCGCGCTTCCACAGCTGCACCGGGCTGTCCTTTTCAAACACGGTATCCAGATGACCGATCAGCAGCAGGCGCTTGCCTTGCTTGCCTTCGCGCGTGGCCAGCAGGTGGCCGGCGCGCTGGACGGCGGGCGGCATGTCGATCCAGCGGGTGGTGAAGCCCAGCTGGTCGAACTGTTCGCGAAACAGCTTGCCGACTTCGCGCACACCCTCGTGGTTCATGGTGCCGCTGTTGATGTTGACCGAGCGCTCCAGCAGCTGCAAGCCTTGCTCCGAATGGGCCTTGACTTCGTCGACGATTTTCTGCTCGACCGGCGACAGCGCGGCGGCGCCTGCGCTGCTCATCGCCATCACCAGTGCTGCGAACGCGAACGGTTTCAATGCCATGTGGACTCCGGTGGTTGATCAGCCTTGCGCCGACGCCGGCAGTCCGAAGATGCGGTCGAAGGCGAGGCTGAAGAGAAAGGTATAAAACATAAAGAATAACACCAGCCCCAAGTCCAGCACAAAGGCTTCCCACAGCGAGATGTCCAGCCACCAGGCGAACAGCGGCACCAGGATCACGACCAGGCCACCTTCGAAGCCCAGCGCGTGCGCGGCGCGGCGCAGCCAGCTGCGGCCACGCTTGGCCTGGCGCGCTTCCCACGCTTCGAACATGCTGTTGTAGACGAAGTTCCACACCACGGCCACCAGCGACGAGGCGACCGCCGCGACGCTGGCGTGGCCGGCGTCGTAGCCCATCAACAGCACCAGCACGCTGCTGGTCAAACCCACGGCGATCAATTCGAACAGCGATACGTAGACGATTTTGCGTTTCAATCCTTGCATGAAGTTTCCTCCTCAATACGATACGCCCATGGTAATAGCGATTTTCTGATTGAAAAAGTCGACAGCTATCAGTTTTTCTGACAGCATGAGGCTATGGCCTTCTCCAGCGATAACATCGCCATCTTTCTCGCCGTGCTCGATCACGGTTCCTTTTCCGCAGCGGCGCGGGCGCTGGGGCGGGTGCCGTCGGCCGTCAGCATGGCGATCGCTAACCTGGAGGCGGAACTCGATCTGCAGCTGTTCGACCGTACCTCGCGCGAGGTGCGGCCCACCGAGTCGGCACGCGCGCTGGAGGCGGAGGCGCGGCAGATGGCGGGCCAGTTGCGCCGCCTGCAGGCGCACGCGCTGTCGCTGCACCAGGGACTGGAGCGGCGCCTGACGCTGGCGATCGCGCCCGAGCTGCTGTCGGCGCCGTGGAGCGATCCGCTGGCGCGGCTGGCGGAGGAGTTCCCGTCGCTGGAGGTGGACGTGGTGTCGGCGCCGCAGAACGATGCGCTGCGCATGCTGCACGAGGGCTCGGCGCAGCTGGCGCTGATCTACGAGCGGCCGCAGATCGACCAGCGCGAGAGCTTCCAGGAACTGGGCAGCGAGGTGATGGTGGCGGTGATCTCGCCGCGGCATCCGCTGGCGCGCGAGTGCAACGGGCAGTTCCGGCTGGAGGAGCTGGTCGACATGCGGCAGGTGGCCATCGCCGGCCGCGACGCGGGGATAGAGGACGAGCGGGTGCTCATCTCGCGCAAGCTGTGGCGCACCGACAGCCATCTGGCGACACTGAGCCTGGTGCGCGCCGGCGTGGGCTGGGCGTATCTGCCGCACCGGCTGGCCGTGCCGCTGCTCGATTCGGGCGAGCTGCTGGGCATAGGCTTCGCGCACATGAGCAACCAGCTGCGCCTGTGGGTGGACGTGGTGTGGCTCAACGACCGTCCGCTGGGCCTGGGCGCGCAGCGGTTGATCGCGCTGATGAAGGATATCGCCGGGTTGGAGGCGCGGCCGGCGGCGGTGACTTAATGCGGGCTTAATGAGGGCCAAATCCGGCAGGCGCGGCGCGTGGGAAGCTGGTATATTCGCTCTGCAGATTTTTTCATAAAGGATAACCATGCTTCGCCTGAAACTCGTTGTCGCAGCCACCGCCTTGTTGGCCGGCGCCGCTTTCGCATCGCCCACCGCGCCCAAGAACGGCGCCGAGTACACCACCCTGAAGACGCCGCAGCCGGTGCAGGCCGAGGGCAAGAAGGTCGAGGTGATCGAGTTCTTCATGTACCACTGCCCGGCGTGCTACGCGCTGGAGCCGGCGATGCTGGCGTGGGTGAAGAAGCAGGGCGACGGCATCGTGTTCCGCCGCATCCACCTGCCGCTGACCGGCGAGAACGATCCGGAAGCGCATATGTTCCTGACGCTGGAGGCGTTGAAGCTGGAAGAGTCGTTGCACGCCAAGCTGCTGACCACCTGGCACGTGGAGCGCCGCCGCCTGAAGAGCGATGCGGACAATATCGACTGGGCCGTGAAGAACGGCGTCGACAAGGACAAATACGTGGCCGCGTATAACTCGTTCTCGGTCATCGCCAAGTTGAAGAGCGCGGGCCGCGTGGCCGGCACGTATGAAGTCAACAGCACGCCGACGCTGATCGTCAACGGCCGCTACCTGACCAATCCTTCGATGGTGGACGCCAGCAATCCCGGCATCCCGCGCCCGCAGCTGGACCAGGCCACCTTGCAGGTGCTGGACGCGCTGGTGGCGATGTCGCGCAAATAAGGTGGCTGCGAGCGCCGAGTTTGTAGGCTGGATGCGCGAGCAATTCGCGCCGCTCGGCGCTGTGGTGTCGGACGCCGCTTTCTTCGGCGGCCGCGCCTTCAAGTATCACGGCCGGCAGTTCGCGTGGGTGATCGGCAGCACGCTGTACCTGCGCGTCGGCGACGCCACCCGCGCCGAGTTCGAGGCCGCAGGCGCGGCGCCTTTTTCCTACGAGACGAAGAAGGGCACGGTGCTGGTCACGAAGTACTACACGGCGCCCGAGTTCCTGCTGGACGATCCCGAGCAGATGCTGGCCTGGGCGCGCAAGGCGATCAACGCGGCTGGGTAAGGCCGCGTCAACGTCACGGATGCGCGGCCAGGAAGGCCAGCATGTGCTGGTTGAAGATGGCCGTCTGCTCCATCTGCGGCAGGTGGCCGGACTGGTCGATCTCGACGTAGGCGAGGGCGGGCATCGCGCGCCGGATGTGGGCCGACTGCGCCACCGGCAGCGTCGGATCCTGCTTGCCCCAGATGAGCTGCACCGGCAGGCCCGCCTTGGCGATGGTCGTGTACATCGCGTCGAAATCCACCTCCGTCATCTGCATCCGCGACCGGTACAACGCGCGGCCGAAGCCGCGATACGCCATCTGCGGGCGATAGCGGTCGGCCCAGCCGGGGAACTGTTCGGGATGCAGGAAGTCGCCGGCCTGGTTGTCGGCCATGCCGGGCACCGCGCCAACCTGGAACAGGTAGGGGCCCAGCAACGGCGCCCGCAGTTGCCAGGGAATGGTCGGCCGCGTATTCGATGGATCGACCAGCGTCAAGGTGCGAACGCGCTGCGGATGCGTCGATGCGTAGTGCGCCGTGACATAGCCGCCGAACGACAGGCCGAACAAATCCACCGGCCCGTTCGCTTGCAGCGCCTTGAGCAGGTCGTCGATCTGGCGATCGTAGAAGGCGCCGTCGTAGGCGGCGTCGGGACGGTCGGACAGGCCGCGTCCGAACAGGTCGTAGCGGATCACGCGGTAGCCCGCGTCGGCAAGTGCCTTGAAGGTCGGGTCCCAGATGTAGGACGGCACCGAGAAGCCGTGCACCAGCAAGGCCACGCGGCCATTGGCCGGGCCGGCCGCTTCGTAATGGGTGACGCCGTCGCTCAACGCCACGAAGGCGCCTGGCGCGCCCGCGCTGTTGCGGGCCTGGTCGTCCAGTATGGATTTTTCAGGATTGACGTAACGCTGGTAGCCGGCGGCGGCGCCACCGGCCAGCACGACTACGATCAGTATCCACCGCAGTGCTTTCGTCATACGCGGCGCGGCGACTCAGTTGACGGTGAAGCGGGTCGGGATTTCGATGCCGCCGTTGCGCGCGGCTTCCGCGTAGGCTTGCAGTTCCTCGATGACGGCGTCGAGCTGCTCCTGGCCGGGGTTGGCCTGGAAGTTCTTGATGCGCTCATTCATGAGCGTTACCTGCCTGCTCCAGTCCAGTCTATTCGATTTGCTCATGTGTGCTCCGTGGCTAAAAATCCAGTATAGAGCAAACGACAAAAATGCACAGCGTCTAACGCAGCACGGCGCGATAGAACAGGTCCAGCCCCTGCTGCGCGCGGGCGCGCAGTTCGTCCACCGATGGCGGCTGGTCGGTCGGGAACAGCATGCGGACCATGGTGTCGCCCATGATGCAGGCGATCAGGTGCACCGCCAGTGTTTCGACCGGCACTTCCGGACGCAGTTGCTCGCGGATGTCGGCACGGCTGAAAAAGCGCGTCAGTTCCTCGCGGGTGCGCAGCGGGCCGGCCTGGTAGAAGGTGTCCGCCAGCTCCGGCGTGGTGCGGGCCTCGGCCACCACCATGCGGTGCAGGCTGACGAAGGCGGGCACCGTCACCAGTTCCAGGAAGCGCAGCGCGAAGTCGTCCATCACTTCGCGGAACGGTCGCGGGTCCGACTGCAGGTCGGTCATGCCGGCGAAGAAGCGCGCGCGGCCGTTGGTGATGACCGCGCTCAGCAGCCCGGCCTTGCCGCCGAATTTGACATAGATCGTACGCACCGCCACATGGGCTTCGCGCGCGATCATTTCCAGGCTGACCTTGCTATAGCCTTTTTCCAGGAACAGGGAGGCGGCCGTGTGCAGCAGCGATTGCAGGCGGGCTTCCTTGTCGGCCGCGCGCGGACGCCCGGCCGCCTTGCCGAAGCAGGGGGAGTCGGGCGAATCGTTGGCGGCGCCCTCGGGGCAATCCGGGTCGTCCAGGGCGGCGGCGTTGGCGGTGATTTTCATGGGATGACATGGTAATGGATGCATACATCGTAGTCCAAAATAAAATGAAATGCAATCGTTTCATTTCTTGACTTTGCTCACATTCGGGCTAATAATGCACTTCTCCCATTTCATTTATTTGGAGCTGCACATGTCCACTCAGCACAACCAAGAACAAAAAGTGCTCAGCGCCGTCCCCGCTGGCCAGCCGGCGGCGCCAGCCGCGCCGGCCGCTCCAGCCGCGCCGGCAAAGTCCAACCGCCGCGTGGTGGTGATCGCCGCCGTTGTCGCCCTGGCCGCGCTGGCCGCCGGCGGCCGCATGTGGTATCGCAGCCATTATTTCGTCGAGACGGAAAACGCCTATGTGGCCGGCCACGTGCATCCGGTGTCGGCGCGCATCGCCGGCGTGGTCACCAAGGTGATGATCGACGATAACCAGATCGTCAAGGAAGGCGATGTCATCGCCGAACTCGATCCGTTCGACCAGCACGTGAAGGTCGAGCAGATCCAGGCGCAGATCGCCACCGCCGAACAGCAGGTCGCGCAGTCGGACGCGCAGATCGCCCAGGTCCAGGCCCAGGCCAGCGCCGCCGCCGCCCAGGTGGCGCAGTCGGAAGCGCAACTGGTGCGCGCCAAGCAGGACGCCGAGCGTTACGGCCAGCTGTACAACAGCCAGATGAAGGCCGTCTCGAAAGCGGAGCTGGACACCGCCGTCGCCGGCCGCGCCAGCGCCGTGGCCGACCTGGCCGCGCGCAAGGACAGCGCCACCGCCGCCAAGGCGCAGATCACCGCCGCTCAATCGGCGCGCGACGTGCTCAAGGCGCAAGTGACCGTGCTGCGCGTGCAGCTCAAGGACGCCGAGCAGCAGCTGGCCTACAACCGCATCCTGGCGCCGGTCGGCGGCCGGATCGGCAAGCGCACCATCGAAGTGGGCCAGCGCGTGACGGCCGGCCAGCAGCTGACCGCCATCGTGCAGGAAAACGTCTGGCTGACCGCCAACTTCAAGGAAACCCAATTGGCCGACCTGAAGCCGGGCCAGGAAGTCAAAGTGTCGATCGACGCGATTCCGGGCCGTGAGCTGATCGGCAAAGTGGACAGCTTCGCGCCGGCCTCCGGCGCCCAGTTTGCGCTGCTGCCGGCCGATAACGCCACCGGTAACTTCACCAAGATCGTCCAGCGCGTGCCGGTCAAGATCACCTTCAAGCCGGAAGACGTCAAGGCCCTGAGCGGCCGCCTGGTGCCGGGCATGTCGGCGATCGCCGAAGTGGCAGTGAACCAATCCGACGCCAAAGCCGCGCACTAAGGAGCCACCATGGCCAGCACCACAATCGATACGCCGGCCGGCGGCGTGGGGAAGCCCGCGTCCGCCCCGGCCATGCCGGCCGAGAAGGTCTCCGGCCGCACCTGGATGGCGGTGGCCGCCGGCATGCTGGGCGCCTTCATGGCGGTGCTCGACATCCAGATCACCAACTCGTCGCTCAAGGACATCCTGGGCACCTTGTCGGCCACGCAGGAAGAGGGCTCGTGGATCGCCACCGCCTACCTGGTGGCGGAGATCATCGTCATTCCGATGACCGGCCTGCTGACCCGCGTGTTCGGCATGCGCGCCTACCTGATGGGCACCACCTCGCTGTTCCTGGTCTTCTCCACGCTGTGCGGCTTCGCCTGGAACCTGCCGAGCATGATCGTGTTCCGCATGCTGCAGGGCTTCACCGGCGGCGCGCTGATCCCGATGGCGATGACCTTGGTGATGACCAAGCTGCCGCCGTCCAAGCGCGCCGCCGGCATGGCCATCTTCGGCCTGACGGCCACGCTGGCGCCGGCCATGGGTCCGACCTTCGGCGGCTACCTGAGCGAGCTGTATGGCTGGCCGTCGATCTTCTACATCAACTGGGTGCCGGGCGTGCTGCTGATCGGCGGCATCGCGCTGGGCCTGGACAAGGAGAAGTTCCAGCCCAACCTGCTGTTCAACGCCGACTGGCTGGGCATCGCCTTCATGGCCATGGGCCTGGGCAGCCTGACCATCTTCCTGGAAGAGGGCAACAGCAAGGACTGGTTCGATTCCTCGTTCATCATCACCTTCGCGGCGATGGCCATCGTCGGCCTGCTCGGCTGGGCGGTGACGGGGGCGATGCGCAAGCAGCCCTTCGTCAACCTGGGCCTGTACGGCCAGCGCAACTTCTTCGCCGCCACCGCGCTGTCGATGGCGATGGGCATGGGCCTGTACGGCTCCTCGTTCCTGCTGCCGCTGTACCTGGGCCAGATCGCCGGCTACTCGCCGATGCAGATCGGTGAGGTCATCATGTGGGTCGGCCTGCCGCAGCTGTTCATCATGCCGTTCGTGGCCAAGCTGTCGTCGAAGGTCGACAACCGCATCCTGTGCAGCTTCGGCCTGTTGCTGTTCGGCGGCTCCTGCCTGATGAACGCCTACATGGACGCCACCACCGGCTACGACCAGCTGCTGCTGTCGCAGGTGGTGCGCGCGCTGGGCCAGCCGTTCGTGATGCTGACGCTGTCGAACTTCGCGATGAACGGCATCTCGCCGAAGGACATGCCATCGGCTTCGAGCCTGATCAACATGACCCGCAACCTGGGCGGCTCGATCGGCATCGCATTGCTGGCCACCGCGCTGACGTCGCGCGAGCATTTCCACTCGCAGCGCCTGGGCGAATCGGTGACCGGCTTCGCGGCCGCCACGCAGGAACGCCTGGCCGCGCTGACGCAATCGTTCATGAGCAAGGGCTTCGACGCCACCAGCGCGTCGGACATGGCGCTCAAGGCGGTCGACGGCATCGTGCGGCGCGAGGCTTATGTGATGGCCTATAACGACGGCTTCTTCCTGGTCGCGATGGTGCTGTTCGGCTGCATCGGCGTGCTGTGGTTCTCGGACAAAGTCAAAGCCCCTTCGGGTGGCGGCGGTGGCGCGCACTAGGCGCCTTCCAAACAATTTTAAGTGAGGTAACACCATGTTGAATTCAGCTCTGAAGCGTCTGACGCTCGCTGTTTCCGTTACGCTGGCCGTCACCGGCTGCGCCACCGTCGGCAGCGATTTCGCCGCGCCGAAGAACGTCGCCGACGCGTCGTTCCGCCACCTGCCGCAAGCCGGCGCCAGCGAGGCGCACCTGCCCGCGCAGTGGTGGACCGTGTTCAACGACGATACCCTGAACCGTCTCGAACAGACCGCGCTGCGCGACAACCCGAGTGTGAAGGCCGCCGCACAGCGGCTGGTGGTGGCGCTGGAGCAGGCCGGCCTGTCGCGCGCCAACCAGCAGCCGTCGCTGAGCGTGAGCACGTCGGTGTCGAACTCGCGCACCTCGGCCGAGACTTCGCAGGGCCTGGCGCTGGGCGGCCGTTCGATCAAGGGCAACAACTACACGGTGGGCGCATCCATGTCGTATGAGGTCGACCTGCTGGGCCGCGTGCGCCGCCTGGTGGAGGCGTCCGACGCGCAGGCGCTGGCCGCCGAGGCGGACCGCGACGGCGTGCTGTTGATGCTGTCGTCGCAGCTGGCGACCAACTACTGGCAGCTGCGCGGCCTGGACGCCGAGATGGCGATCCTGAACGGCGCGCTCGATACCCGCCGCGAAACCGAGGAACTGGTGACGGCGCGCTTCAACGCCGGCCTGTCGAATGAGCTGGACGTGTCGCGCGCCCGCATCGAGCGCGCCAACGCGCAGGCCGACCTGCATGAAGTGCAGCGCCAGCGCAATCTGCTGGAACACAGCCTGGCGACGCTGGTCGGCGCCTCGCCATCGGCGCTGCTGACGGCGCCGAACGCCAATGCCGCCGTGCTGCCGCAACCACCGGCGATTCCGGTCGGCCTGCCGGCCAGCCTGCTGTCGCAGCGTCCGGATTTGGCGGGCAGCGTGGCCAACCTGCGCGCGGCCAATGCGCAGATCGGCGTGGCCGAAGGCGCGTTCTATCCTTCGCTGTCGCTGACGTCGAACTTCGGCTACGCGTCGGAGAGCTTGAAGGAATTGGGCAAGGGCGGTTCGCGCCAGTTCAGCGTCGGCCCGTTGGCGCTGTCGCTGCCGATCTTCGACGGTGGCCGCAACAAGGCCAACCTCGCCATCTCCAAGGCGCGCTATGAAGAGGCGATCGCCAACCACGAGACCAAGCTGCTGACGGCGCTGCGCGAAGTGGAAGACGCGCTGTCCGATGTGCAGGAACGCCAGCTGCAGGGCGAGGTGCAATCGGCCTCGCAAGTGGCGGCGGCGCGCGGCTACCTGGTGGCGCGTGCGCGCTACGAGCGTGGCGTGTCGACCTACCTGGACGTGACCGACGCGCAGCGCAGCGCGCTGGCGGCCGACCGCGCGGCGGTGCAGATCAACACCCAGCGCCTGCTGGCGGCGGTGTCGGTGGCGCGCGCGCTGGGCGCGGGCTGGCAGCCGTCGGCGCAGCTGGCGTCGGTGGCGCAGAACGGCGCGATCAAGCCGCTGGCGAAGTAAAGTGTTTTCCGCCCGGTGCAACGCCGGGCGAGGTCCCTACGCGGAAGAGGCCAGCGGCAGCGCTGCCGCTGGCCCGAAGCGTTCCACGATGAAGTCGATGAATGTGGTCAGCTTGGGCGTGGCCAGGCGGTCGCGCGGGTAGACCAGGTGCATGGGGCGGGCCGGCGGCAGATAGTCGCACAGCACCGGCTTCAATCGGCCGGCGGCGATGTCCTGCGCCAGCAGCACCTCGGCCTGCATCACGATGCCGAAATCCTTGAGCGCGGCCATGCGCAGCGCCTGGCCGCTGTTGGTGCGGAAGCGGCTGGGCGGCGGCGTGTGCTTGCCGCGCTGGCCGTGCACCGATTGCAGGCGCCAACGCACGCCGACCGCACCCACCATGTAGTCGAGGCATTCGTGCCGCGCCAGGTCTTCCGGCGTGCGTGGCGTCCCGTGCTTTTTCAGGTAGGCCGGCGAGGCGCAGATCACCATCCCGTAGTTGAACAGCGGCCGCGCGATCATGCCGGAATCGTCCAGCGCGCCGATGCGTACGGCGGCGTCGTAGCCTTCCTCCACCAGGTCGACCATGCGGTCGTTGAGGCTCAGGTCCACGCCCACTTCCGGGTGCAGGCGCAGGTAGTCGCTGATGGCGGGCGCCAGCCATTCGCTGCCGAAGGAGACCGGCGCGGTGATCCTGAGCCGTCCGCGCGGCACGCTGCGCATCGCCTCGGCGCCGGATTCGGCGGCGGCGATCTGCGCCAGGATGGCCCGGCATTGTTCGACGTACTGGGCGCCGATCTCGGTCAGGCTTTGGCGGCGCGTGGTGCGGGTCAGCAGGCGCGCGCCCAGCGTGGCCTCCAGGTGGGCGATGTGCTTGCCGATCATGACCGGAGACAGCTGGAAGGCGCTAGCGGCAGCCGTGAAATTGCCGGCGTCGACCACGGCGACGAAGATCTCCATGCTGCGCAGCTTGTCCATGTGATTGCTAATGCTGAGTTAGTAATGATCTTCATCTTAGCTCATTTATTCCTTTGACGTTGTGGACGATACTGGCGTTTTCACTCACCGGGAGAACAGCATGAAAGTAGTCGTCATCGGAGCGGCCGGCACGGTCGGCAAGGCAGTGGTCGAGCAACTGGGGCAGCGGCACGAGATCGTCACGGTCGGCGCCAGCAGCGGGCAGTATCAGGCCGATATCGCCGATATCGCGCAGGTGCGGGCCGTGTTCGCGCAGATCGGCCGCGTGGATGCGGTGGTGGTGGCGGCCGGCTCACTGCACTTTGCGCCGCTGGATGGGTTCACGCCGGAGCAGTTTTACGTGGGCCTGAACAGCAAGTTGATGGGGCAGGTCAACGTGGCGCTGGTGGCGCGGGAGTACCTGAACGACGGCGGCTCGATCACGCTCACCAGCGGCATCGTGGCCGATGAGCCGATCCGCAACGGCGCCAGCGCCACCATGGTCAACGCGGCGGTCGAGGGCTTTGTGCGGGCGGCGGCGATCGAGCTGCCGCGCGGCTTGCGCATCAACGCCGTCAGCCCGACCGTGTTGGAGGAATCGATGGGCAACTACGGGCCGTTCTTCATCGGCTTCGAGCCGGTGCCTGCGCGCCGCGCCGCGCTGGCGTATGCGCGCAGCGTGGACGGTGCGCAGACCGGGCAGGTGTATCGCGCCTGGGGAGCGTCGGCATGAAGGTGATGGTGATCGGCGGGACCGGGACCATCGGCGGCGCAGTGGTCGAGCAATTGAAGCCGCGGCATGAGGTCATCGTGGTCGGCGCGCGCGGCGGACAGCACCAGGTCGATATCGAGGACATCGCGCAGGTACGGGCGTTGTTCGGGAAGGTGGGGCGCGTCGACGCGGTGGTGGTGGCCGCGGGAGCGCTGCATGTGGGGTCGCTGGCGGAGCTCACGCCCGAGCATTTCCACGTGGGCTTGCGCGGCAAGTTGATGGGGCAGGTCAACGTGGCGCTGGTGGCGCGGGAGTTGCTCAACGATGGCGGTTCGATCACGCTGACCAGCGGCGTCGATACCGAGCAGCCGATACGCGGCGCGGTGGCGGCGTCCACCGCCAACGCGGCGGTGCAGGGTTTTGTGCGGGCGGCCGCGATCGAGCTGCCGCGCGGCTTGCGCATCAACGCGGTCAGCCCGACGGTGCTGAAGGAGTCCGTGCATTTGTTCGGTGAGCTGTTCACCGGCTTCGAGCCGATCGCGGCCAGCCGCGCCGCGCTGTCCTACGCGCGCAGCGTGGACGGCGCGGAAACGGGGCGGGTGTACCGGGCCTGGTAGGAGGAGCGGGATCCGTGTACTACAATGCGGATCTCACTCCACCACGAGGTTCGAATGAAAAAAATACTGCTCCCTCTGGCCATGGCTTTCGCCTGCGCTTCCGCTTACGCCGCGCCGGCCAGCCTGGCCGAATTGGACAAGATGACCAAGCGCTTCGCGCCGGTCGCATTGACCGCCGACACCAGCCAGCTGTCCGCCGGCGACAAGCGCGCCATCGCCAAGTTGATCGAGGCCGCCAAGATCATCGACGTGCTGCAGCTGCGCCAGCGCTGGTCCGGCAACGAGGCGTTGTGGGCCGCGCTGCAAAAAGACCAGACCCCGCTGGGCAAGGCGCGCCTGAACTACTTCTGGCTCAACAAAGGTCCGTGGTCGATCCTGGACGACCATCAGCGCTTCCTGCCTGCGGAAGTGAGCGGCATCGCGATCCCGGAGAAGAAGCCGGAATCCGGCAACTTCTATCCCGAAGGCGCGACCAAGCAGGCGTTGGAGAGCTGGATGAACGCGCTGCCGGCGAAGGACAAGGAGCAGGCGCAGTGGTTCTTCACCACCATCCGCAAGAACGCGGCGGGCCAGTTCGCCGTCGTCAAATATTCGGACGAGTACAAGCCGGAGCTGGAGAAGGCCGCCGCGCTGCTCAAGCAGGCCGCCGCCGACACCGACAACGCCTCGCTGAAGAAATTCCTGCAGCTGCGCGCCGACGCCTTCCTGAGCAACGACTACCTGGCCTCCGACTTCGCGTGGATGGACCTGGACGCGCCGGTCGACATCACCATCGGACCCTACGAGACCTACAACGACGAACTGTTTGGCTACAAGGCCGCGTTTGAAGCCTACGTCAACATCCGCGACCAGAAGGAGACGCAGAAGCTGGACTTCTTCGCCAAGCATATGCAGGAGCTGGAAGACAACCTGCCGCTGGACGCCAAGTACCGCAATCCGAAAGTAGGCGCGCTGGCGCCGATGGTGGTGGTCAATCAGGTCTACGGCGCGGGCGACGGCAACATGGGCGTGCAGACCGCCGCCTACAACCTGCCGAACGACGAGCGCATCATCAGCCAGCGCGGCTCCAAGCGCGTGATGCTGAAGAACGTGCAGCAGGCCAAATTCAAGTCCACGCTGACGCCGATATCCAAGCTGGTGCTCAAGCCGGCCGACCAGAAGGACGTCGACTTCGACTCCTTCTTCACGCACATCCTGGCGCATGAAATCACGCACGGCCTGGGCCCGCACATCACCAAGGCCAACGGCGCCGAATCGACGCCGCGCCAGGACCTGAAGGAAGCCTACTCCACCATCGAGGAAGCCAAGGCCGATATTACAGGCCTGTACGCGCTGGCCTACATGATGGACAAGGGCCAGCTGGCCGGCACGCTGGGGCAGGGCGCGGCGGCCGAGCGCAAGCTGTACACGACCTTCCTGGCCTCGGCCTTCCGCACGCTGCACTTCGGCCTGACCGACTCGCACGCGCGCGGCATGGCGATCCAGATGAACTACATCCTCGACAAGGGCGGCTTCATCTCGCACGGCGACGGCACCTTCGCGGTGGACTTCAAGAAGATCAAGCAGGCGGTGATCGACCTTGACCGCGAGTTCCTCACCATCGAAGCGACCGGCGACTACGCCCGTGCCAAGGAGATGATGGCCAAGTACGTGGTGATCCGTCCCGACGTGCAAAAGGCGTTGGACAAAATGAAGACGGTGCCGAACGACATCCGCCCCGAGTTCAAGACCGCCAATACCCTGCTCGGCAAATAACCCCTGGGGTCAGATACCGTCTTGAATGGCAAGCCCTTTCGATAAGTAATTAGGATCGAAAGGCTTGTCATTGTGTATCACCCCATAAATCAAGTGAGCCAGTTTGTGCATGACTGCACCGATCACGGCTTTCTGTGCCATGCCAGTCGCGGCAAGCCGCTCAGCGAATTGGCGCAGGATGGGGTTATGACGGCGCGCCACCAGGCTAGGCATATACAGCGCAGCGCGCAATGATGTATTGCCTGTTCGACTGATGGTCGTTCGTCCCCTCACTGAGCTTCCGGAGCTGCGTTGCTTGGGCGTTACGCCAAGGAAGGCGGCAGAAGGCTTTCGCGCTGCCAAGCGGCGGATATCACTTAAACTCCCCAATACTTTGGCCGCCGTGGTCTACGCGCCGGGGATTGTGGTGAGCAACTCCGCATCGTGCTTCAGGCCAGGATGGCGATCGATGTGATCGTCGATGTCTTTCAAGCTTCTCAATTTCTGCGCTGAGCCAGGTGATATGCCGCCGCACGTGCTGCACCACCTCGTCCATTCCACCGATGGCTAACGCCTCCAGCCGGTTTTTTTCTTCCTGCTGGCGGATATCCTTCAAGGCTTGAACGCTGAGTCCATGCCCGCAACTGGCGCTGCTCCAGCGGCGGCGGACTCAAGGGCGCAGGCCGCATTGCTGCTGGTAGCGACGATCAGGCCGGCGTCGATGGCATCGTTCTTGTTGCAGATATTCTCGCTGTGGCCCAAAGCGCTTTGATGCAGGCCGGATTCTCCCACCTTCACCATCAGGCCGGCCTGGTGCAACGCAAAAGCGCCACCGGCTCGGAATACACCCGGTCGCCTCCATGCAAACGTGCCAAGGCCGATAACGGCACCTTGGATTTGCCCAGCCAATCGAGCAGCGCTCGGTGACCTTCGATGGAGTTTTCCAGCACCTTGGTCTTGGTTTTTCCATTTGACCAGCAGTGCAATATCTAATTTTCTCTTGCGACGCATCAATACCTACTGCTGCGTATATCGCATCCATTTTTGACCTTCCCTCGTATGCAGGCTTACGCATTGACACGATATTCCCAAGATACCGTTCGGACTTATCAAATGAAACGGGCGAGCACCTATCTGACCGTGCTCCACATGGCACTAAGTCCTGATCAGCACGTCACTCCGCCCGGCCGCACGCTTCGTTATTATCCGATGGAGATGCGGTACGTATCTCTGAAGTCTGACATTGGACACAGCGAGCTCTGCCGTAGCAGCCGCTACGGCAGACTTGACCCCAATTTTGCAAGCATTCAATTTTTTCTACGTAGAAATAAGTTGTTGTTGAACCTGCTTTGGAGCAATAAATCTTGCTTTGGGCGTGCTACAGTTTGATCACCATGATCAAGCGCACCTTATTCCTGCTGCTCCTGTCGTCCGTCGGCCTGGCTTCCGCCGCTCCGCTGACCGATATGGAAACCCGCTGGCTCACCGCCGGTTCTGCCGTACTGGCCTATGCCAAGCAGGAACTCAAATTGCCGATCGATATCACCGTGCAACCGCAGGCGCGCGCTACCGATGTGCCGCTGGCGCTGGGCTTCCAGGACGGCCGCTGCAAGCTGGTGCTGTCGATGCGCGGCAATCCCGCCGCCGAGGACATCCTGGCCGGCCTGCCCGCGGAACAACGTCCGCTGATGATCGAGGCCATGGTCGCCCACGAGATCGGCCACTGCTGGCGCTATGCGCAGGGCGTGTGGCACGCGCTGCCGGCCGGCTTCGAGCAGCCTGCGCAACAACCGGCGCAAGAGCACGCGCAGGAGCAGGCCCAGGCGCTGCGCCTGACCCGCCGCGAGGAGGGCTTCGCCGACCTGGTCGCGCTGGCCTGGACCCAGCATCGTCATCCACAGGACTACGCCGCCGTCGCCGCCTGGATGCGGCAGGTGCGCCAGCCCGCCACCGCCGGCACGGCCGGTTCGCACGGCACGCTGGCGTGGTTGCAGCTGGCGCCCAGCGGCGCCGCCTTCGACCCTGCCCAGCCCCTGTTCGAACAGGCGGCGAGCCTGTGGCGCCAGGGCCTGTTGCGCGACGAGTAAACATCCGTAACTCTGTACGTTCCCGCACAGAGCAGGGTCTCCGGGCGGCGTTTAATGTGTCCACCAACCACCACACAAGGGACACATCATGAACAAATTACTCTTCATCGTGCTGGCCGCCGCGACCAGCGCCAGCTTCGCCGCCACCCCCAACAACGATTCCGTCGCCTACAAGGCGGCCACCAAGCAGGCCGAGATCGACTACAAGAGCGCCAAGGCGGCTTGCGATGCGCAATCGGGCACCGCCAAGGATATCTGCGTGGAGCAGGCCAAGGTGGCCCGGGCCAACAGCGAGGCCACCGCCACCATGCAATACAGGAACGATAAGCGCTCGGTGCAAAAGGCCCAGACCGAAGTGGCGGACGCCGACTACAACCTGGCCAAGGCCAAGTGCGCTCCGCAGACCGGCGCCGAGAAGGACAGCTGCCTGAGCACCGCCAAATCGACCCACGTGGCCGCCATCAACGATGCCAAGGCCGGCAAGAAAATGGCCGACGTCGCCCAGACCGGCATCGATTGCAGCACCATGACCGGCACCGACAAGGCGTCCTGCGAAACCCGGCAGAAGAGCGAAATGGCCAAGGACACCGTGGCCGATTCCGTGATCACGACCAAGGTCAAGTCCGAACTGCTGGCTGAGCCCGCCCTGAAATCGCTGGACGTGCACGTGGAAACCACCAACGGCACCGTCATGCTGAGCGGCTTCGTGCCGTCGCAGGCGGAGGTGGACAAGGCCGTCGATGTGGCCCGCAACGTCAAGGGCGTCAACAAGGTGCAGAGCTCGCTGCGCATCAAGTAATCCCCCGCTTGCCGCAGGGGACCGCCGCCGCGGTCCCTTTTTTTTGCTTGCATTCATTATGATCGTCATTTAAGATCGGGGCCAGCGTGCGCTTCCGCGCGCCCCCATGACGCGAGGAGCCGCATGTTCGCCATACCTTTATCCCGCTGGCTGCAAGGCCGCGGCCTGCACTTTTCTTGGGTGATCGTCGCCATCACCTTCCTCACCGGGCTCAGTTCGTCGGCCGCGCTGGGCCTGCCCGGCGCGCTGCTGCAACCGTTGTCGAAGGAGTTCGGCTGGGATGTCGAGCAGATCTCGTCGGCGCTGGCGGTGCGCTTCGTGCTGTTCGGCCTGATGGGGCCGTTCGCGGCCATCCTGATGGAACGCTTCGGCCTGCGCAACGTGGTCGTCACCGCGCTGACGCTGGTCGCCAGCGGCCTGGCGCTGGCCACGCGCATGACGCAGTTCTGGCAGCTGGTGCTGTTCTGGGGCATCATGCTCGGCGTCGGTTCCGGCATGACCGCGCTGGTGCTCAGCGCCGTCGTCTCGACCCGCTGGTTCGACACCCGGCGCGGCCTGGTGGTGGGCGTGCTCACGGCCAGCTCGGCCACCGGCCAGCTGGTGTTCCTGCCGGTCGGCGCCTGGCTGATCGAGCACTACGGCTGGCGCATGGCGGTGATTCCGGTGCTGCTCGCTTGCGCCATCGTGGCCGTGCTGGTGTTCCTGCTGATGCGCAACCGTCCCGGCGAAGTCGGCCTGGCCCCGTACGGCGCGCCGGCCGATCCCCTGACGGGAATCGCGCCGGTGGCGCCGCCCGCCGCGCCGATGCGCGTGACCTTCGCCACGCCGTTCAAGGTGCTGGCCGAGGCCGCCCGCAACCGCGTGTTCTGGATACTGTTCGGCACCTTCTTCATCTGCGGCCTCAGCACCAACGGCCTGATCCAGACCCACTTCATCTCGCTGTGCGGCGACGCCGGCCTGTCGGCGGTGCCGGCCGCCTCGGTGCTGGCGATGATGGGCGCCTTCGACCTGGTCGGCACCATCGCCTCGGGCTGGCTGTCGGACCGCTACGACAACCGCAAGCTGCTGTTCATGTACTACGGCTTGCGCGGCTTGTCGCTGTTCTGGCTGCCGTATTCGGAATTCACGCTGTACGGGCTGTCGCTGTTCGCCATGTTCTACGGCCTGGACTGGATCGCCACCGTGCCGCCGACGGTGCGGCTGGCCGGCGCCACCTTCGGCAAGGAAAGGGCCGGCATGGTGTTCGGCTGGGTGTTCGCCGGCCATCAGCTGGGCGCGGCCGTGGCCGCCTACGGCGCCGGCCGCGTCCGCACCATGATGCTGACCTATAACCCGGCGCTGTTCGCCGCCGGCGCCGCCTGCCTGGTGGCCGCCGGTCTCATCCTGCTGATCCGCAAGCCGGCCGTGGCGGCGGCGGGCGTCCCGCTTGCTCCCCCAACCAAGGCCAGCGCCTGACGCGACGACACCACGCTGGAAGCGCTCCCAAAATGTAATCAGGCTGTCATGCGCCGGTGCAACAATGCGCTCGACCTTAACAGCCTGATGGAGTTTGTATGCGTTTTGCCTTCCCCGGCGGCCAGCTGATCGCGGCCGCCGCCATGACCTCGTTGCTGGCCGCCTGCGGCAGCGACGGCGTGCCGATCACCGAGACCAACCCCGGCAACGGCTTCAACCCGACCGCGGTCGCCTTCATGAGCGACGTCCACTTCGAGAACATCTACGGCGACCTGAAGAACCCCAATTTCGCCGGCATCCCGACCAAGGACGGCAGGAACGCCACCATCCGCACCATGTACGCCGAGCTGACCTCGACCCGGCTGTTCAACGAAAACTACTTCGCCTTTCGCGGCGCGCTGGACGATGCGTATGGCAAGGGCCTGCGCCTGGTGGCGCTCCCGGGCGACATCTCCGACGATGCCCAGCCGATCAACATCGACGGCATCGCCGACATCCTGCACGAGTACCAGGCCAAGGGCATGCGCTTCTTCATCGCGCCGGGCAACCACGATCCGAACGAGCCGTTCGACAACGACGAGGCCGGCAAGAACGACTTCCTGACCCGCGACGGCAAGGAACAGAAAATCTACGCCACCGGCGCGGCCGCCTGCAAGGCCAAGGATCCGGCCGTCGTCTGCACCAACCAGCTGATGGAGCAGGGCTATGAAAAGCTGCTGACCAAGCTGGCCGACTTCGGCTACATGCCGAACCAGAACGACGTCTACTGGGAAACCCCGTTCACCAAATACGCCGACGGCAAGTACAGCTATGCCGCCGCCACCGCCGCGGCCGACCTGGGCAAGCGCCAGTTTGAAATCTGCGCCGAAGGCGAGGGCGGCAGCTACAAGGCGGCCGGCGAAGCCCGGTTGGGCAAGTCCTACACCCGCTGCGGCAACATCATCGACGCCAGCTACCTGGTCGAGCCGGTCAAGGGCATTTGGCTGCTGGCGCTGGACGCCAATGTGCACGTGCCCAACGCCAAGTTCGATCCGGCCAATCCGGCCTCGTTCAAGGGCTACGACGGCGCCGGCGACGCGGGCTGGAACAAGGTGCAGACGCACAAGATCCACCAGATGGAATGGATCAAGTCGGTGACCGAGCGCGCCAAGGCGCAGGGCAAGCAGCTGATGGCCTTCTCGCACTATCCGACCATGGACTTCTACGCCAACCAGACCGGCGCCATGAAGGCGGTCTTCAAGCCGGGCGCGTTCCAGGTCTCGCGCATGCCGGACGCTTCCACCACCGCCGCGCTGGCCGCCACCGGCCTGCCGCTGCACATGGGCGGCCATATGCACTTCAACGGCACCAACGACTACAAGGACGCGGCGGGCAACTATCTGGTCAATGTGCAGTCGCCCTCGCTGGCCGTGTTCGGCGCCGCCTACAAGATTGTCAGCTACCAGAGCAAGGACCAGATCGATGTGCAGACCGTGGCGTTGAACAGCGTCCCGCGCTACAACGAGCTGTTCCCGCTGTACCAGGCCGAGTACGACTACCTGCAGGGCAGCGTGGCGGCGGCCGACATCGCCAAGCGCTGGAACCGCGGCATCCTCGACACCAAATCGTATGGCGAATTCACCCGCACCTATTTCGGCGAACTGTCGCGCCTGCGCTTCATGGGCGACTACTGGCCGTGCGAAATGAAGGAAGCGGCGATGTCGCTGGACGCGCGCCAGATGCTGATCCTGTCGCAGCTGCAGACCAAGGTCACGCTGGCGCAGCTGAAGGACAATCCGGGCGTGCTGCCGATCACGGCCGCCTGCGCCGCCAAGGGCACCGTGGCCGAGGGCGGTGTCGCCGCCAGCCAGCTGACGGCCGACTGGGCCGCCGCCACCGCCAAGGCCGAGCAGATCGCCGCCGCCGCCAACCTCAAGCTGGCCGACTTCGCCAAGATCAGCGCCTACGAGTTCTACGGCGACTTCCACCGCACCGTGTACGCCGGCGAACTGGCGCTGCGCGACATGGGCGCCGAGCGCGTGGCGCAGTACAAGGTGTTGATGGCGGCGTTCCCGGCGGCGCCGGCCGCGATCGTTAAGATCGGCGACCTGCCGTCGGACCAGAACCCGGTGCACGTGCTGTTCCAGAACCAGTTCAAGCAGGTGTTTGCGATCCTCAAGGGCCTGGGCTCGGGCAAGCCCAGCGACCACTTCACGATCGACCTGAAGGCCAAGACGCTGAGCAACGCCAGCAGCAGCGGGCTCAGCTTCAACTAGGTGGGAGAGGGGAGCGTCGCCTGACGATAGGGAATTGATCCACGTCAACAATTGTGGATTGAGTTTCAACTATCTTTAGGCGAGCTCTGCAATATCTGTCACAAATCGTAACAATTATCAAGAAAGTAGAGCAAAAATAAATATTCTTACAACAAGTTTCGTGCGCAAAAGAACAATGTTATATTGCTTTTCCTACCACAGCCATCTGGGATGCACTTCGGTGATGATGGCTGCGGTTGCTATTCAGGGCCCTATAACTTTCTACAAGAAACCTAAAAAGTAAGGATAGTATTCATGATTTTCCAAACCAAACAATTCAAGCTGGCCGCGGTGGCCGCAGCCCTGTTGGCCGCCGGCGCAGTCCAAGCATCCAACGCGAACATGACCGATAACCTGGTCCACTCGTACAAGGGGCTGGAGCCGCTGACCGGCAACACCTCGGCAGTGAGCAACTGGCGCTTCACCGCGGGCCAGAGCTTTAACGGCGTCGCTGGCGCGCTGGACGGCGTTGCCCGTCTGAGCTTCAGCAATTCGGGCGGCAACTGGGCCTGCTCCGGTTCGCTGCTGGCCGGCGGCCAGTACGTGCTGACCGCCGCCCATTGCGCCGATGACTTCAGCAAAATGACCGTGCAGTTCGGCTGGCAGGCCGGTAGCGCCGCCGTGACGCGCAACGTTTCGGTCGGCAACGCCTACGTCAACAAGGCCTGGACCGGCCAGCTTGACACCGGCGCCGACATCGCGATCCTGAAACTGGACACCGCGGTCACCGGCATCAACGGCTATCACCTGAGCACGACCAACGACGTCGGCAAGGATTACCTGATGGCCGGCTATGGCACCACCCAGAAAGCCACCACCAACGCGGCCACCAATTGGAACGACGGTGGCTACGGCCACTACGCTTACAACACCTTTGACGTCGACAGCAAGACGTTCAATAAAGCGGTCGGCGACAAAGATGCCAGCTGGGGCTACAATCCTGCGGATTACGCGGCTGGCGCCACCTACATGAGCGATTTCGACAGCGGTCAAGCCAACAACAACACGCTGGGTCGCATCGGCGATATCACCGGTAACAAGTGGACCAGCGGCACCGGCCTGGGCGCGAAGGAAGGCCTGATCGCCGGCGGCGACTCGGGTGGCGGCGATTTCGTCTGGAACGGCACCGAATGGCTGCTGTCGGGCGTGCACTCGTGGGGCTGGCAAGGTACCAGCGCTTGCAACCTGATCGGCGGCATGACCGACTGCGACAATGCGTCGCTGAATGGTTCCAGCTATGGCGACCTGTCGGGTTCCACCGCGACCTACTCGCACATCGCATGGATCAACTCGGTGACCGCCGTGCCTGAACCGGAAACCTACG
The DNA here is from genome assembly GCF_013369445.1 of Duganella sp. BJB1802. Taxonomy (NCBI): domain Bacteria; kingdom Pseudomonadati; phylum Pseudomonadota; class Betaproteobacteria; order Burkholderiales; family Oxalobacteraceae; genus Duganella; species Duganella sp. BJB1802. Next base: position 48,315 of record NZ_JABWEF010000017.1, on the reverse strand, counting down.
CGATGATGATCGCCGGCCTGGCGCTGGTGGGCCTGGCCCGCCGCCGCAAGCAAGCGTAATTCCGCAAGCATAAAAAACCCCCGTCCGGCTGAGCGTATTCAGTGCGGACGGGGGTTTTTTTTCGTCTTACTTCAGGTACCTGGCCAGCCAGCCGTGCACCTCGCTGTAGAAGTAGCGGCTGTTCTCGCCCTTCAAAATCCAATGGTTCTCGTCCGGGAACACCAGCAGCTTGGCCGGCACGTTCAGGCGATGCTGGGTCGCGTAGTTCATCAGCGCGTTGTTGGCCGGCACGCGGTAATCGAGCTCGCCCACCGAAATCAGGATGGGCGTGGTGAAGCCCGTGCCCTTGGCGTGGTTCCCGCCCTGCATCACGGGACTCTGCTCGTGCCACACCGCCTGGTCGCCCCACACCGGGCCGCCGCTGTTGACCTCGCGGCCGTGGATGCTGTCGCTGCTGCCCCATTGCATCACCAGGTCCATCTCGCCCGCGTGCGACACGAAGGCCTTGTAGCGCGTGGTGGTCGCCTGCAGCCAGTTGGCCAGGTGGCCGCCGTAGCTGGCGCCGCCGGCCGCCAGGCGGCCGCCGTCGATGTAGCCGAACTTCTTGACCGCCTCGTCCACCGCCTCGTTGATCTCGTCGCCCGGCCCCTTGAGCGGATCGCCCTGGATGGCGCGCGCGAATTCCTCGCCGTAGCCGGTCGAGCCCTTGTAGTCGGTCAGCAGCACCACGTAGCCCGGCTGCGCCAGCAGGTGGTAGTTCCAGCGGATCACGAACTGGTCGCGCCACATATTGGCCGCGCCGCCGTGGATCGCCGCGAACAGCGGATACTTTTTGGCCGGGTCGAAATTGGCCGGCTTGACGAGCATGTTGTGGATCATGCGGCCGTCGCTGGCCTTGAACCAGAAGTGTTCGGGCGCCTGCCAGTCGATGCTGGCGGCGCGTTCGGTGTTGAACGCGGTCAGGCGCTTGGGCGCGCCGTTGCCGAAGGCGTACACCTCGGGCGGATTGACCGACGATTCCCACACGCCCACCATGGCCTTGCCGCCGGCCGCCAGCGAGCCGATGCTGCCGGTCGCGGGCGACGCCTCGTCGCGCAGGTCGCCGCCCGCGTAGTTGATCGAATGCAGCTGCTCCAGGCCCGCGTGCTCGTAGCTGAACACGACGCGGCTGGTGCCGGCCGGCAGTGCGAAGCGCGAGATCGAGCGGTCCAGGGACGCCGTCAGCATCCTGGGCGCCGGCTGCGTCAGCGGCCAGGCGAAGCTGGCCAGGCGCGTCACGTCGTAGACCTTGCCTTCTTCCTCGGCCTGGGTCAGGACGAACAGCGTCCTGCCGTCGGCGCTGAACTTCAGGCTGCCGTAGCTGTGCTTGTCCCGGGTCAGCTGCGCCGGTTCGCCGCCGGCCAGCGGCACGCTGTAGATCTGCGTGTAGCCGGCCGCGCGGGCGGCCTCGTCGCGATTGGTCGAGGCCGCGAACACCACGGCCTTGCCGTCCGGCGACCACAGCGCGTCCAGCGACTGGCCCTCGTCGCCCTGGCCGCCGCCGAAGCCCGGCAGCGCCGCCAGCTTGCTGCCGGCTAGCAGGTCGCGCGGCTTGGCGCCGGCCGCCGCGTCCATCACGAACAGCCGCACCTTTTTATCGTCGAGCCACTTGTCGAAGTAGCGCGGCGGGAAGGTCTCGTAGGCGCGCGCCGAGTACTTGCGGTCCTTGCGTTCCTTGGCGCTTTTCTTGACGTCGTCCTCGCTCGAGTCGCCGGGGTAGACGTCGCTGACGAACAGCAGCTGCGCGCCGTCCGGGCTGAACTTCGGCTGGCGCGCGCCCAGCGTCAGCGTGGTCAGGCGCTGCGCCTCGCCGCCGCCAGCCACGTCGATGCGGTACAGCTGGGCCGCGTCGTCGCCGTCGCGCTTGGCCACGAACACCAGCTGCCTGCTGTCCGGCGACCACACCGCGCCGCTCTCGCCGCCCTTGCTGAAGGTCAGGCGGCGCGCCGGCGTGTCGTCGGTCAGCGACTTGATCCACAGGTCCGACCATTGTTCCTTGCTGTCGTAGGCCGGATCGGTGACGGAGAACACGGCCCACTTGCCGTCCGGGCTGGGCACGGGCGCGCCGACCCGTTTCATCAGCCATACGTCCTCGTGGGTGATCGCGTGTCGGGCGGCCGGCGCGTCGGCGGCGTAAGCGGCGCTGCCGCCGGCCAGGCCTGCCGAAAACAATATGGCAAAAATGGAAAGTCGCGGTATAGTCATGACGAGGTCGCTGCAAAGTCGGTGAAGCGCCGATAGTGACCAAATCTCCAATTGCTGTCAATCAAGTATCCATCCTCAACCGTGGAGTAGCCATCTATGCAGACCATCACCAAGATCCACAAAGTCGCCGCCTTCACCGCCGGCGGGCAGGGCGGCAATCCGGCCGGCGTCATGATCCGTTCCGCGCTGCCGGACGAGTCCGCCATGCAGCGCATCGCCGCCGAGATGGGCTACTCCGAGACCGTGTTTGCCGCGCCCACCGGCGACGGCTGGCGCGTGCGCTATTTCTCGCCGGACGGCGAGGTGCCGTTCTGCGGCCACGCCACCATCGCGCTGGGCACGGTGCTGGCGCAGCAGAACGGCGACGGCGTCTTCCCGCTGACCACCAACCATGCCCGCGTCACCGTCGAGGCGCAGAGCAAGGACGGGCAGGGCAGCGCCGCGCTGCAGTCGCCGGCCACCGCCAGCGCGCCGGCCCCGGCCGCGCTGGTGACGGCCGCGCTGGCGCTGTTCGGCTACCGCCATGCCGACTTGGACGATCGCATTCCGCCGGCCATCGCCAACGGCGGCGCCAACCACCTGGTGCTGGCGCTGGCCAGCCGCGCCCGGCTGAGCGCGATGCGCTACCAGCTGGCCGACGGCCGCGACCTGATGCGCGATCACGGCCTGGCCACGATTTCGCTGGTGCACGCGGAGACGCTGCAGCGCTTCCATGCGCGCAATCCCTTCGCTTCCGGCGGCGTGTACGAGGACCCGGCCACCGGCGCCGCGGCGGCCGCGCTGGGCGGCTATCTGCGCGACCTCGACTGGCCGCACGGCGGCGCCATCGACATCATCCAGGGCGAGGATATGGGCGCGCCCTGCCATTTGCGGGTGGAGATTTCCGGCCAGGCCGGCAGCTCGATCCGCGTCTCCGGCAACGCCCGCATGCTGGGGGAGTGAGCATGCGTCTTCTGCTGACCCTGATCCTGTCCTTCACCGCTGGCGTGAGCCAGGCCGCCTCCAACTTCAGCTTCGATGTGACGCCGGGACCGCACAGCGTCGGCCTGCGCGTGGTCGAGCAGTACGACTACGCGCGCGGCTATCTCGGCCAATACGACATCGTCACCGGCAAGCCCGTGAGCGGCGAGACCGCGCGGCCGATGCAGACCGTGATCTGGTATCCGGCGCAAAAGTCCGGCAAGGCCATGGTCTATGGCGACTACTTCCGCCTCGGCGCCAGCGAGGAGCGCTTCGACAACACGGAGGCGGCCATCGCCGCCGATGTCGACTCCCGCCTGAAGGACTCGCCGGTCGGCGCCGCCCGCGCGCGCGAGGAGATGACGCGCCGCATGTGGGCGCTGCGCGACGCCAAACCGGCCGCCGGCAAGTTCCCTGTGGTGATCTACGCCCCCAGCTTCAGCGCCAAGACCTACGAGAACGTCGACCTGTGCGAGTACCTGGCCAGCCACGGCTACATCGTCATCGCCAGTCCCAGCATGGGCGCCCACGGGCGCGGCATGAGCGACGACCTGGAAGGCATCGAGGCGCAGGCCGGCGACATCGCCTTCCTGATCGGCTACGCCCACACGCTGCCGCAGGCCGACACCGGCCACATCGCGGTCGCCGGCTACAGCTGGGGCGGCATCTCCAACGTCTTCGTCGCCGCGCGCGACAGCCGCGTCAAGGCGCTGGTCAACCTGGACGGCTCGGTGCGCTACTGGCCGGAGCGCGTGCAGGAAGCCAAGTACGTACAGCCGGCGCGCGTGGCCGTGCCGATGCTGTTCCTGGCCGCGCGTCCCCGTTCGCTGGAGGATCTCGCCAGGCGCAACAAGCCCAACGCCAGCTTCCTCAACGAGCTGAAATATTCCGACGTCTACACCGTCACGCTGCCGGCGATGGAGCACTTCGCCTTCGCGTCCGAGGCGCTGCGCTTCATGGACGACAGTTCCTACAACGAGTACACGCCGGCCGAGGTGAGCCAGTCCCACGGCTGGATGGCGCGCTACACGCTGCAGTTCCTCGACGCCTACCTGAAGGGGCAGGCATCCGCCAAGGCCTTCCTGTCCAAGCCTCCTAAGCAGAACGGCGTACCGGACCATCTGCTGACGGTGGCGGCCCACTTGTCGGAAGGTGCGCCGCCGACGCTGGAAATGCTGGCGCACGAAGCGGCCAAGTCCGGCTTCGCCGACATCCAGCAGGTGTACGAGAAGATGCGCAAGCAAGAGCCGAAATTTGAAGTGAGCGAGAGCAATCTCAACTTCTGGGGCTACCAGCTGCTGCGCACCGGCGACAAGCAGGGCGCCATCGCCGTGCTCAAGCTGGCGGCGACGCTGCATCCGGACAGCGGCAACGCCCACGACAGCCTGGCCGAGGCCTACGAGGCGGCGCAGGACAAGCCGCTGGCTATCCAGCATTACCAGCGCTCGCTGCAACTCGATCCGAAGAACGGCAACGCCGTCCAGCACTTGAAGTCGCTGGGCGCGCCGCTGTAGACCCGGCGGCTAGTCCCACTTCTTCAGCAGGCGGGCCAGCTCGCCTGTTCTCTCCATCTGCTCGATCGCGCCGCGCACGCGCGCCACCACAGCCGGATCGATGTGCCGGCCCATCACCATGTACAGCTGCGCGGTCGACATCACCGTCGGCAGTATCCTGACCTTGCCGGTGGCGCCGGCGCTGGCGATCAGGCGGGCCAGTCCCGGCGCGCGGTGCAGGAAGAAGCGGCCGCGTCCGGCCACCAGCTTTTGCACGTTCATGGCCGGACTGGTGGCGCTGGCGTCGATCTGCAAGCCGCCCTGCGCGATCAGGAAATCGGTGGTGGCGTAGCCGCGGTTGCCCAGCACCACGCCGTCCTTGCCGAGCTTGCGCACATCGTCCCAGTCCCGGATCGCCACGTCGTCGCCGGTGCGCGCCAGCAGCATGTAGTGGATGGAGAACAACGGCGGATCCAGGTACACATATCGCTGTTCGCGCTCCTCCGTGCGCTGCACGCCGCACAGCGCGTCGCGCTGCTGCACCGCCACCTCGTGATAGGCGCGTATCAGCGGCATCCACTGCTGGTCGCCGACGAAGACCAGGCCGGGGTCGATGCGCTCGATGGCGCGGAAGATGTCCACGCACAGGCCGATGATGTGATCCTTGCCGTCCGCGATGAACTTGGGCTCCGTGCCTTCCTGCGCGGCCACCCGCAACACCACCGGCTCCGCCCCGGAGGCCGGCGGCAGCAGCAGGCAGGCCGCCAGCAGCAGCGCGGCCGGCCTCGGTCTCGTCATCGGCAACATCGGTCCTCCCGCGGCGGCGTCGAATTGATCGGCAGGGAAAGTATAAGCCTGTCGGCGAACTTGACAGTGAAGTGCGCGCCGCCCGCCCGGCGCGCGCCAATCGCTTGATTCCAAAGGCGGAGCGGGGCGGGGCACGATATATGCGTCACCTCGCCGCGTGTCCGCCTTGGCGCGGACTGGTGCTTCCACGCATGGGAAAGGATATCGTATGCGCAATGCTCCCACCCTGTTATTGGCCTCATTATTGTTATTGGTCAATGTTCCCGGCAACGCCTTCTGTCCCAAGAACGGTTTTGTCTGCTTCATCACGTCCAAGTCGGCCGGCAGCCTGACCCACCAGGACATCACCCAGCGCGGCATCGAGGAGCTCGACAAGCGCTACTTCGCCGTGCCCAAGCTGACCGCGTCGATGCAAAAGGCGCTGGACCAGATCATCGAGGCCGACGCCAAGGTCGACGAGGACCAGACCAGCTCGGCCAAGCACTTCGACGGCGAGAACGCGGCCGGCGCCCAGCTGCGCCTGGCCACGCTCAAGCAGAACGTGCTGGACGCGCTGCGCAGCGACCCGATCAACGCCACCGGCGCGCGCGACAACCTCGGCAGCGCGCTGCACACCATCCAGGACTTCTATTCGCACAGCAACTGGGTCGAGCAGGGCAACAGCGGCGCCCATCCCGGCGTCGGCCGGCCCGGCGCGCTGCCCTTCGCCGGCCCGGCCACGCCGACCTGCGCCGGCTTCACCGACACCGGCTTGTTCTGCGCCAACTCGTCCAACCTGACCGGCAGCCTGCTCACCAGCGGGTACTACGGCGGCGAGGACCGCGTCAAGCCGGGCGCCTTCAAGTGCAGCCACGGCGGCCCGCTCGACAAGAGCTCGCCGTCCAGCGACCCGCTCGGCTACTTCCGCGAAGGCATCAACAAGGACACGCTGTACTGCGACATCTCGCCGCACAGCGGCTACCACAACACGGCGGCGTCGGCCGCCATCGCCGCCACCCAGCAGTTCGTCGAGGACATCAAGGCCGAGATCACGCCGGCCCAGCTGAAGGCGCTGCTGGGCGCCGGCCCGACGCTGGCCTTCGCCATCGACACCACCGGCAGCATGGGTGGCATCATCGCCGGCGTGCGCGCCTCGGCCACCAGCATCGTCGACGCCCGCCTCGGCACCGACGAGGAACCGCTGCAGTACGTGCTGGCGCCGTTCAACGACCCGTTCACCGGCCCCACCATCGCCACCAACGACGCCGGCCTGTTCAAGGGCGCCATCGGCGGCCTGGGCGCCTCGGGCGGCGGCGACTGCCCCGAGCTGGCCATGACCGGCATGTACAACGGCCTGTCGTTGGCCGACCCCGGCGGCGACCTGTTCATGTACACCGACGCCAGCGCCAAGGACGCCGGCCTGGCCGGCGCCGTCATCAGCCTGGCCAAGAGCAAGGACATCAAGATCTATCCCATCCTGTTCGGCAGCTGCTCGCCGTTGACGCCGGGCTTTTTGCAGGCGGCGGCCGAGACCGGTGGCCAGGTGTTCTTCCTGTTCGGCGGCGAGGCCGGCACCGTCACCCAGCTGGCCGACCTGGTGGCGCGCAACAACGTGGTGCAGCTGCTGTCGCTGGTCGACACCTACGCCAGCGCGAAGAGTTACAAGGTGCCGGTCGACAGCAGCATGAGCCGGCTGACGGTGTCGGTCAGCGGCACCGTGCAGGGCGTGCAGCCGGTGGTCACGCTGACGCGGCCGGACGGCGTGGCGATCACCGCCGCCAACGCCACCCGCTACCTGAGCCTGTCGAGCGGCGTCATCATCTCCATCGACAGCCCGCCGCGCGGCGCCTGGAAGCTGGACATCAGCGGCTCGTCCGACCAGACCTACGTCAACGTCAACGGCGTGGCCGACCTGGCGTTCAACTCCTTCAAGCTGGCCCGCTTCGGTGCACAGCCGCCGCACCAGGGCCTGCTGACCATCGACGGCGAACCGGGACCGGGCCAGTCGCTGTACGCGATCGCCGCGCTGACCGGCATCGCCAGCGCGCCGCAGTTCCAGCTGCGCCGCAAGAACTTCGACCTGCTGGCGCCGCTGCCGCTGGAGCAGGACCAGACCGACGGCGGCAAGTTCTTCGGCGCGCTGACCGTGCCCAACGAGGCCTTCGTCGCCTACGCCACCGGCACCGACAGTTCCGGCTTCGCCTATCAGCGGCTGGTGAGCGTGATGGTGCAGCCGCAGACGGTGTCGGTGACGCCGCCGTCGCGCCAGGACCTGCGCCCCGGCGTGAGCACCACGCTGCTGTACCGGGTGCGCAACGACGGCCCGGCCGGCAGCTTCGGCGTCAGCGCCACCGACGACCAGCACTACATCACCGGCGTCTCGCCCAGCGTGCTGACGCTGGCCACCGGCGAGAGCGCCAGCGTGGCCGTCACGCTCATGCCGCCGGCCGGTGCGCGCATCGGCGGTTCCGACAGCATCACCGTGTCGGCGCAGAGCACCAGCGTGGCCACCGTGCACAACAGCGCATCGCTGACGGTGTTCGTCACCGGTGCGGCACAGGTGCCGGGACGGCCCGACTTCACCGCCGCCATCGTCGGCCAGGAAACCGTGGCGCCCGGCATGATCGGCATCGATGTGCGGCTCACCAACATCGGCGTGGGCACGGCGCGTGACATGACCTTGTCCTCGCTGTCGCTGCGCACGCTGGCCGGCACCGGCACCGTCACGCTCAACACCGCGCTGTCGCCGGCGCTGCCGATGATCACGCCGAACGTCGACGTCGGCAGCTTCTTCACCGTGCGGCTGACCTTCAACGTGCCGTCCACGGTGCAGCGCTTCAGCGTGATCGAGAATGGCGGCGTCACCGACCTGAACGGCGTGATCTACGCCTACTCGCAGGCCCAATCCGTCATCCCGAAATAACCGGAGCAACCGCCATGAAACCCAGATCCTTTTGCGCGCTGGCCGCGCTGCTGTTGAACACGCTGCTGTGTTCCTTGTCGTGGACGCAGGCCGCGCAGGCCGCGCCCATCGTGTTCACCTTCGCCACGCTGCCGGCCGGCGGCGCGCTGACCGGCCATCCCGGCGACACTGTGGGGTGGGGCTACCAGCTGGTCAACACCGATCCGCTGAACTGGTTCGTGCCGACGCAGCTGAACGCCACCTCGTTCAGCATCGGCACGCCGGACGCCAGCTACTTCGACTTCCCGACGCTGGCGCCGGGCACGAGTGCCACCGTCGCCTTCGATGCGGGCACGCACGCTGGGCTGTACGGCTTGCAGATTTTTTCGTTCGCCCTGCCTGGCATGAGCGACAGCGGCAGCTTCAGCCTGTCGGGCGAGTGGTGGAGCGGCGATCCGCTGGCCGGCGGCACCTTCCTGCAAGTGTCGGACCTGCAGCTGGCGCCGCTGTCGGTCACGCTGGCGGTGACGGGCGTGCCGCTGCCGGGCACCTTGTGGCTGCTGGCGGCGGGCTTGCCGTTATTGTGGCTGGGGCAGCGCCGACGCCAGAAAGGCGCGCAGTTCCGCGCCGCTCTGGGCTGACGGCGCGGCGGGCCGCAGGTCCAGATACATGCCGGGTCCGGTGCGGCCCAGCAGCTTGAAGGACTTGCCGGCGTAGACCGTGGGCCGCACCTGCAGCACGGCCAGCCGCGACCGGCCATCCGCGGCCTGCACGTGCACGATGAACTGGCAGGAGAACCGGCGCCCCTCGGCGTTCCAGTAGTAGTCGACATCGGGAACGATCAGCACATCGTGGCGGCGCTGTTCCGCCGGCAGGCGCAGCCACGCGGCCAACGCTGCGCCGGCCGGCGCCAGCGCCAGGTCGGTGTCGGGCGGGAACAGCGGCGCGCCGTAGGGCAGGGCCATGCGGTAGCGCCGGTGCGCCTCCTGCTGCGCCGGGATGCGCTGCACCGCCTGCAGGATCGCCTGCTGCGCCTGCTGCGGCGCCAGCGGCACCGTCAGTTCGCCGGACTGGGCATGCGCCGTGGTCGACAGCAGCAAGGCCAACAGGGCCGGCAAGGCGCGCCGCATGTCAATCCCACTTGCGGATCAGCCGTTCCAGCTCGCCGTTTTTTTCGAGCTGGAACAAGGCCCGCTCGAGGCGATCGGTGATGAAGGTCGCCAGCTTTTTGCTGGTCACAAAATACAGCTTGGCGCTGTACATCACCTGCGGCAGGATGCGTACCTTGTCGACGGTGCCGGTGCGCGCCAGCAGCCGTTGCAGTCCTGGCCCGCGATGGAAAAACAATCGTCCACGGCCGGCGATCAGCTTTTGCAGATTCAGTTGCGGGTTGGTGGAGTTGGCGTCCACCTCGATGCCGCCCAGCCGGGCCAGAACGTCGCCGGCCGCGAAGCCACGGTTGATCAGCACGATGTTGTCGGGCGCCAGCCGGCGCACGTCGTCCCACTGGGTGATGCTGACGGTGTCCTGCGCGCGCGCCAGGAAATGGTATTCGATGGTGTACAGCGCCGGGCCGAGGTAGTGGAAGCGCCGCTCGCGTTCGGCGGTGCGCTGCATGGCGCACTGCACGTCCTGCTGGCCGGTCTCCAGTTCCGAGAAGGCGCGTATCAGCGGCTTCCAGCGCTGGTCGCCGACGAAGCGCAGCGAGGGTTCGATCTGCTCGACGGCACGCAGGATGTCGACGCACAAGCCGGTCACGCCGTCCTTGCCATCGGCGACAAACTTGGGCTCGGTGCCTTCCTGCGCGGCGGTGCGCAGCACGATGGCCTGGGCGGGCAGGGCGGCCGCCACGCCGAGCGCGCAGCAAGCCGCGCCAAGCAGCCGGTTCCATCCGCTGTGCTGTCCTGCCATCTGCTTGTCTCCGTATCGCGTTGCTCGCTATTTGATGACAAGCTTACACCAGTATGGCGCCAAAGTCTCAGGGGAGCAGGCGGATAAATTGACGGCCGTTGCGCAGGGTTCCGGCGATGCGGTCCATGCCGGCCATGCGCGCCTCTTGTGCGAAGCCGCATTTTCGCAGCACGCGTGCCGACGCGGGATTGCCGTCGACGACGTAGGCCAGCACCTGCCGCAACCGCCACTGCCCATCCGCCAGCGCGAGCAGGTGTTGCAGCGCGCGCGTGGCCAGGCCGCGTCCCGTGTGGTCGCGGGCGATGCGGTAGCCCGCCTCGGCGCTGCCGGCCTGGCGGTCGATGTCCTTCAGGTTGGCGCGGCCGACGATGCGGCCTTGGCCGTCCAGGATCAGGCAGGGATGCCAGGTGCCGTTCGCGTGTCCGTGCAGGTACTGGCCGATATGGTCCCGCACGCCCTGCGGCGTATAGAACTCCGCGGGGCGCGGCGCGATGTGCTGCTCGAACCAGTGCCGGTTCTCCAGCTCGAATTGCAGCAGCGGCGCGGCGTCCTCGGCTTGCAGTGTTCGGATGATGATGTCGTTCATACGGTCTCCAGAAAATCATTTGAGCCGGCCACCAGCGCCGCGCAGGCCAGCGTGGCCGCGCCTGCCGCCGTCAGCGTCGGGACGATGCCGCAGCGCGCCGCCAGCATGCCCCACGCCGCGCTGCCGACGGTCTGGCCGGCGGCAATCGCCAGGATGTGCACCGACAGCGTCCGGGCCCGCACGGCGTCGGGAAAGGCCTTCTGCGCCGCGCCGTTGAGCGTGGTGACGATGGCGGACCACGCCACGCCGCCGATCAACACCAGCAGCAGGCGCAGCGGCTGCGAGGCGGCATGGCCGAGCGTCGCCAGCATGGCGCCGTACACGCCCAGGCCGCCGGCCAGCACCAGGCGCTTGACCGCGCGCCGGCGCACGGCCGGCAGCACGACGGCTGCCACCACCGCGCCCGCGCCCAGCGCGCCCATCAGCGAGCCGTAGGTGCCGGCGTCGGGATGCAGCAGCGGCAGCAGCGCTGCGAATGCCGCCGACACAAAGAAGATCCCGATCGCGTACAGCAGCAGCGAGCGATAGCGCGGCGAGGCGCAGCTGATGCGCAGCGCGCTGGCCATGCCGTGGTGGCTGGTGGCCGGCGTCGCAGTGCGCGTCGCATCGGCCGGCCGCCATTGACGGTAGATCCACAGCAGCGCGCTGAAGGACACGGCGTTGAACAGGTACAGCGGTCCCGCGCCGGACAGCTGGAACAACACGCCACCCAGCGCCGGGCCGGCCAGCGCCGCCAGGTTGTAGCTCAGGTTGTTCAGCGTGGCGGCCGATTCGACCTCGTGCGGCGGCACCAGCGACGACATGGACGCCTGCCACGCCGGCATCGTGAACGCCATGCCGGCGCCCATCACAAAGGTCAGCAGCAGCAAGGCCGGCACCGGCTGCCTGCCGCCGTAGGCCAGCAAGGCCATCACGACGGCCGCCACCGCCATCACGGCGTTGCTGCGAAAGAGCAGCGTGGGCCGGTGCAGCGTATCGGCCAGCGCGCCGGCGGGCAGCGCGAACAGCAGCATCGGCGCCCAGGTCGCGGTCTGCACCAGCGCCGTCAGCTGCGGCGATTGCGACAGCGAGGCGATCTGCCATGCCGCCGCGAAGGCCTGCATGCGGCTGCCCAGGTTGGACAGCAGGTTGGCCATCCAGAGCTGGCGGAAGCGCGCATGGCGCAGCGGCTGGAAGATCGAAGCGGTGTCGGATGGCGATGGCATGGCGGCAGTCTAAAAGTGCGCCGGCGGCCGGGTCAATCTTGATTCCTGCAATCGACATTACAATACGTGGATGAACAAAGACTTGTCCGCATCCGAGGCGGCGCGCATCTTGGGCGTCAGCCTCGCCACCCTGTACTCCTACGTCAGCCGGGGCATGCTGACGCCCAGCGGCGCGCTGGCCGACCGCAGCAAGCGCTATCCGCACGACGAGGTGCTGCGGCTGGCCGCGCGCAAGGCAGACGGCAAGCGCGGAGGGCACAAGGTTGCCGCCGCGATGAACTGGGGTACGCCGGTGCTGGAGACGCGCATCTCCGGCATCGCCGACGGCCGCCTGCATTATCGCGGCCACGACGTGCTGGCGCTGGCCGACGGCGCCACGCTGGAGCAGGTGGCCTGCCTGCTGTGGGACGACAATGGCATCGACTACTTCGCCGACGCCGCGCACGCGCCGTTCGCGGCAGGCGTCGCGGCGGCCATCGACAGCACGCGATCCATGCCGCCGTTGGAAGCGGCGATGTGCATGCTGCCCGTGTGCGCGCAGTCGCTCTCCGCGCGCAACGACTTCGTCGCCGGCGCCGCGTTGATGCGCGTGCTGGCCGCGTTGCTGCTGAAGCGCGCACCGTCGATGCAGCCGCTGCACCTGCAAGTGGCGCAGGCATGGCAAGCCGACGCCGCGCAAACCGAATGGATACGCGCGGCGCTGGTGCTGCTGGCCGATCATGAATTGAACGCCTCCGCCTTCACCGTGCGCTGTGTCGCGTCGACCGGCGCCGGGCAGGCGGCCACGCTCAGTGCCGGCCTGGCCGCGTTGTCGGGTCCCCAGCACGGCGCCGGCAGCACCATGATCCGCGCCATGCTGGAAACGGCGCTCGCATCGGACAACGTCGACGCCTGGTTCGATGGACGCGACCCTAGCGTGGTCGGCTTCTCGCATCCGCTGTACCCGCAAGGCGATCCACGCGGCGCTTGCCTGTTGGCGCGCATGTCGGCGTGGCCGCAAGCCGGCGGTGCGCTGGCGATCGGCGAGCGCGTCGCCACGCGTCTGGGCATGCCGTCCAACGCCGACTTCGCGCTGGCGGCCATGAGCGTGGTCTGCGGCTGGCCGCCGGCGGCCGGAGAGATTTTGTTCGCGCTCGCCCGTTCGGCCGGCTGGATCGCGCACGCCGCCGAGCAGATCGCCAACGGCAGCATGATACGCCCGCGTGCGCGCTACGTCGGCACGTACCAGGTGGTATAGATTTTTTACCCGGCCTGGGAGTATGCATTTCGTTTTGCTTGGTGTAAGGTAATTGATTCCTGCACCGTCCATTTTTTGGGGAGGCCAAATGTCATTCCAGCGTGCCCCACAGTTGCGAGTGCAACCGGGCGAATGGCGATTCTTGTCGTTCATGCTTGCTGTCGCTGGCGCGCTGGGCTTCGATGCGTGTGCCCAAGCGTCGGCCATGCCGGAGGTGTTGGTCGGCATGGGGCTGCCCAAGCCACCCTACATCATGGAATCGGGTACCGCTGGCCTCGATTACGACATTGCCAGGCAGGCCATGGCGGCCGGCGGTTACAAGATGGTGGGCCGGAGTTTGCCGCAGACGCGCGCACTGGCGATGTTGCGCGCCGGCCAGCTCGACGGCATGTTGTCGACGACGGAAGGGATCGGCGGCCATGATTTTTTCACCGACCCTTACATCGTTTATCAAAACGTCGCGACCACGCTCACCAGCCGGCGCTTGACGCTTCGGCAGATCGAGGACTTGTCCGGCTATTCGGTGGTGGCATTCCAGAACGCCAGCATGGTGCTGGGCGAGCGTTATCGCTTGACCGTGAGCGGCCATCCGGATTACAGGGAGGTGCCATCCCAGATCACACAAAACAAGCTGCTCTTTACCGGAAGGGTCGACGTGGTGGTGGGGGACCGTTTGATTTTTCGCTACTTCAGCAATAAGCTCGACCCGCAGATCGATGCCACGAAGGCGGTGACCTTTCACAGGATTTTTCCGGACAGTCCGCGCAAGGCGGTGTTTCGCGATGCGCGCGTGCGCGACGCCTTCAATGCGGGGCTGAAGATCATTCGCGCCAACGGCGCCTACGATGCGATCGTTTCTCAATACATGGGCGCGGCGCGGCCCTGATGTTGATGATGAGCTTAGCCAGGCGATGCCACTACCTCGAGTAATTGTTGCCTCGCCCAGGCATGGGCGGGATCGCCGTGGAAGCGCTCGTGCCAGATCATGGCCGGCACCAGGGGCGCGACGTCCAGCGGCAAATCCAGGAGCGCGAGCGGAAGCCTCTCCGCAAGCCGGCGCGCCAAACGGCTGGGCAATGTGAGGATCATGTCGCTGTCGGCCACCAGCATCGCACCGGCCAGAAAGTGCGGCACGCGCAGCGCGACGTGACGGGTGAGTCCTGATGTCGAGAGGGCGACGTCGACCGCGCTCTCGCCCACGCCGGAAATGGTCACGGCAACGTGACGCAGGGCCAGATAGCGCTCCAGGCTCAATCCTCCTTCTGCGCAGGGATGGCCGGCTCTCACCACGCACACCATGCTGTCGGTGTAAAGGCCGCGCCGATACAGACTGCCGGGCAGCGCGTTGAAGATGCCCAGCGCCAGATCGGCCGTTCCCTGCTCGACAAGCCGCACGTTGTCTCCGACGGGTTGTGCGATATGGAGACTGAGCGCCGGCGCATATCGTTCGAAGCGCTCCATCAAACCGGCAAGGACCAGCAAGCTCAGATGATCGTGCGCGGCGATCGTGATCCGCCCCGTCGCGGAGGCGGGATCGAAGACGGCGGGCGAGACGATGCCTCTCGCATCGTCCAGCAGCCTGGAGACGGGACCTGCCAGCGCCTCACCGCGCGGTGTCAGTTCCAGTCCGAGCTTGCCGCGAACCAGCAGGCGATCTCCCAGCATGGTGCGCAGCCGTCCCAGCGCGCGGCTGGCGGCCGGCTGGCTCAAGCCCAGGCGCAGGCCCGCCTGGGTGACGCTGCGCTCGCGGACGAGCGCTTCGAACAGCTTTAACAGATTGAGGTCGATCGTAGAGAAATCCACTTGGCGCATATTCGCTATGTCTTTCATGTCATTGATGCATGTCGCGCAATCATGCACCCTTCGGGTTCGTCTTTAAAGGAGATTTTTGTATGACTGCTTCCATCCCCCTTCCTTACGTTGTCTTCGGCGTGACCGGCCGTACCGGCGCCGCTGCCGCCGATACGCTGTTGCGCGCCGGCCAATCCGTGCGCGTCGTGGTGCGCGATCCGGCCAAGGGCCGCGTCTGGGCCGAACGGGGCGCGGAGGTCGCGCTGGCCGACCTGACAGACCTGGCCTCGATGACCAGGGCGCTCACGCGGGTTCAGGGCGCCTACGTCGTCAGCCCCCAGCACTACAACCGCGAAGACCTGTTCGAGCTGGCCGACCTGATTGCCGGGACCACGGCCCGCGCAGCGGTCGCGGCGAACGTGCCCAGGCTGGTGGCCCTGTCCTCGGTGGGCGCCGACCGCGAAATCGGAACGGGATGGATCGCGATGAACCGCATGTTCGAGCAGCGGCTGGCGGATGCAGGTATCGCCACCGTCTTCCTGCGCGCGGCCTACTTCATGGAGAATTGGATGCCGATGGTTGGACATGCGCTGCGCACTGGCACGCTGCCGACGTTCCTGGCGCCGGCGCAGCGCCGCCTGTCAATGGTGGCGACTGCGGACGTGGGCAGCGCGGCGGCGGCTTTGTTGCAGGATGAATGGAAAGGGACCCGTGTCGTCAATCTCGCGGGACCGCGGGACTACGCGCCGAACGATGTCGCCGCCATTCTTTCGTCCATGCTGGACAAGCCTGTCGACGTGGCGGTGCTGCCGGAAGCGGAGTGGCCGCAGGCACTGGCGGGCGCTGGTTTCTCGGCGGTCGCACTTGCCGGTTTTACCGAGATGACGCGAGGCCTCAATAGCGCGCATATCGACATGGGGAGCGATTCTTTCGCGATCGGATGGGCGGGTACGACGTCGCTGGCACAAGTCATCAAAGGCGCCGCGATGAAATAGACGCAAAAAAGGCCTGCGCGCGCTGGATTTTCAGCCGGTCAGTTGATAGTAGAGATACAGGAGCAGGGCGACGCCGATGAGACAGCCACAAACGATGCGCGCATCGACCAGCCATCTATTTTGGGAAGCTCGATAACTTTCAAGCTCCAGATTATTTTGCTTCAGTTGTTGGAGTAACTGCTGATTTTTAGCGGCGGCCTCATTGGTGCTGATCATGCAGGCGTTGGCATGGTCCCTAGCCACTGCCAGGTTTTGAGACGTTATACGAAGTTCTTGTGTCAACCGATTGGTTTCAATAGATAAATCTGAGTGATTTTTTTCTGCGGCGAGGCGCTCCCCTTCAGCTAAGGTGAGTTTTTTTTGAGTATGCGATAGTTCCATCTCCAGGTAAGGGGCTGTACTTGGATTGTTAAGTACTTCACAGGCGAGAAAGCCAGTGGCTCCCTCAAGCATATTCTTGATGCGCTTGACATAGGCGGCTTCACGTTCATCGGTAGTCTGCTCTCCCGTATATTCGTAGAGAATGTTTGGATGGATTGTAACTTCTACCATTGGTAGCCGCAGTTGCTTCACTATATCGAGTTTTTCCTTTTCCACTGCGTGCGTGTGTCTGATTTCGATGTAGACCTCGTTGCCCCATTTGAATCCGAGCGCGGTTTGGCTTTCAAAGCGCAGGTAGACATCTGCACGCCGGGGAGCGCCTGTATGTTTGATCTCTTTCTCTACTTCGCTGTGGATAACTGTCACCCTGTGATCGCCCATCTTCCCCAGCTTTAAGGTCGTCCCGCTTATTGAGGACACAGCCTCCTTGAACAGCAGGTGTTCAAGGGATTCCCCTGGACCGCTGACGTGTTCATCGGCGGGATTAATGAACTTAAAGTGAGGGGCTGTACCTCGTCTGTAGACGTGCGACATTGGTTCACGACGTCCCGGTGAGTGCAGACTGTAGTAGATTTTTCCAGTCGGGTCGCCTCGATGGAATAGATCACGTTCCTTCGCGATGGCGTAGGCAGATACCATGGCCATGCCGGACTGCTCCAGGTAAGCGCGTGTTTTCATTTTCTCTCGGCGTCGTTTGGCGTTGACTTGCGCCGGATGGGAACGGCGCTGTGGTGACGACGATATTACCGGAATGGTTATGGCGTTCAGTGTGGGAAAACAAAAAAGGCCTACGCGCCGGAGCGGGTAAGCCTCAATTGCTGCTACTGAATTCGGTGGTAGGCCGTGCGGGATTCGAACCTGCGACCAACGGATTAAAAGTCCGCTGCTCTACCAGCTGAGCTAACGACCCCCGAAAGAGGCCGTATTATATACAGCCTGCCGCAAACTGCAAAGGGTTTTGTGAAAACAATTTAGCTGCTTCTTATTTCATGCCCAGTGCCGCCGTCACCTTCAGCACTTCGTCGGCGGTGGTCACGCCCTCCTGCACCTTCATCGCGCCGGCGATGCGCAGCGGCTTCATGCCGTCGGCCACGCTCTGGCGGCGCAGCGCCTGGATGTCGGTCTCCTCGCGCACCATCTCGCTGAAGCCTTCCGTCACCGTCAGCAGCTCGTAGATGCCGGTGCGGCCGCGATAGCCGGTCTGCCGGCATTCGGGACAGCCCACCGGGCGGTACACGGTGGCCGGCTTGGGCAAGTCCCAGGCCCCGCCGATGCTGTGCCAGATGTCGTCGCTCAGTTCGCCGTCCGGCTTCTTGCACTCGCTGCACAGCGTGCGTACCAGGCGCTGCGCCATGATGCCGATCAGCGTCGCCTCCAGCAGGTAGTAGGGCACGCCCAGTTCCAGCAGCCGCATCACGGCCGACGGCGCGTCGTTGGTGTGCAGCGTCGACAGCACCAGGTGGCCGGTCAGCGCGGCCTGGATCGCCATCTCGGCGGTGGCCAGGTCGCGGATCTCGCCGACCATGATGATGTCCGGGTCCTGCCGCATCAGCGCGCGCACGCCGTCGGCGAAGGACAGCTCGATCCCCGGCTGCACCTGCATCTGGTTGAACGCCGGTTCCACCATCTCGATCGGGTCCTCCACCGTGCAGACGTTGACCTCCGACGTGGCCAGCGCCTTGAGCGTGGTGTACAGCGTGGTGGTCTTGCCGGAGCCGGTCGGCCCGGTCACCAGGATGATGCCGTGCGGACGCGCGGTCAGCGCGTCCCAGCGCTGCGCGTCGTCGGGCGGGAAGCCCAGTTCCGGCAGGGTCTTCACCACCACTTCGGGATCGAAGATACGCATCACCAGCTTTTCGCCGAAGGCGGTCGGCAGCGTCGACAGGCGCAATTCGATTTCCTGGCCGCCGGCGGTGCGGGTCTTGATGCGGCCGTCCTGCGGGCGGCGCTTCTCGATCACGTCCATGCGCCCCAGCAGCTTGATGCGCGCGGTCATCGCGATCATCACCACCGCCGGCACCTGGTACACCTGGTGCAGCACGCCGTCGATGCGGAAGCGGATCGCCGCCATGTCGCGCTTGGGCTCCAGGTGGATGTCCGAGGCACGCTGTTCGAAGGCGTACTGCCACAGCCAGTCGACGATGTTGATCACGTGCTGGTCGTTGGCGTCGACCTGCTTGTTGGTCTTGCCCATCTCGACCAGTTGCTCGAAGTTGTTGCGCAGCGCGAGATCGTTGGTGTTGGATTTGTTGGCTTTCTTGATCGACTTGGCCAGGCTGAAGAATTGCGTGATGTACTGCGCGATGTCGAGCGGGTTGGCGATCACGCGGCGTATCGTGCGGCGCGAGATCTTGGCGATCTCCGCCTCCCACTCGACCGCGTAGGGATCGGCGGTGGCCACCACCAGCGTGTCGCCGCTGATCTCCAGCGGCAGGATGTTGAAGCGCGCCGCGTAGCTGGCCGACATCACGTCGGCCACGCGGGTGAAGTCGATCTTCAGCGGGTCGATGCGGGTGAAGGCCAGGCCGGTGCGCGCGGCCAGCCATTCGCACAGCGCGTCCAGCGTGAGCAGCTTGTGCGGCGGCTGCGCCGACAGCAGCTTGCCATGCGCCACCGCGCACAGCGGGTGCATCGGGCCGACGGCGTTCTTCAGAATGCCCTGGCTGTGCGCGTACAGTTCCTTGACCTCGGCCTTGCGTATCATGCCGTCGGCCAGCAGCCAGGAGTAGATCTGCTGCAGATCGAGAGGCCCAGCTTTGGCGGGCGGCGTGACGGTAGTTGCGGACGTTGCGGACATCGTGCCACTTTCAAAAGTTGGCAGCGGAACGGCCCGCCGCCGCATTACCTTCGATTGCTTCGCTTACTTCGTTGCAAGGCCCTTGACCCAGGTCTTGGCCGGCAGCTTGGTGTCGGCGGCGATCTGGGCCGCGCGCGCCGCCAGCGCTTCCAGGTCGATGGCGCGCTTGCGCTTGAAGGCGATCGCCACCACGTTACCATCATGTACCGGCGGCAGGCAAATGACTTGCTCGAACGCGAAATTCATCGCCTTGATGTTGCGCGCGTAGCTCGGATGGTCGCCGAACAGGTTGACCGTCATGATGCCGTCGTCGACCAGGCAGGCGTTGCAGGACTGGTAGAACTCGGCGCTGTCGAGCACCGGGCCGCGCGCGGTGGCGTCATACAGGTCCACCTGCAGTACGTCCAGCAGGTCGGCGTTGGCTTCGTCGTTGACGTAGTCGAGCGCGTCCATCTCCACCACGCGCAGGCGCTCGTCGTTGTCCGGCAGCTTGAACATCGAGGCGCAGATCGCGATCACCGACGGGTTGAGCTCGACGGCGGTGACGGCCGCCTCGGGGAAGGTGACGTAGCAGAACTTGGTCAGCGTGGCCGTGCCCAGGCCCAGCTGGGCGATCTGCGCCGGCTGGTCCAGCCACAGCATCCACGCCATCATCTGTTGCGCGTATTCCAGTTCCGGCCAGTTCGGCTTGCGGATGCGCATCGCGCCCTGCACCCATTCCGTGCCGAAGTGCAGGTAGCGCACGCCGTCCTGCTCCGACAGTGTCACCGGTGCATATTTGGGCTTGCGGGCCGGACGGGAGGATTCTTCTTTTTCGATGGATTTTCGTTTGATCAACATGGGGGAGGCGGGCGACAGGAGGTGAACCCGCATTATCCCGCGATGCCTTGCGGCAAAGCAAGCCTGAAAACGACACTGCCGGTCATCGGACCGGCAGTGCTGGGGGAGAGGCGGGGGATTAACGCTGCATCGGCTCGACGACCACGCGCAGGCGCACGCGCTCGCCCGGATCGTAGGACATCACGCTGGTGTAGTTGCGGCCGCGATAGTCGTAGGTGACTTCGTAGCCGGAGGTGCGCGATTCCCAGTGGTCGACGGTGCGGCACTGTTTCACTTGCTGTTCCTGCACGCCGCCGCTGTTGGGCGTGTTGGCGTTGTCGACGCGGTCGCCGACGACGGCGCCGGCGATGGCGCCCGCCGCGGTCGCGACCGAGCGGCCGGTGCCGCCGCCGACCTGGTTACCGGACAGACCACCGATCAGGCCGCCGATGATGGCGCCGCCGACGCCGCGCTGCGGCGCGGGTTGCTGGACCTGCACGTATTCGGTGCGGCATTCCTGGCGCGGACGGTTGATCTGCTCCACTTGCGGGGTCACGCGAACGACCCGGCCGAAATCTTCGAAATCGGCAGCTTGAGCTTGAGCGGCGAAGGGCAGGGCGCCTACGCACAGTACGGATGCGATCAGTTTGGCTTGCAAGTTCATTTGGTACCTCGTTTCAGTTGGAATGTCTGGGTTGGCATGTCAGGGATTCTGATATGGCATGGTAGGTATGGTAATCCCGCCGCCTGGCCATAACTAGTGCTAATCAAGTATCTGTGGCAACAAATTGTAACAGCGATCACAAATGGCCGTGCTGCGGGTCCGAGAGGGAAATGTGCCGATTTGACCCCTAAAACCCCGATAAAATGTTCTGTTTTTAACAAATATTGCGTGAGCCATCACATTCGTATTGATCTGGGAGGAACAACACGTTACCCTAATATGCGTATGGGATTCGAGAAACATATTGAATCAGCCATGGCGAACGCAGACCAGTTTGCCGTGTAAAGTGGACAGGTGCTCAAATTATTTACTCTTTAATTCACAAAATAGGCACGCTCGACAGTAAAGTGGACACACCGTACATACCAGGTCAGATTGAGGGAAACATGAGTTTGCTAATGACCGTGCCGCCCAACCTCGTGCAATCGATCCGCGCCTTCCGCGTGGTCGAACTGCAGGAGGAAGCGGCCCGCCTCGGACATCACTTCCTGTACGCGCACTGCATCGCCGGCGCGACCAAGCAGCAAGTCCTGGGCATCATTGCCGAGTCGTTCCTGTTCCCCAAGGGTATAGGCAAGAATTTCGATGGTTTGCGGACGACATTGACCGAAACCATGGCCGGCGCCGGCACCCAGGAGGGTTTCCTGGTGGTGCTGGAGCAATTGCCCAATACCCAGAAATTTGACAAGGAAGCACGGGAAACCCTGCTGGATGTCTTCCGCGACGCTGCCGATTACTGGGCCGACAAGAAAGTCCCGTTCCGGGTATTTTACTCCTTCGAGTAAGCCCGCACCCCCTCCCGCGCCAGCGTAGGAGCGGGCGTGCTGCGCCCGAAGCTGCCCTGCTGCATTGCAACAAATCTTGTTCAGTTGTAGTCCCGACTGCCTGAACAAGGTACAATGTCGGCCTATGAAAAACATCGTCATCCTGATTTCCGGTCGCGGCAGCAATATGGAAGCGGTGGTCCGCGCGGCGCAGGCCGAGCGCTGGCCCGCCCGGATTGCCGCCGTCATCAGCAACCGCGCCGACGCCTCCGGGCTGGCGTTCGCTGCCGGACACGGGATTCCGACGGCCGTCGTGGCCAACAAGGATTACGCCAGCCGCGCCGAGTTCGACGCCGCCCTGCAAACCGTGGTCGACGGCTTCCAGCCCGATCTGGTGGTGCTGGCCGGCTTCATGCGGATTTTGACGGAGCAGTTTGTCGCGCATTACGCCGGCCGCATGCTCAACATCCATCCTTCGCTGCTGCCGCTGTTCCCCGGCCTGGCGACCCACGCGCAGGCGCTGGCCGCCGGCGTGGCGGAGCATGGCGCGACGGTGCATTTCGTGACGGCCGAACTCGATCACGGGCCGATGGTGGCGCAAGCCGCCGTGCCCGTGTTGCCCGACGATACGGTCGAAACCCTGTCCGCCCGCGTGCTGCAGCAGGAGCATGTGATTTATCCGCGGGCGATACGCTGGTTTGTCGAAGACAGGTTGACGATAGCGCAGGGCGCGGTCCACGTGGACCACACAAAGTAAAAAAACTAACCAAGGATTTCCATGAGATTGCCACCAGCGATACTCGCCAACGCCGAAGAAGTGTTGCGCGAGATTTTGCGCTTTGCCGCGCCGGCCGACACCACCCTGTCGCGCTATTTCAAAGACCACCATCGCCTGGGCGGCCGTGAGCGCGGCGCCATCGCCGAGTGCATCTACAACGTGCTGCGCAATAAATCGTTTTATACCGATTTCTCCGAGGCGGGCGGCGGCGCCACCATGCGCCGCCTGACCCTGTTGGGCATGGCGGACGCGGTCGGCGTCGAGTCGCTGGGCGGGCTGACCGAGGACGAGGTGTCCTGGGTCGAGCGCATCCTGCAGATCGACCGCAAGGTGATGCACAAGTCCAGCCGCTCGAACATGCCGAAGTGGCTGTTCGACAAGCTGGTCGAACAGATGGGCGAGGAAGAGACGCTGGCGCTGGCCGACGGCATGAATTCGCCGGCGCCGCTGGACTTGCGCGTGAACGCCATGAAGGCCACCCGCGAGGAAGTGGCCGCCAAGCTGCTGGAAGCGCCGATCCGCAGCACGCCGACCCCGTTCGCGCCGCTGGGCCTGCGCGTGCTGCAAAAGCCGGCGCTGCAGAACCTGCCGCTGTTCAAGGAAGGCCATATCGAGGTACAAGACGAGGGCAGCCAGATCCTGTCGGCCATCGTCGGCGCCAAGCGCGGCGAGATGGTGGTGGACTTCTGCGCCGGCGCCGGCGGCAAGACGCTGGCCCTGGGCGCGACCATGCGCAACACCGGCCGCCTGTACGCCTTCGACGTGTCGGAGAAGCGCCTGGCCAAGCTGAAGCCGCGCCTGGCGCGCAGCGGCCTGTCGAATGTGCATCCGGTGCAGATCGCGCACGAGCGCGACGCCAAGATCAAGCGTCTGGCTGGCAAGATCGACCGCGTGCTGGTCGATGCGCCGTGCTCGGGCCTGGGCACCCTGCGCCGCAACCCGGACGTCAAATGGCGCCAGCAGCCGAGCGCGATCGGCGAACTGCAGGTCAAGCAGGCCGCCATCCTGGACGGCGCGGCCCGCCTGCTGAAGGGCGGCGGCCGCCTGGTCTACGCCACTTGCAGCTTCCTGGACGACGAGAACGACTTCATCGCCAAGCAGTTCCTGGACACCCATCCCGATTTCGATCTGGTGCCGATGAGCAAGGTGCTGGCCGAGCAGCGTATCGAGCTGGAGATGGGCGACTACCTGAAGCTGCTGCCGCACAAGCACCAGACCGACGGCTTCTTCGCCGCCGTGTTCGAGCGCAAGCCGATGGTCAAGAAGGCCGTCGTCAAGGATGAAGAGGAAGCCGCCGACGAGTAATCGGCCGCACGTCTCATCGCAAAAGGCCGGGGTTCCGGCCTTTTTTACGTTAATCTACACACCTTAGCCTTCGCATCCAGCTCCTATGACACAACAACAGCCCCTGCTCAATCTGATCGACGACCTGACCGGCGACCTGCAAGACCCCAGCCGATTGTGGCAACTCGCCGCCATCGTCGGTTCCGTGATCCTGGGCTGGGGGCTGGCGCGGCTGCTGAAGAAACGATTTGGCCGCCAGGAAGTGCAGAGCGGCGTGCTGGGCTTCGGCGTGGAGAGTTTCGGCCGCGTGATGGCGCCGCTGGCCGTGGTCTGCCTGCTGGCGCTGTCGCGCGTGGCGCTGGCCAAGTATCAATTCCACGTGAACCTGATCAAGGTGGCGCTGCCCATCTTCGGATCGCTGGTCGTGATCCGCTTTGCCGTCTACCTGCTGCGCCGCGTGTTTGCGCGCCACGGCCAGATCAGCGCCACCATGCTGGCGTTCGAGAAGGTGTTCCAGCTGCTGGTGTGGCTGGCCTTCGTGCTGTATATCACCGGCCTGTACCAGGAGGTGTTCGACTTCATGGACGACACCATCCTGCCGCTGGGTAAGTACAAGGTGTCGCTGGCCGACATCCTGCAGGCGACCGTTTCGGTGATCGTGCTGCTGATGCTGGCGCTGTGGGCCGGCGCGGCGCTCGAAGAACAGCTGATGAAAGTGCAGGGCATGCACACCAATCTGCGCGTGGTGGTGGCGCGCACGGCGCGCGCGTTGTTGATCCTGGTGGCGGTGCTGATGAGCCTGTCGCTGGTGGGCATCGACCTGACCGTGTTGTCGGTGTTCGGCGGCGCGCTCGGCGTCGGCCTGGGCTTGGGCTTGCAGAAGATCGCCAGCAACTATGTGTCCGGCTTCGTCATCCTGCTGGACCGCAGCCTGACCATCGGCGACATGATCACGGTCGATAAATACAGCGGTCGTGTGACGCAAATCAACACGCGCTACACGGTGCTGCAGGGCCTGGACGGCGTGGAGTCGATCGTGCCGAACGAGATGCTGGTGTCGGGCGCGGTGCAGAACTCGTCGCTGTCGAGCAGCATGTTGTGGATTTCGACCAAGGTGTCGGTGGCCTACGATACCGATGTCGACAAGGTGCTCAAGCTGCTGGAGGAAGCCGCGCTGACCGTGGACCGCGTGTTGAAGGAAGAGAAGCTGCCGTCGGCGCAGCTGCTGAGCTTTGGCGCGGACGGGCTGGATCTGCAGCTGGGCTTCTGGATCAACGATCCGCAGAACGGCCGTGGCGGCGTGACCTCGGACGTCAACCGCGCGATCTGGCGCGCGCTCAAGGAGAACAATATCTCCGTCCCATTCCCGCAACGGGAGATGCGTATTCTCGGCCCCGTGCCGGAGCAATTTACCGCCCCGGAAAGCACGACCGTGCCGAAGAAAACGGCAGTGACTGACGGAAATCCTTCCGCAAATCACGTTTAATTCAGCGTACAATGAAGCCCAAGAGTAATACTGACGGACTTCCTGCGCCTGTTGGAAACGCAATATTGTCGGAACGACCGTACAGCGAGACACGCCCACTTTGGAGTAGTAATGATTTTTAGTTTATACGATGTACTGGATTTTTTGGCCAACGGCGTCACCCGACTCACCGCATGGCAAGTATTTTTCTATACGCTGGTGGTCACGCACATCACCATCGCCAGCGTCACCATTTACCTGCACCGCCACCAGGCGCACCGCGCGCTGGAGCTGCACGCCATACCTAGCCATTTCTTCCGGTTCTGGCTGTGGCTGACCACCGGCCAAGTGACCAAGGAATGGGCGGCGATCCACCGCAAGCACCACGCCAAATGCGACACCGAGGAAGATCCGCACAGCCCGGTCACCCGCGGCATCAAGAAGGTGTTCTGGCAAGGCGCCGAGCTGTATCGCGCTGAATCGAAGAACCTGGAAACCATGGAGAAGTATGGCCATGGCACGCCGACCGACTGGATCGAGCGCAACCTGTACACGCGCTTCAGCTGGCAGGGCGTGGCTGCGCTGCTGGTGATCAACGTCATCCTGTTCGGCGTGATCGGCATCACCGTGTGGGCCGTGCAGATGATGTGGATCCCCGTGACGGCGGCCGGCATCATCAACGGCATCGGCCACTACTGGGGCTACCGCAACTACGATTGCGCCGACGCCGCCACCAACATCATCCCGCTCGGCATCCTGATCGGCGGCGAAGAATTGCACAACAACCACCACACCTTCGCCACCTCGGCCAAGCTGTCGTCGAAGTGGTATGAGTTCGATATCGGCTGGGGCTATATCCGCGCGCTGGAAATGATGGGCCTGGCCAAGGTCAAGAAGCGCGCGCCGGAGCCGAAGTTCGCCAAAGGCAAAGTGGAAGCCGACTTCGACACGCTGCAATCGGTGATCGCCAACCGTTACGACGTGATGGCCAAGTACGCCAAGTCGGTCAAGCATGCCTGGAAGGAAGAGCTGGAACACCTGAAGGACAAGGCCCAGCTGGAAGCGCGCTTCCTGAAGTCGTCGCGCAAGCTGCTGCAGCGCGAGCCGGGTAAGCTGGAAGCGCCGCAACAGCAACAGCTGGTGGAATTGTTCCAGCACAGCAAGGCGTTGGAAACAATGCACAATATGCGCGTGGAACTGGGTGTGATCTGGGAGCGTTCGCATTTCACCCGCGACCAACTGCTGCACAAGCTGCAAGACTGGTGCAACCGCGCGGAAGCGTCGGGCATCAAGTCGCTGCAGGATTTCTCGCTCCGCCTGCGCAGCTACGCATAAGAAAGTATTGATACAATTGAACGGCCCCGAATCTTCGGGGCCGTTTTTCATTCAAGGAGCAATATGCGATTGCGAACTTATCTGGCGGCCCTGATGCTGGCCTTGCCGCTGTGCGGCGCGCACGCCGCCGACTGGACCGTGCGCTTCGACGGCGCCGGGCCGTTGAAGATCGGCATGCGTTTCGATGCCGTCAATAAAGTGCTGGGCGATCACATGGAACGCACGCCGAAAGCGTTGCGCGGCTCGCCGAATTGCTTCCAGCTGGAGCCGGCGCGCCAGCCCGGTTTGCTGCTGATGTTTGTCGGCGACGTGCTGAAGCGGGTGGACGTGATGGAGGAGGGCATCTTATCCGAGCGTGGCATCGGCCTGGGCGACCCGGTGGAAAAGATACGCCAGGTGTATGGCGAGGCGGTGACGTCGGCGCCGCAGGCCTACGACGACAGCGAGCAGACCCTGACCGTCAAAGCCGGCGGCGGCCAATATGCGATCCGCTTCGACACCAGCAAGGGCAAGGTCGGCGCAATCTACGCCGGCGCCTGGAAGGAAGTGCAATACATCGAAGGTTGCCTGTAAAAGAAAAAAGCCGCTGAGCTGATGCTGAGCGGCTTTTTTGCGAGAAGCGAAGATCGGATTACTTGATCTTGGTTTCTTTGAACATGACGTGCTTGCGAGCTTTAGGATCGAACTTCATGATCTCCATTTTAGCTGGCGTAGTACGCTTGTTCTTGGTGGTGGTGTAGAAGAAACCCGTACCTGCGGTCGATTCCAGTTTGATTTTGTCGCGGCCAGTTTTTGCCATGGTAGCTCCCTAATTAGACTTTTTCGCCACGGGCGCGCATGTCGGCCAGTACGGCATCGATGCCGACTTTGTCGATTACGCGCAGACCAGCGTTGGACAGACGCAGGGAGACCCAGCGGTTTTCAGATTCAACAAAAATACGACGGTTCTGCAGGTTAGGCAGGAAACGACGTTTGGTTTTGTTGTTTGCGTGGGAAACATTGTTGCCGACCATCGGCTTCTTCCCAGTAACTTGGCAAACACGTGCCATAACGCACTCCTTAAAAGACATTCCACAATTGGAAAAACAAGAGTATATCCAAAAAACTCAGCTTTTTCAATGACTTGTGAAAAACAATTGTGTCTCGAATATCTAAAAAAATTTAACAATTGTGAATTCGCTCGTAAACCCTTGAACCCATAGGGGTAAACTCATAGCTGGCCGTGCTCGGCAAATGAATGAACTTGGTGGCCGGCCACCACAAAATGGTCGAGGATGCGGATGTCGACCAGCGCCATGGCCTGCACCAGCGCCCGCGTCAGCAGCAGGTCCGATTCGCTGGGCTCGGGCGTGCCCGATGGATGGTTGTGCGCCAGCATGATGCTGGCCGCGTTGCAGGCCAGCGCCGCCTTGACCACCTCGCGCGGGTAGACGCTGGTGTGCGTCAGGGTGCCGCGAAACATTTCCCGCGATTCGATCAGGCGGTTCTTTACATCAAGGAAGAGCACGTAGAACGATTCGAAGTCCTTGCCGCTGAAGGTGATGCGCAGGTATTCCTTCACAGCGCGCGGAGAGTTCAGCGTATGTCCGGCCTTGATTTCCTCCAGGATGGCGCGCCGCGCCAGTTCCATCACCGCTTGCAACTGGGCGAACTTGGCCGAGCCCAGCCCGCGTAGCGCGGAAAACTCCGGCAGGCTGGCGCCGAACATCCCCTGCAGCGAGCCGAAATGGTGCAACATTTCCTGGCCGAGCTGCACCGCATCCTTGCCCGGCACGCCGGTGCGCAGGAAAACCGCCAGCAACTCGGCGTCCGACAGCGCCCCGGCGCCGTCGCGGATCAGCCGCTCGCGCGGGCGGCGCTCCAGCGGCCATTCGTTTATTGTCATCGATATCCTCCGCAAATCGGCACAGACGACAGGCGCGGCAGGCAAGGTGGCTTACAATAGAGCCTTTGCCAGCTCACCGAATCCCACGTCATGTCTAACGCGCAACCTGCTGTCGTCACCAAATCGGCTTACTTAACACTGCATTATCGTCTCGCCTCGCTGGACGGTACTGATATCGTTACAACCTTCAGCGGAAATCCCGCCACGCTGATGCTGGGCCAGGGCCAGCTGGCGCCGGTGCTCGAGGAACTGTTGATCGGCCTGCCCGAAGGCACGCACCAGACCTTCGACCTGGAACCGGGCGTCGGCTTCGGCCCGCGCAACCCGGAACTGGTGCGCGAAGTCACCCGCGCCACGCTGGACGAGAACTCGATGCCGGGCGCCGACTATAAAGTGGGCGACCTGGTCGACTTCGCCGCGCCGGGCGGCGGCCGCTTCGCCGGCATCCTGCGCGAGCTGGGCGACGAAACCTGCCTGTTCGACTTCAACCACCCGCTGGCCGGCCAGCCGCTGAAATTCGAAGTCCAACTCATTTCCGTGCTGTGAGGAAGTCATGAGCGATAAAGAAATCCTGTTGGCCCAGCCGCGCGGCTTTTGCGCCGGCGTCGACCGCGCCATTGAAATCGTCGAGCGCGCGCTGACCCAGTTCGGCGCGCCCATCTATGTGCGCCACGAGATCGTCCACAACGCCTATGTGGTGGAAGACCTGCGCAACAAGGGCGCCATCTTCATCGAGGACCTGGACGACGTTCCGGCCGGCAATACGCTGGTGTTCTCGGCGCACGGCGTGTCCAAGGCGGTGCGGGCGGAAGCGGAATCGCGCGGCCTGAGCATCTTCGACGCGACCTGCCCGCTGGTGACCAAGGTGCACGTGGAAGTGGCCAAGATGCGCAAGCAGGGCTGCGAGATCATCATGATCGGCCATGACGGCCACCCGGAAGTCGAAGGCACCATGGGCCAGACGGAAGAGGGCATGTACTTGGTCGAGACCGTGGCCGACGTGGACAAGCTGAACGTCACCAAGCCCGAGCAACTGGCGTATGTCTCCCAGACTACCTTGTCGGTGGACGACACCGCCGACATCATCGAAGCGCTCAAGCGCAAGTATCCGGCGATCATCGAACCGAAGAAGGGCGATATCTGCTACGCCACCACCAACCGCCAGGAAGCGGTGAAGTTCATGGCGCCGCAAGTCGAGTTGTTGATCGTGGTCGGCAGCCCGAACAGTTCGAATTCCAACCGCCTGCGCGAAGTGGCGGAAAAGAAGGGCACGCCCGCCTACATGGTCGACAACGCCACGCAGATCGATCCGCTCTGGCTGGACGGCAAGGTGCGCGTGGGTGTCACCGCTGGTGCATCGGCGCCCGAGGTGCTGGTGCAAGCCGTCATTGATCGCCTCAAGGAACTGGGCGCACGCAGCGTGCGTACGCTCGACGGCGTGCAGGAAGCGGTCACTTTCCCCCTGCCCAAGGGCCTGGATGGACAAAAAGCCATACCGAACGGGGGCGCGGTTTAACCAGTTTTTGGATGAAACGGAATTAAATTCCGTGTTTCCCCGTTATTCCGCAGTTAGTTTTTCGAAAATCTCGTTATCATTGCCTCGCTCTTAAAAAGTTGTCGTTTAGGCTTATAAATGAGAGCTTGGTACGCAGGAGACGAATACCGGTTCAGGCACGGAATTTGCATCGTGAACGCGTAGTCAACGGCGGCACTACGGAGACTTTACTCCGGGTGCCGTTTTTGTTACTTGAACCGGTTGTGCAGGCAAAACTAAAAAGTAAAGGCACTCTTCATGGATACTTTTATCCAACAAATTATTAACGGACTGGTGCTAGGCAGCATGTACGCCCTGGTCGCGCTGGGCTACACCATGGTGTACGGTGTGCTGAACCTGATTAACTTCGCGCACGGCGACGTGCTGATGATCGGCGCCATGACCGGCCTGACCATCCTCAAATACCTCAACGAATACGCGCCGGGCCTGCCCGGCTACGTCAAGCTGGCGATCGCCATCGGCGGCGCCATTCCTGTCTGCATGGCGGTCAATGTCCTGATCGAGCGCGTGGCCTACCGCCGGCTGCGCAATGCGCCGCGCCTGGCGCCGCTGATCACCGCCATCGGCGTATCGATCCTGCTGCAAACCTTCGCCATGATGATCTGGAACCGCAATCCGCTGGCCTTCCCGCAACTGCTGTCGTCGGACCCGGTCAAGGTGGGCGGCGCGCTGATTTCGCAGACCCAGGTGTTGTTGCTGGCGCTGGCGGTGCTGTCGATGACCGGCCTGGTTTTGCTGGTGGAAAAAACCAAGATGGGCCGCGCCATGCGCGCCACGGCCGAAAACCCGCGCGTGGCCGGCCTGATGGGCGTCGACTCGAACAAGGTCATCGTCGCCACGTTCGCGCTGGGCGCCGCGCTGGCGGCATTGGCCGGCGTGATGTGGGGCGCCAACTATGCGTCGATCTCGTTCTCCATGGGTTTCGTGCCCGGCCTGAAGGCGTTCTCGGCCGCTGTGCTGGGCGGCATCGGCAATATCTACGGCGCGATGATAGGCGGTATCGTGCTGGGCCTCGTTGAAAGCCTGGGCGCCGGCTACATCGGCGAACTGACGGGCGGCTTCCTCGGTAGCCACTACCAGGACATCTTTGCCTTCGTCGTGCTGATCCTGGTGCTGACGGTGCGCCCGTCCGGCATCATGGGCGAGCGCGTCGCGGACCGCGCGTAAGAAAGGAATATCATGGCTATCTTGAATTTCGACCTTGCCCGCAATCCGCGCAAGACCTACGCCAGCCTGGCGGTCCTGGTGATCGGCTTGCTGATCTTCCCGTTCCTGGCCGCGCCGTTCGGCAACTCCTGGGTACGCATTGTCGATGTTGCGCTGCTGTTTATCATGCTGGCGCTGGGCTTGAACATCGTGGTCGGCTTTGCCGGCCTGCTGGACCTGGGCTACATCGCGTTCTACGCGTTGGGGGCTTACATGACGGGCCTGCTGGCCTCGCCGCAGTTCGCGACCCTGCTGGAATCGATGATCAATGAATACCCGACCGTCGGCAACGCGCTGGTCGCCATCATGGGGCCGGATATCCAGCAGAACGGCATCCACCTGTCGGTCTGGGTGATCGTTCCGCTGGCCGCCGCGCTGGCCGGCCTGTTCGGCGCCATCCTCGGCGCCCCGACGCTGAAGCTGCGCGGCGACTATCTGGCCATCGTGACGCTGGGCTTCGGCGAGATCATCCGCATCTTCATGAACAACCTGAACGAGCCGATCAACTTCACCAACGGCCCGCAGGGGATCAACATGATCGATCCGATCCGGGTGTTCGGGGTCAACCTGGCGGGCGAGGCGGGTTCGCGCGCCAATGTGGTGATCGGCGGCTTTTCCATGCCGTCGGTGAACGCCTACTACTTCCTGTTCCTGTTCCTGTGCGTGGCGATCGTGTTCGTCACCACGCGCCTGCAGCACTCGCGCCTGGGCCGTGCCTGGGTCGCGATTCGCGAGGACGAGATCGCCGCCAAGGCGATGGGCATCAATACCCGCAATGTCAAGCTGCTGGCGTTCTCGATGGGCGCCTCGTTCGGCGGCATCGCGGGCGCGATGTTCGCGTCGTTCCAGGGCTTCGTCTCGCCGGAATCGTTTTCGCTGACCGAGTCGATCGCCGTGCTGGCGATGGTGGTGCTGGGCGGTATCGGCCATATTCCCGGCGTGATCCTGGGCGGGGCGTTGCTGGCGGCGCTGCCGGAGGTGTTGCGCTACATCGTCGAACCGGTGCAGCAGCAACTGTTCGGCCACGTCTATATCGAGGCCGAGGTGATGCGTCAATTGCTGTACGGCCTGGCCCTGGTGTTGATGATGTTGATCCGCCCGGCCGGCCTGTGGCCCGCGCCCAAGCATGAGGACCGGCCCGACGGCGACTCCGACACCAAAGATCAATCGTCCGGCACGATGGCGGCCTGAGGAAAGCATACATGAGCGAACAAGTCATTCTCAACATCGCCGGCGTTAACAAGCGCTTCGGCGGCTTGCAGGCGCTGACCGATGTCGGCATCAAGATCATGAAGGGCCAGATCTACGGCCTGATCGGCCCGAACGGGGCCGGCAAGACCACTTTCTTCAATGTCATCACCGGCCTGTACCAGCCGGACACCGGCACCTTCGAGCTGGCCGGCAAGCCGTATTCGCCGTCCGCGCCGCATGCGGTGGCCAAGGCCGGCATCGCCCGCACCTTCCAGAACATCCGCCTGTTCGGCGAGATGACCGCGCTGGAGAATGTGATGGTCGGGCGCCACGTGCGTTCGCACCAGGGCGTGTTCGGCGCGGTGTTCCGCCACAAGGCGGCGCGCGAGGAGGAGGCGTCTATCCGCAAGCGCGCGCAGGAGCTGCTGGACTTCGTCGGCATCGGCCAGTTCGCCAACCGCACGTCGAGGTTCCTGTCGTACGGCGACCAGCGCCGCCTGGAAATCGCCCGCGCGCTGGCCACCGATCCGCAGCTGCTGGCGCTGGACGAGCCGGCCGCCGGCATGAACGCCACCGAGAAACTGGCGCTGCGCGAGCTGCTGGTCAAGATCAAGAACGAAGGCAAGACCGTGCTGCTGATCGAGCACGACGTCAAGATGATGATGGGCTTGTGCGACCGGCTGATGGTGCTGGAATACGGCAAGCCGATCGCCGAGGGTCTGCCGGCGGAAATACAAAGCAATCAGGCGGTTATCGACGCCTACCTGGGAGGATCGCACTAATGGGCGACAACGTTCTTAAAGTATCGGGACTGAAAGTCGCGTACGGCGGCATCAAGGCCGTCAAAGGCATCGACCTGGAGGTGAACCAGGGCGAGCTGGTCGCCTTGATCGGCGCCAACGGCGCTGGCAAGACCACCACCTTGAAAGCCATCACCGGCACGCTGCCCCCTTGCAAGGTCGAGGGCACGGTCACCTATCAGGGCGAGTCGCTGAAGGGCAGCAAGTCCTTCCACCTGGTCGAGAAGAAGCTGGCCATGGTGCCGGAAGGGCGCGGCGTGTTCACCCGCATGTCGATCCATGAAAACCTGATGATGGGCGCCTACACCCGCGACGACAAGGCCGGCATCGAGGCCGACATCGCCAAATGGTTCGACGTGTTCCCGCGCCTGAAGGAGCGGGCGGCGCAGATGGCGGGCACGCTGTCGGGCGGCGAGCAGCAGATGCTGGCGATGGCGCGCGCGCTGATGTCGCATCCCAAGCTGCTGCTGCTGGACGAGCCGTCGATGGGCCTGTCGCCGATCATGGTCGAGAAGATTTTCGAAGTGATCCGCAACGTTTCGAAAGAGGGCATCACGATCCTGCTGGTGGAGCAGAACGCCAAGCTGGCGCTGCAGGCCGCGCACCGCGGTTACGTCATGGATTCGGGCAACATCACCATGACCGGCAACGCCAAGGACATGCTGGACGACCCGCGCGTCAAAGCCGCCTACTTGGGCGAGTAGCAGGGTAGGCTGAGAATTTATTTTCTGATAAAATATTTCCATTTTGGAAATTTAGTTATTATGAAAATAGTTTCAGGGTTCGTCGTAAGTGCTCTTCTGGTCGCGCTCAGCGCTTGCGGTGGTGGTGGTGGCTCGAATGGGGCAGTGCCCTCCAACGGAGGTGGTGCGACCGTAACTCAACCAACGTCTGCGAAAAACATGTTGTTTGTCGCAGACTCGGCCAACGAGTTGATCGCGGCATTTCCAACGTTGTCACCGCAGCCGGGGGTATTTTCTGGTTCGATCCTCGTTAATAGCGTCAATGCTGACATGTACTATGGCCATGCCTATGGAGATGCCATAGCCTACGATGCTGGTCATGATTTGTTGTTTGCTTCTTTCGGAAGATCTATTTCGGTCTTCCAGAGCGCCAGCACGATGGCCCCAGGTACGGCTCCTACTCGAGTAATTACGCCCGCAATAGCAGGTGTGGTAGGAAAAATGGTCTACGTAAAGGAAACCGACAGCTTATACGTGCTTGGGTACTACAACTTGTCAGTTTTTTCCCATGCCAGCACTTTAAGTGGAACTGTAGTCCCCACGCGCCGCATCGAGAATATTTCCGGAAACCAACTTGCTATTGATAGCAAGCGCGGGCTTTTGTATATCCGCGACAATCATAGTACTTCAGAGATAATCAATGTGTATTCGAATATTGATACGGCTGATGGGGACGTTCAAAGAATTGGCCATAAGATTATTCGTCTGTCGATGGCGTCGCGGAATTCTGGCGAGTTTAATCAGAATATAGCGTTGGACTCCGCTCACGACCGCTTGTTTGTAAGATACGGTACGCGTGGCATTGCCATCGTGGAGAATGCTAGCGTTACTGCAGTTGATATGCCCATTTACCCTGCAACTGCACCTATCACTTCTACATCAAATCTCGTGCTGACTCTTCCAGGCCAGCCCTTCGACTGCGGCGATGGCGCCTTGGCATTTGATCCAAATAATGATCGACTGTACATGGGGGCCTGCCATGTTGCTTATGTGATTAATAATGTTAGCAAATTCGGCGCTGGTTCAGCAGTGACTGCGACTGCGGTCACTGCGTCGGACGGCTCCAGCATTTCCGACTTCGCATTCTAAATTTCAAATAAAAAAGCTCCGTGTGGCGTTGGGCGCACATGGAGCTTTAAGGGAGGCGTTAAGCAACGCCAGCAAAGAACCGGCACCCTACCGCGCCGGTATTCCTTGATTACTTCTTGGCTGGAGCAGCTTTGGCGGCAGCGGCGGTGAACTGGTTCACGGCCGAGGTCAGGTTCGATTCGATCGACTCGACAGCCTGCTTGGCGGTCTTGGCGAACTGCTCGTAGCCGGCGTTGGCGTTGCCGATGGCCGATTTCAGGATGGCGACGGCGTTTTCCGAACCGGCCGGGGCGTTCTTGCTCACTTCTTCCACCAGCGAAATGACTTTGCGGTTGGTTTCAGCGATCTGGGTTTCAGCAGCTTTGCTGAATTCAGCGCCGGTGCTCGAAGCGATGGTCGCCAGGTGACGGCCGTAAGCGATGGTTTTTTCTGCGCTAGGCTGGGCTTGCGCCGAAGCCAGCGAGAAGAATTCTTGTGGATCCTTGGCCGACAGCAGTTGCTTGGTGGTGATCGACGACTCTTCCAGCGATGCCTTGGCAGCGGTCAGGTTCAGGTCGACGAACTTCTCCACGCCTTCGAAAGCCTTGTTGGTCAGGGCCGAGAAAATCGCGAATTGAGCTTCAAAGTTAGCTTTGGTCGCATTGGAAAATTGCTCAGGGATTGAAAACATTTAAATCTCCAGGAAAGTAGTCATTGATTAAGTACTGCTGTTTCTACAGCCGGTGAGAAACAGGCAATCCACGTTTCAGACCGAACAACAAATTGTGCAACGCAACAAACCCGATTTTACGGCCTTCAAAAATTAAGTCAAGCGATTTTTTGTGCGTTGCATCAAAGAACCGACTCTGGCCGGAAGAAAGCATTTCCCCAGGGAAAATGCAGCGTGGCCGGTGACGAAACCCCTGCCGTGATAGACTTGCATGCTGTCGAGTCGGCGCCGCAAACCGGCGCCGATTTCCTTTCATTTTGCAAGCAGGTTTGACCGGCTCATCCATGTCCAACACCTCCAGTGCCGCCGTACCCGTCAAACACGCTACTTTCCTGTCGCCGCTGCCGCTGTTTTTCGTGTTGTTGTGGAGCAGCGGCTTCATCGTCGCCAAGTTCGGCCTGCCGTATGCGCCGCCGCTGACCTTCCTGGTGATGCGCTTCCTGGGCGTGCTGCTGTTCCTGGTGCCGGCCGTGTTGCTGCTGAAGGCGCCCTGGCCGCACGGCAAGATCTGGCAGATCGCGCTGGCCGGGCTGCTGGTGCAGGCCGGCTATCTGGTCGGCGTCTGGTGCGCCATCAAGCTGGGCATGCCGGCCGGCTTGTCGGCGCTGATCGTCGGCATGCAGCCCATCCTGACCGCCTTCGCCGCGCCGCTGATCGGCGAGCGGGTCCGGCCACGGCAGTGGCTGGGACTGGTCTTCGGCCTGGCCGGGGTGGGGCTGGTGGTGGCAGCCAAGATCAAGCTGACCGGCTTGCCGGTCGACGCCATCCTGCTGTGCGTGCTGGCGCTGCTGTCGATCACCGCCGGCACCCTGTACCAGAAGCGCAATTGCCCGCAGTTCGACCTGCGCACCGGCACCGTGATCCAGTTCGCCGCCTCGCTGGTGGTGGTGCTGCCGCTGGCGGTCTTTTTCGAAGGCCTGGGGCCCGACTTTGCTGCGGTGCAGTGGACTCCGCGCTTCATCGGCGCCTTGCTGTGGTCGGTGATGGGCTTGTCGATCGGCGCCATCTTCCTGCTGTTCGCGCTGATACGCCGCAGCGACGCCACACAAGTCACCAGCTTGCTGTACCTGACGCCGCCCACCACCGCCGTCATGGCCTGGCTGATGTTCGGCGAGGCGTTCAACGCCCTCGGCATAGCGGGGATGGCGCTGGCGGTCACCGGTGTGATATTTGTAGTCAAGAAAACCAGATAAAGCGAGGGCCCATGATTTCCACTCCCGACCAGCAAGCGGTGGACGCCGCCATCACCAGCCGCCGTTCGATCCGCGCCTACCTGCCGCAGGCGGTGGCGCGCGAGGACGTCGCGCAGATCCTGCAGGTGGCGGCACGCGCGCCGTCCGGCACCAACACCCAGCCGTGGAAGGTCTACGTGCTGGACGGCGAGCGCAAGCGGCAACTGTCGTCGGCGATCCTGGCCGCCCACAACGATCCCGAGCAGGCCCGGCAGCACACCGAGGAATACGCCTACTATCCGCGCGAATGGGTCTCGCCCTTCATCGATCGCCGCCGCAAGGTGGGCTGGGACCTGTATGCGCTGCTGGGCCTGACGCGCGACAACAAGGCCGGCATGGCCGCGCAACATGGACGCAATTATGAATTTTTTGGTGCGCCGGTGGGTCTCATCTTTACCATCGACCGCATCATGGAGCAGGGTTCCTGGCTCGATTACGGCATGTTCCTGCAAAATATCATGGTGGCGGCGCGCGCCAGGGGGCTCGATACATGTCCGCAGGCGGCCTTTACCCAGTATCATAAAATCATAGGCAAGGAGCTGGGTTTGCCGGACAATGAAACTGTCGTGTGCGGCATGGCGCTCGGCTACGCCGACAGTTCGAAAATCGAAAACTCGCTGGTCACCGAGCGGATGGCGGTTGAAGAATTTGTTAAATTTGTTGGTTAGCACTAGTTTGTCCAAAGCGTACCGAGCGCTATTGCATCGACGCAACCATCGATGCTCTCAATGTTAAATTTGCTTGCGCTTGTCCGGTGTTTTGCTAAACTGCAACAGTACTTTCGCTTTCTGTGCAGTGCTTTTTTCGGGGATATGATGTCTAAACTAGCTTTGAGTGTGCTCATTTCGCTGATGTTCGCTTCCACGGCGCTCACCGCTACGGCCGCCCATGCGGCGGATGGCGCTCCGAAAAAACACCATCTGAAGAAGGTCAAGGCCCGTGGGCCGGTGCGCGTGGCCGCCGCCGAGCCGGGCGAGCGCGTGGTCAAGCGCGTGGTCATGGTCCACGGCCGCCGCAAGGTGGTGTACCAGCGCCTGATCGTCGCCGCGCCGCCGGTGCCGACCATGGGCGATCTCGCCGGCCTGAACATGACGCACGATCCGCTGGACCTCAAGTCCAACGTGGCGCTGGTGCTGGACCAGGCCAATTCCGAAGTGCTGTTTGAAAAGAATTCCAACGTCGCCCTGCCGATCGCCTCGATCACCAAGATGATGACCGGCCTGATCGTGGTCGAAGCCAAGCAGAACATGGACGAGATCCTGACCATCACCGACGAGGACGTCGACCGCGAAAAGTTCAGCAGCTCGCGCCTGAAGGTCGGCACCCAGCTGAGTCGCGCCGACATGCTGCACATCGCCCTGATGAGCTCGGAAAACCGCGCCTCCTCGGCACTGGGCCGCAACTATCCGGGCGGCAAGCCGGCGTTTGTCGAGGCGATGAACGCCAAGGCGCGCGAACTGGGCATGGTCGACACGCACTACGTCGATTCCAGCGGCCTGTCGAAAATGAACGTGGCCAGCGCGCGCGACCTGGCCAAGCTGGCGATGGCGGCGTATCAGCAGCCCATCCTGCGCCAGTACTCGACCGACGCCAAGGCCATGGTGGAAACCAACGGCCGTCCGATGCAGTTTGGCACCACCAACCACCTGGTGGCCAGCCCGGACTGGGCGATCGGCCTGCAGAAAACCGGCTTCATCAACGAAGCGGGGCGCTGCCTGATGATGCAGGCGGTGATCGAAGGCCGCTCGGTGATCATGGTGTTCCTCGATTCCAAGGGCAAGCAGTCGCGCACCGCCGATGCCGGCCGCATGCGCAAATGGCTGGAGGCGCTGAAGCCGGCCGGCCTCAGCGCACCGGCGGCTTATTCGACCGGAATGTAACCGAGCGTGGCGGAAATCTGGTTGGCGGTCGCGACCAGGTCTTCCAGCCACTCGTCCTGCAGGCGGTCGGCCGGCGCCGAGATCGACAGGCCGGCGATCAGCTTGCCGCTGTCGTCGTGGATGCCGGCGGCCATGCAGCGCACCCCCAGCTCCAGCTCCTCGTTGTCGCGCGCGTAGCCGCGCGATTTCACCAGGTTCAGCTCGCGTTCGAGCTTGACCAGATCCGTGATCGAATTCTTGTTGTGGCCGGCCAAGCCGGTGCGCGTGGCGTAGGCGCGGATGGCTTTCGGCTCGTCCACCGACAGGAACAGCTTGCCGGTCGAGGTCAGGTGCAGCGGACCGCGGCCGCCGATGGCGCGCACCACCTGCATGCCCGAGCGCTCCGAGAACGCGCGGTCGATGTAGACGATCTCGTCGCCCTGGCGGACCGACAGGTTGATGGTCTGCTGGGTTTTTTTGTGCAGTGCACGCATGAAATCCAGCGCGGCCTCGCGCACCGACAGCCGGCTCTTGACCACATTGCCCAATTCCAGCAGCCGCATGCCGAGCCGGTAGGTGCCCGGTTCGATGCGGTCGACAAAGCGCGTGAGCACCATGTCGTTGAGGATGCGGTGGGCGGTGGAGGGGTGTAGCCCGGAAACCTTGGATAATTCCTTCAGGCTCACGGGGTCGGGATATTTGGCCAGCGCATCGAGTAGCGCCACCATGCGCTCGATCACCTGGATAGTGGTCTTTTGCTCTGGAACGGTTTCGATTTTCATGATGTGGTTGGTGCGGTGCAGTATGCGATAGATACTTTATACCATAATGTGAAAAAAATGGGAATTGATGCATAATGATACATTCTCAATTTGTGGCTTATTCATGGAACCAGTGAGCGAATTCAAGAGCAAGAGTGGCCTGAAACGTATCTTTTCGGCCTTTTTATACTCGATCGACGGCTTTAAATCGGCCTGGCGGCATGAACATGCGTTCCGCCAGGAAGTGAGCGTGTTCGTGGTCGGCACCCTCATCGCGCTGATCCTGCGCATCTCGGCATTTGAAAAATTGATGTTGATCGGTGTGCTGATGCTGATCTTGATCGTGGAACTGATCAATTCGTCCATCGAGGCGGTGGTGGACCGGGTATCGCTGGAGCGCCATCCGCTGTCCAAGAACGCCAAGGACTTCGGCAGCGCGGCCGTGTTGCTGACCTGCCTGCTGGCGGCCGGCGCCTGGGGCGTGGTGCTGTTCAACCGCTTTTATTGAACCTATATAAGATTTGGGTATATTGAACTGCTAAAAGCTTAGTTCTCATTTATAAAGGACAGTCTTAATCTGAAGACCTTCATTACCAGGGGAATCAGATGCTGTCCAAAAAACTACTCGCTGCTGCCGTTCTTGCCGTCACCGCCATCGCGCCAGCCTTGGCCGCCGAAGTCTCCTTGCTCAACGTCTCCTACGATCCGACGCGCGAGCTGTACCAGGATGTCAACACCGCCTTTGCCAAGGAGTGGAAAGCCAAGACCGGCGACGTGCTGAAGATTAAGCAATCGCACGGCGGCTCCGGCAAGCAGGGCCGCGCCGTGATCGACGGCCTGGAGGCGGACGTGGTGTCGCTGGCGCTGGCCTACGACATCGACGCCATCGCCGAGCGCAAGCTGCTGGCGCCGGACTGGCAGAAAAAGCTGCCGCACAACAGCACGCCGTACACCTCGACCATCGTGTTCTTGGTGCGCAAGGGCAATCCCAAGGGCATCAAGGACTGGAACGACCTGGTCAAGCCCGGCGTCGCCGTCATCACCCCGAATCCGAAAACGTCCGGCGGCGCCCGCTGGAACCACCTGGCCGCCTACGGCTACGCACTGCGCCTGCCCGGCGGCAGCGAGGCGTCCGCCAAGGACTTCCTGAGCAAGCTGTACAAGAACGTGCCGGTGCTCGATTCCGGCGCGCGCGGCGCCACCACCACCTTCGTCGAGCGCGGCATCGGCGACGTGCTGATCGCCTGGGAAAACGAGGCGCTGCTGGCGGTCAAGGAGCTGGGCCCGGCCAAGTTCGACATCGTCGCGCCGTCGGTGTCCATCCTGGCCGAGCCGCCGGTGGCGGTGGTCGACAAGGTGGTCGACAAGCGCGGCACCCGCAAGGTGGCCGAGGCTTACCTGAACTTCCTCTACACCGATGAAGCGCAGGAAATCATCGCCAAGAACTACTACCGTCCGGCCGTGGAAAAGGAGGCGAAGAAATACGCCGCCCAGTTCCCTAGCGTGAAGCTGTTCAGGCTGTCCGACGTGGCCGGCGACTGGACCAGGGCCCAGAAGGTGCACTTCGCCGACGGCGGCCTGTTCGACCAGATCTACCAGCCCAAGTAAGCCGGACGGAAGGCCTTGAAACGTTGTATTTTTTAGCAGAAAAGGCGCAGAATAGTGCCTTCACGTCCACCTGAACCCCTTTTCCTTACGGAGCTGATTATGACGATACGACTGGGCGATACCGCCCCTGATTTTGAACAAGATTCCTCCATCGGCAAGCTGCATTTCCACGAGTGGGCAGGCAATTCCTGGGTGGTGTTGTTCTCGCACCCGGCCGACTTCACTCCCGTCTGCACGACCGAGCTGGGCCTGACCGCCAAGCTGAAACCCGAATTCGACAAGCGCAACGTCAAGGCCATCGCGCTGTCGGTCGATCCGGCCGAGTCGCACACGGCCTGGATCTCGGACATCGAGGAAACCCAGGGCACCGTGGTGGGCTTCCCCATCATCGCCGACGCCGACCGTAAAGTCTCGACGCTGTACGACATGATCCACCCGAACGCCTCGACCACGGCCACCGTGCGTACTTTGTTCGTGATCGATCCGGCCAAGAAGGTGCGCCTGAGCCTGACCTACCCGATGAGCACCGGCCGCAATTTTGACGAAGTGTTGCGTGTAATCGACGCTTTGCAATTAACCGATGGTTACACCGTGGCCACTCCAGGCAACTGGAAAGACGGCGACGACGTCATCATTCCGCTGACCGTGCAGGACCCGGACGTACTGAAGCAGAAGTATCCCAAGGGCTACACCGCAGCCCGTCCCTACCTGCGCGTCACCCCGCAGCCGAACAAGTAAGTTCGCTTTTGCAAGGAAATGCATATAAGCAAATAAGGATTGCGTTGTTTGGATATTCCCTTAGAGTAGGTACTCTGCGATCTACTCTTGGGGATTTGCATGGATTTGTCCTTTGTCGCATCTGGTTTCGCTGTCGGCCTGCTGGTCGGCATGACCGGCGTGGGCGGCGGCTCGTTGATGACGCCGCTGTTGACGCTATTGTTCGGCGTGTCGCCGGCGGTGGCGGTCGGCACCGACCTGGCGTTCGCCTCGCTGACGAAGGGCGTCGGCACCTTCACCCACCGCATGCGCGGCACGGTGCACTGGGAAATCGTGCGCCGCCTCTGCCTGGGCGCCTTGCCCGCCGCCCTGGTGGCCAGCCTGGCCCTCAAACATTTCGGCACGCTCAACAAGGAAATCGGCCTGGTGATCCGCTACATGATCGCGGGCTCGGTGATGCTGACCGTGGTCGCGCTGATGTTCAAGCGCAAGATGCTGACCTGGATCATGGCCGAGCCGTCGCGCCAGCTGCAGGGCAGCGCGCTGACCATCGCCACCATCATCGCGGGCGCCGTGCTGGGCACGCTGGTGACGATCTCCTCCATCGGCGCCGGCGCCATTGGCGCGACGCTGCTGGTGATGCTGTATCCGCGCCTGAGCGCCGCCGAAGTGGCGGGCACCGACATCGCCTACGCCGTGCCGCTGACGGCCATCGCCGCCATCGGCCACTGGTGGCTGGGCTCGATCAACTGGAGCTTGCTGCTGACCTTGCTCGTCGGTTCGCTGCCCGGCATCACCATCGGTTCCTACGCCGCGCGCGCCGTGCCGGAGCGCCTGCTGCGCGGCTTGCTGGCCTTCACCCTGGTCGCGGTCGCGGCCAAGCTGGTGTCTTAAAATCCATATAGCTTTAGCGTCTAACCAAATGAAAAATGCTTCGTTTGTAATATGAAGCCTTGATGAGATTATGCAGCCCTTATAGAAGAATTTGTAATAAGGGAGCATACATGTCTGCAGTTCTTGCTGCGCCCGCCACGGCGCCAGCCGCCGCCCGGGGCGCGCCTTTCCGCGTCATGCCAGGGTTCCGGCTGTCGCTGGGCTTCACCATTTTCTACCTGACGCTGATCGTGCTGATCCCGCTGTCGGCCGTGTTCCTGAAGACCTTCACCCTCAGCTGGGACGGCTTCTGGAGCGCGGTGACGTCGGCGCGCGTGGTCGCCTCCTACAAGCTGACCTTCGGCGCCTCGCTGCTGGGCGCCTTCG
Organism: Duganella sp. BJB1802; assembly: GCF_013369445.1. Lineage (NCBI taxonomy): Bacteria > Pseudomonadati > Pseudomonadota > Betaproteobacteria > Burkholderiales > Oxalobacteraceae > Duganella > Duganella sp. BJB1802. Next base: position 5,243 of record NZ_JABWEF010000017.1, on the reverse strand, counting down.
TCAACGTGGTGTTCGGCGGCATCGTCGCCTGGGTGCTGGTGCGCTACGAGTTCCCCGGCAAGCGCATCATCGACGCGCTGGTCGACCTGCCGTTCGCGCTGCCCACCGCCGTGGCCGGCATCACGCTGACCGCGCTGTATTCGGCCAACGGCTGGTTCGGCCGCTTCCTCGAAGGCACGCTGGGCTTCAAGGTGGCGTTCACGCCGGTCGGCGTGGTGGTCGCGCTGACCTTCATCGGCTTGCCGTTCGTGGTTCGCACCGTGCAGCCGGTGCTGGAGGACGCCGAGCGCGAACTGGAAGAGGCCGCCGCCAGCCTGGGCGCCAATGCCTGGCAAACCTTCACCCGCGTGGTGTTCCCGACCATCTTGCCGTCGCTGATGACAGGCTTCGCGCTGGCCTTCGCGCGCGCCACTGGCGAGTACGGCTCGGTCATCTTCATCGCCGGCAATATGCCGATGGTGTCGGAAATCACGCCGCTGTTCATCGTCACCAAGCTGGAGCAGTACGACTACGCCGGCGCCACCGCGATCGCCGTGGTGATGCTGGTGGTGTCCTTCGTCATGCTGTTGACCATCAACCTGTTGCAAGCCTGGGCTCGCGGAAAGTCGGGGAAATAATGAGCGCCATTCCAACCACAACCACGCGCCGGGGCGCGCCGGCGCCGCACACCTTGGAGCCCTGGTGGGTGCGCGTCGTGCTGATCGCGATCGCGCTGACCTTCCTGACGCTGTTCCTGTTCGTGCCGCTGGTGGCGGTGTTTGTCGAGGCCTTCCGCAAGGGCTGGGAGGCGTACGCGGCGGCCATCATCGAGGATGATGCGATCTCTGCCATCAAGCTGACGCTGATCACGGCGGTGATCGCCGTGCCGCTGAACCTGGTGTTCGGCGTGGCGGCCTCGTGGTGCATCGCCAAGTTCGAGTTCCGCGGCAAGAGCATCCTGCTGACGCTGATCGACCTGCCGTTCTCGGTGTCGCCGGTAATCTCCGGCCTGATCTACGTGCTGCTGTTCGGCGCGCAGGGCTGGTTCGGCCCGTGGCTGCAGGCGCACGACATCAAGATCCTGTTCGCGGTGCCGGGCATCGTGCTGGCCACCATCTTCGTCACCTTCCCGTTTGTCGCGCGCGAGCTGATCCCGCTGATGCAGGCGCAGGGCAGCGAGGAGGAGGAGGCCGCCATCGTGCTGGGCGCGTCCGGCTGGGACACCTTCCGCCGCGTCACGCTGCCCAACATCAAGTGGGGCCTGCTGTATGGCGTGATCCTGTGTAACGCGCGGGCGATGGGCGAGTTCGGCGCGGTGTCGGTTGTGTCCGGCCACATCCGCGGCGAGACCAACACCGTGCCGCTGCAGGTCGAGATCCTCTACAACGAATACAACTTTGCCGCCGCCTTTGCCGTGGCCTCGCTGCTGGCCCTGCTGGCGCTGGTGACGCTGGCCCTGAAATCCTTTATCGCCTGGCGCCTGAACGAATCGATCGCCGACGACGCGCGTCCAACGGAGTAATGCCATGACCATCGAAGTTATCAACATCAATAAACGCTTCGGCGATTTCGTCGCCCTCAACAATGTGTCGCTGGATTTTCCGCAGGGCGAGCTGACCGCGCTGCTGGGGCCATCCGGCTGCGGCAAGACCACGCTGCTGCGCATCATCGCCGGCCTCGAACATCCCGACTCGGGCCGCGTGCTGCTCGACGACCGCGACGCTTCCCACCGCCACGTGCGCGAGCGCCAGGTCGGCTTCGTGTTCCAGCACTACGCGCTGTTCAAGCACATGACCGTGTTCGAGAATGTCGCCTTCGGCCTGCGCGTCAAGCCGCGCGCCGAGCGGCCGTCGGAAGACCAGATCCGCCGCAAGGTCAAGGAGCTGCTGGAGCTGGTGCAGCTGGACTGGCTTGCCGACCGCTATCCACCGCAGCTGTCGGGCGGACAGCGCCAGCGCATCGCCCTGGCGCGCGCGCTGGCGGTCGAGCCGCGCGTGCTGCTGCTGGACGAGCCGTTCGGCGCGCTCGACGCCAAGGTGCGCAAGGAACTGCGCCGCTGGCTGCGCCGCCTGCACGACGAGCTGCATGTGACGTCGATCTTCGTCACGCACGACCAGGAGGAGGCGCTGGAAGTGGCCGACCAGGTGGTGTTGATGAACAAGGGGAACGTCGAGCAGATCGGCGCGCCGGACCAGGTCTACAACCATCCGGCCTCGCCGTTCGTGTACGGCTTCCTCGGCAACGTGAACATGTTCCACGGCCGCGTGCAGGACGGCGTGCTGGCCAGCGGCGACGCGTCCTTCGCCGTGCCGGGCCAGCCGCAGGCCGACGGCAAGGGCACGGCCTATGTGCGTCCGCACGACCTGGAGATCGACCGCTACACGCCGGGGGCGGAAGGCATCGTGGTCAAGCTGCGCCGCGCGCATGCGATCGGCCCGCTGGCCCAGCTGGACCTGGAGCGCAGCGATACCGCCGAGTTGATCGAGGCGGTGATGTCGAATGAACGTTACAGCCTTCTGCAATTGAAGGAAGGCGAAACCCTGGTGGTGCGCCCCAAGCGCCTGCATGTCTTTGTCGATGCCGGAGTGGCCATATGAATTTCCAACAACTGCGGTCCATCCGCGAAGCGGCCCGCCGTGGCTACAACCTGACCGAAGTGGCCAATGCGCTGTTCACCTCGCAGCCCGGCGTCAGCCGCCAGATCCGCGAGCTGGAGGACGAGCTGGGCGTGGTGATCTTCGAACGCAACGGCAAGCGCCTGACCGGCATGACCGAGCCGGGCAAGGGCATCCTGAAGATCATCGAGCGCCTGCTGATCGAGGCCGAGAATCTGCAGCAGGCTAGCCTGGAATACACCGGCCAGCAGAGCGGCACCCTGAGCGTGGCGGCCACCCACACGCAGGCGCGCTATGCGCTGCCGAAAGTGGTGCAGGGCTTCCGCGCGGCCTACCCGGACGTTCGCATCGCCCTGCAGCAGAGCGCGCCCGAGCACATCGCCGAATGGATCTTGTCCGGCAAGACCGACATCGGCATCGCCACCGAGGGTTTGTCGCAATTCCCCGACCTGGTGTCTTTCCCTTGCTACCGCTGGAGCCATTTGATCGTGGTACCGGACGGCCATCCGCTGCTGGCGCGCTCGCCGATCCGGCTGGAGGACCTGGCCGAGTTCCCGCTGATCACCTACGACATCGGCTTCACCGGACGCGGCCACATCGACGCCGCGTTCGAACGCGCCGGCGTCAAGCCGGACATCGTGCTGACGGCCATGGACTCGGACGTCATCAAGCAGTATGTGGCGCTGGGACTGGGCGTGGGCATCGTCGCCTCGATGGCTTTCGACCACGGGCGCGACAAGGGCATGCGCGCGGTGGAGGCGTCGCACCTGTTCGCGCAGAACACCACGCGGCTGGCGGTGCGGCGCGGCGCCTACCTGCGCTCCTACGCCTACCACTTCATCCAGGAATTCGCGCCGGACCTGACCCGCGCCGACATCGACGCGGCCTTGAGCGGCGGGGAGTTGTCCTGATTTGGGGATGCAGGCTCAGCTGTGGCGGCCATCGAACAGTCTGCTGATTTTTTCCATTTGGCATGCCTGATTGATCCTATACTCAAACTCAAAACTAGTTTGCAGCAACCAAGAATTTAAGTCCGATGGTCTTACTCTGGGGAGCACGTAAATGCGTATTGGAAACTGGAAAATAGGGGCGCGGCTGGCTGCCGGGCTGGGCGTGTCGATGGTGTTCATGGTCGGCATTTCGGTGATCGGCATCAGCAATCTTGGCAAGTTGAATAACAACACCCAGGATCTGGCGGCCGACAAGATACCCAAGGTCATACTGGGTTACGAAACAATAGGCGGCTTGAACGATGTGGCGCGCGCCATGCGCAATGCCATGCTGTCCAATGATCCCGAGGTCGTCAAGGTGGAGTTGGCGCGGGTGGAGCAGCGCAAGGCCGACAACGCCGCCCGCCTCGACCAGTTGGCCACGCTGATCGCCGACGATGAAGACCCGCAGAGCAAGGCTAAGCTGCAAGCCGTGCTGGACGCGCGCGACAAGTACACGGTGGTGCAGGCCAACTTTCTCAAGATGTCGGCCGACAGCGGCAGACGCGACGAGTCGGTCAGCTATCTGCTGAGCGCGGTGCGCAAGGAGCAAACCGCCTACCTGAACGCGCTTACCGAGCTGGTCAAGTTCCAGAACGCGGCGGTGGCGGACGCCAGCGTCGTGGCCCAGCAATCCTATGCCGGCTCGCGCAACACGATGATACTGCTGACGGTCATGGCGACCGCGCTGGCGTCGTGGGTGCTGTACTGGATCACGCGCAGCATCACCCAGCCGCTGAACCGCGCCGTCGGCATGGCGCAGGCGGTGGCCGGCGGCGACCTCACCACGCGCATGGAGTGCGACACGACCGATGAAACCGGCCTGTTGCTGCGCGCGCTGATCGACATGAACGACAGCCTGGCGCGCACCGTGGGCCAGGTGCGTTCCGGCACGGACACCATCGCCACCGCGTCCAACCAGATCGCCAGCGGCAACCTGGACCTGTCGAGCCGCACCGAGCAGCAGGCGTCCAGCCTGGAGGAGACGGCGTCGTCGATGGAGGAGTTGACTTCGACCGTGACGCAGAACGCCGAGAACGCGCGCCAGGCCACCAAGCTGGTGTTGGCGGCGTCGGACTTCGCCACCAAGGGTGGGCAGGTGGTGGGCCAGGTTGTGACCACGATGGGCGCGATCAAGGAAAGCTCCAGCAAGATCGTCGACATCATCGGCGTGATCGACGGCATCGCCTTCCAGACCAACATCCTGGCCCTGAACGCGGCGGTGGAAGCGGCGCGTGCCGGGGAGCAGGGACGCGGCTTCGCGGTGGTGGCCTCGGAGGTGCGGACGCTGGCGCAGCGTTCGGCCAGCGCCGCCAAGGAGATCAAGGATTTGATCGCACGCTCGGTGCAAACGGTGGATGCGGGATCGCTGCTGGTCGATCAGGCCGGCGCGACGATGGACGGCATCGTCAAGGCGGTCAAGCAGGTGGCCGACATCATGACGGAGATCAGCGCCGCCAGCAGCGAGCAGAGCACGGGGATAGAACAGGTCAATCAAGCCATCGTCTCGATCGACGACGTGACGCAGCAGAACGCCGCGCTGGTGGAGGAGGCCGCCGCGGCCGCGCAGAGCATGCGCGACCAGGCGGACTTGCTGGCGCAGGCGGTCAGCGTGTTCAAGCTGGCCGGGCAGCCGTCGGCGCCCCCTGCGCGCCCCCCC
>NZ_JABWEF010000016.1:0-197946 GCF_013369445.1 Duganella sp. BJB1802 | reverse complement strand
CCGCCCCGGCGGCGACGGTCCCCGGGGCGCTGGACGCGGCGGCCGACGCCATCGGCCGCTGCCTGGGCAGCGGCGGCGTCAATGCCGTGATCGGCAAGGTGCAGAATGCGCTGATCGCGGCCGGCTACGTCACCACCCGCGTGGTGGCCGCGCCGCAGGACTTGCGTGGCGGCGACCTGCAACTGGTGCTGGTGCCGGGGCGCATCCGCGCCATCCGTTTCGCCGAACCGGCCGCCGGCGCCAGCAACGACCGCGCCTCGTGGCGCACCGCGCTGCCGGCCCGGCCCGGCGACCTGCTCAACCTGCGCGACATCGAGCAGGCGCTGGAGAACTTCAAGCGCGTGCCGACCGCCGAGGCCGACATCGAGATCGTCCCCGGCGAGCAGCCCGGCGACAGCGACCTGCTGATCAAGTGGCGCCAGGCGCTGCCGGTGCGTCTGAGCCTGTCCGCCGACGACAGCGGCAGCGACTCCACCGGCAAGTACCAGGGACCGAGGTGGAGAATAACTACCTGAATCAGCATGGCGTTGGCTTCAGGAGTTCGGAGCAACGAATACTGGAAGCGGCAGTAGCGGCTTGCGGAAATGGTAGTGGTGATGCTGCAGCTTGTCAGACTAGGAATAAGCTGATCGAGCGGTCGCAGCAGCGCAATGCGTCGATGATGCAGCCGCAGCTGAGATATTGAGTGTATTGAAGAAGGTGTGGGTTTTTTTCAGTAAAACTGCTCCTGTTGTTGTCGATGCGGGCGAGGCAAACAGTGCGGAAGCTATTGTCACAAGAGTAAGCAGTAAGCCGGAGTGGCTAAAGCGTCTTGATGAGGGGAACGCATTTAATGCCGAGCGTGCCAGCGAATATCCTTACAATGAAGTGTATATAAACAACCCTAAGGGAGCAGGATATACTCGGCTTGATTCATATAATCCTATATCAGGTGAAATTGTTTCTCGAAAATTTACTCAGTTTTCCGAACCAATCCTCGATGCCGCGCATCGCGCAGGCGTTGTAATTCGAGACATAAAGGGTAAAATTTACTAATGAATAGCTCTATTTCTTTTTGTAAATCGTGGTTTCGTGCCAAAAAGAAGCCTACAGAAATGTGGTCCGAAGATCAGGCTAGAGCAGCCCACTTCAGCAAAGAGACCTATACAGTTCTCGTTGGCTCTATAGACAGGCCAAATTGTTTTATTGACATTGCGAGCGGTGTGATTGGAGTGGGCTTTCTTGACGAGTTTTTGCGTGAATCACTAACCTATACATTCCAAGAGGTTGAGTCAGGAAAGTTATTTTTAACGATGGCGACATACCGTGAATTTGAAGGCGACACAGACAAAGTCGTAGGCGGCAGCTCTTATATGTTTGAGCAAGATGGTTCGGTCAAGATCAGACGTGAGCGCTTTAGTCCATATAGTCTTGAAACGGCCACATCAACGGTGGATGTTAGTTCCAATTATTCTTCGACGCCGGAGTTTGCTCATTACGATGAACTAATTCGAGTTGAGAGAAGCTGAAATTAGCTAAGCCGCGTTGATGTTTCGGCCACTAGCTGCTGTCAACCGCTACAAGGGGGGGCAGCGACGTTAGCGTCTCTTGCGAACATAAATTTTAGAAAGCAAAAAACACCAAAATGAAAAAAATCAAATACCTTATCCCGGCAATCGCCGCCTGCATGATCCAAACCGCCCACGCCAGTGAGCCGGCGCAGTGCCAGACGCAGACCGCCGAAAAGACGGTTTTCGAAATGTGCCTGCTCCCCGGCGCGGCGTTTCAGCATGACTTGTACACGCTGAAGGCGGACAAGGTCTTGATCGCCGCCCTGGTAGATGACTACGCCGAGTCGGTGCAACTGGAGCACAAATTGCTCGATGGGCCGACCATCGAATTCCCTTTGTCACGCCAAGGCGGTAACACGGTCAGTATCGTCGGCGGCTGCGTCCCCGAAAGTAAGGACCAGATCGAAGTCGCGCGTGTTTGTAACTTCCGCTGGGGCAAAGTTCAAATCATCACGGACGTTCGCTTCGAATTCAAATAAGCCCGTGCATTTGCCTAAAAAGCATGGTTGGGGATACCATACATTTTTTTAACGGCGGGCGCCGCGATGAAGACTGTGAAGTTCCCTTCGGGATCGACCGTACCTGCGCTGGGCCAGGGCACGTGGAACATGGGCGAGGAAGCCGCGCGCAAGCGCGATGAAGTCCGCGCCTTGCAACTGGGCCTGGACCTCGGCATGACGCTGATCGACACCGCCGAAATGTACGGCGAGGGCGGCGCCGAGGAGGTGGTGGGCGAGGCGATCGCCGGCCGCCGCGACGAGGTCTACCTGGTCAGCAAAGTCTATCCGCACAATGCCAGCTTCGAAGGCACGCAAGCCGCGTGCGAGCGCAGCCTGCGCCGGTTGAAGGTCGATTGCCTCGACCTCTACCTGCTGCACTGGCAGGGCCACTTCGCGCTGGACGAAACCATCGACGGCTTCGAGGCGCTCAAGAAAGCCGGAAAGATCAAGGACTACGGCGTCAGCAACTTCGACCTCGAAAGCATGCAGGACGCCGTCGGCTGCGGCGCCATCGCCACCGATCAGGTACTGTACAACCTGTGCAAGCGCGGTATCGAGTTCGATCTGCTGCCGTGGTGCCGCCAGCAGGGCATACCGCTGATGGCCTACTCGCCGCTGGAGTCGCACGGCCGCGAACAGGCCGCGCTGCTGGACAATCCCGGCCTGCATGCTGTCGCCCACGCCCACGCCCACGCCCACGGCGTCACGCCGGCGCAGATCGCGCTGGCCTGGGTGCTGCATCAGGACGGCGTGATCGCCATCCCCAAGGCCACCGATCCCGTGCACGTGCGCGCCAACCGCGCCGCCGCCGATATCAAACTTTCCCCGCAAGATCTGGCCGCGCTGGATCAAGCATTCCCGCCACCCCGTCGGAGCCGCGCGCTCGACATGCGTTAAAAGGACCTATGAAACACGAACTGCTTTGTTTAAGCATGCTGCTGGCTTGTGCCGGCGCCTGCGCACAGGAAGTCCCTGCGGCCGATGCTGAGGCGCCGCAAGTGGTGGAAGTGGGCGGTGTGAAGAACCCTGAGCTGAAATCCTACAAGGTCATGCTGAAAGGCGTGGACGCATTCGAGGAGCACCGCAAGTATGCGCCCGCCGCGCCGATGAAATTCAAGCTGGTGTCAACCATGCCCGGTGGATCGGTGGATGGCGTTACGCTGCGCATCGCTGGCGACAATACGTCGGAAAACGTTCCTGTCGCTGCGGATGGCACCTTCGTCCTGCCGCGCATCCAGGCCGCGATCGACGACAAGGCGGACCTGGTCACGAACAAGAAGAAAAGCCTGGTGCGCTGGCGCGGCGACATCCATACGCCCGGCGTTCCCTCCAATGCGCGCCGCCTCGGCGATTTGCGCATGGAGTGCGAGATCGCTTGGGCTGTCAACAAGGACGAACTGTCTTTCCTGATCCGTAACGGGCTCGCGCTGGCCGGCGGTGTTTGCCATATCAAGAGTGTACAGCTGAGTTATCAGGCGCCACTGAACGCGACCGGCGTGACGCTGGTCTCCGGAGATCGACGTCAAACGTTGCCGTTCATCGCAAAGAAGAAAAACGTGTTCGCGCCCCCTCTGGCCGACACCAGCTGGGACGACGAGTCGCTGATCGAATATGAATTCGCGACGGCGTCCATGTAAGACCATGCGGTGGCCTCTGCTACACTGCTGGACAGTCAAACTGTCCAGCAAATCATGCTAAACCGAATCAAGCAACTGTTCTCCGCCAAAGACACCAGTCACCACATCCTGATCAACGCCTACTGCACGGTCGCCGAGGTTCCCAAGCCCGGCTTCCCGCACGTACTCAACGCACGGCGCGACCTGTCCGATCCCGAACTGCCGCCCCACCTCAACGGCTTCATGAACTATCTGGCCCAGGCCGGAGCGGGCCAGATGACGCAGGTGCGGTATCACGTGATCCGCCATGTGCAGCGCGTGCGCCAGCATGTCAGCCTGTCCGTCGAGGAGGATGCGATGGACAGCTTCGTCGCCTGGGCGCAGGCGGCAAACGCCATCGTCTTCATGGCCGACGGCAGCGTGCGCGATCCGCAAGGGCGCGTGCTGCTGTCCACATCCGGCGACGATGGCGATCCGCAGGCGGTGGTTCCATATCCACCGCAGGCCTGGCAGCGCAAGGCGCGCTCCGACGAGCTGCTGGCCGCCCGCAAGATCGCCGTGCCGGCCACGCTGCCGCCGCTGGTCTCCGAGCCGGAACTGCGCTTGCGCACGCCGGAGGATGTGCTGCGCCGGATGCTGGCGTTGTTCGTGGTCGCGATCCGCGCCGAGTCGCTGACGGGCGGCCGCGCCATCGCCGTCGACGATCTGAAAAAACGCTTCCCACCCGCCTTCGCCGGCCTGACCGACGCGGAGCGCGCCTTCCTCGCGCAGGAGACGCCCACGGAGCATGAGACCACCCAGTTCCTGTGGCGTTATGAAGCCATCCTCGTGCTGCAATGGGCGCTTGGTCTGCAAGAGGCGCTGCCGTTTGCCGACGCGATCGGCGACGTGGCGGCCATATCGCGCACCGTCATCGAACGCGGTACCGAAGGCCTGCGCAAGCAATTGGCCATGCGTCCGGCGGTGGAGATACTGGATGCGCTGGATCTGCACTACCGCCAGCACTGGGCCACGCGCCAGGCGATCTTGAAGAAAACCGCCGCTCCCGCAACGCTGAACGACGGCGTGCTGCAGGAACGCCACCATGCGCTGAACTGGCTGGTGCATTTCGAAGACCGCGATTGGGACGACGTCGACACGCCGACCTGACCTGCTGCTACACTGCTGGCTGATAAAAACCGTCCAGCATAAGTCTATGAGCCTGCAATCCGTTCGTGAATTCTTCCTTGCCCGTGATCTTGATCTCCCTATCGTAGAACTGGAGGTCAGCACCGCCACGGTGGCGCTGGCGGCCGAGGCGCACGGCGTGGAACCGGGCCGCATCGCCAAGACGCTGGCCTTCCGCGTCGCCGAAGGGCGCGTGATTTTGCTGGTGGCCAGCGGCGTGGCGCGCATCGACAACCGCAAATTCAAGGAAGCCTTCGGCAAAGGGAAGATGCTGCCGCCGGACGAAGTGGCGGAAGCCACCGGCCATCCAGTCGGCGGCGTTTGTCCGTTCGGCCTTGCGCAGGCGCTCCCGGTCTATCTCGATCATTCACTGAGCAACTTCGATGAGGTGCTGCCGGCCGCCGGTTCCACCAACAGCATGGTGAGGATCACGCCAGCGCTGCTGGCGACCGTCACGCAAGGGCAGTGGGTGGACGTCTGCTGACCGCTGCGCCAGAGTTTACGACGCAGGCGGATCGGCCTTCGTCGCGGTGAGCACCGCCAACTGCTCCTGCAGGCGCCGGATCTGCGCATACAGAGGTGCCGTCATGGCGCCAATTTCCTGCTCGGTATATCGCGGCGTGATGTGCTGCGGGCAGTTCCAGTCGAAGCCCTCCACGGTGATGACGAAGGCCCGTTCGATGCGGCCGGCGTAGCCCGGCATGCGCAACCGCTCCATCAACGCCGGGTCCTCCGCCGCTTCAACGGTGCGCGCGCGGCCGATGATCTTCAGCCGCACCTGCTCCGCATAGTCGACCAATATCATCGAGATGCGGTCGTCCGTTTTAAGATTGCCCACGCTGAGATACTGCAGGTTGCCGCGGAAGTCCGCGAAGGCCAGCGTCTTCGCATCGAGCGCGCGCAGGAAGCCCGCCGGTCCTCCGCGATGCTGCACGTACGGCCATCCGTTCTGGTTGACGGTGGCCTGGAAAAAATGATCCCGCTCTTCGATGAAGGCGATCTCCCGTTTCCCCAGGCTGTCTTGCCGGTCCTCCATCCGATCGAGGAACCCATATCTGGCGCGGCTTCCCATGTTCTCCTGAACCTCGCGCACCGCAGGCGTGAAGGTGATGTCGGAATATGCACGTCCCATGATGGGCTCCCCGGTTTGGTTGGAATCAGGCTGTGATTTTCAGTTCGACTTTCGGGAAGTCGATCTCGACGCGGCTGGCCTTGGCCAGGATATTGGTCAGGAAGTTCATGGCGACGTGGGTGATGATCTCCACGATGTCCGATTCGCTGTAGCCAGCGTTGCGGATCTCCGCCAGTTCGACGGCGCTGACTTCGCCTTTTTTCTCCATCAGGCTTTGCGCGAATTTCACCGCCACTGCGGCTTGCGCGTCGGCGCTGGTGCCGCTGCGGGCGGCGCTCATCTCGTCGCCGCTCAGGCCTGTCTTGCGGCCGATGGCGGTGTGCGCGGACACGCAATATTCGCAGCTGTTCTGCTGCGCCACCGCCAGGGCGATGCGTTCGCGGGTCAGGGCATTCAGCGAGCCGTCGTTGGCCACGCCGTGCAGGCCGAGGAAGGCGCGCAGCGCGACCGGCGAATTGGCGAACACCTTCAGGAAGTTGGGCACCATGCCCAGTTGGCCCTGGATGGCGTCCAGCAGGGCTTTTTGTTCGGCGTTGGCGGTGGCGGTTTCGATGGTGGCGATACGGGTCATGGTGTTGCTCCTTTGGGTTGTGGGTTGTTTGTTCAGCGAACACTTGCAGTTTCATCGATAAGCGCGATAATGAGAATCCGTTAAATATGCAATGAACTATTTCTAAATTGGGAATAATATGGACAAGCTCTCCGCCATGGCGATCTTCGTGGCCGTCGTCGACGAAGGCGGGTTTGCCGCCGCCGCCCGCAAGCTGAAGATATCGCCGCCGGTGGTCACGCGCGCCGTCACGGAGCTGGAGGAGGGCATGGGCGTGCGCCTGCTGTTGCGCACCACGCGCGTGGTGCGACTGACCGAAACCGGCGCGCGCTATGCTGCGGACTGCCGCCGCATCCTGGCCGATGTGGTGGAAACCGAGACCTCCGCCGCAGGCGCTCACGGTGCGCCGCGCGGGCGTTTGGTGATCACGGCATCGGTGATGTTCGGCGCGATGTACGTCACGCCCATCGTCACCGAGTACCTGCGGCGCTATCCGGAAACCGACGTCGAATGCCGCTTTCTCGACCGCGTGGTCAACATGATGGACGAAGGCGTGGACGCGGCGATCCGCATCGGCGTGCTGCCCGATTCCAGCTATCAGGCGGTCGGCGTGGGGCAGGTGAGGCAGGTGCTGTGCGCGTCGCCGCAGTACCTGGCCGCGCGCGGCACGCCATCCACGCCGCAGGAGCTGTCCGGCCATGACCTGATCGCGGCGACCGCCGTCACGGCCACCAACGAATGGCGCTTCGAATGCGACGGCAAGACGCAGACGGTGAAGGTCCATCCCCGCATGAGCAGCACCAGCAACGACGCCGCCTTGCGCGCCGCGCTGTCCGGCTTCGGCATGACCCGTGTGCTGTCCTACATGGCCGCGCCGTATCTCACCGACGGCCGCCTGGTCTCCGTCTTGAGCGCCTACGAACCCGCGCCGGTGCCGGTCAGCGTGGTGCACCACGAAGGGCGCCACTCGTCCCGCAAACTGCGCGCCTTCCTCGACCTGGCCATCGCCACGCTGCGCGGGGACGCCGCGCTTCGATAAAAAATTGTATACAAAATTCGTTGACAATGTATCCGGCGAGGCGCAATATCGTCGTCAATAAACGCGTCGGTCACGAGCTGTTGCGTTGCTAAGCATCCTTTCTACGCACGGTTAAGGGCAGCCCGTGCGGGTTGTAGTTGCAAAGTAACGCCCATAAAAAAAGACAGACGGAGACGCGTTTATGAATCACTTGTTATTTCAGGTCGAGGATCGGCCACCCCTATTCACAACCGTATTGCTGGCGGCGCAACACATGCTCGCCGCGTTGGGCGGCATCATCGCCGTGCCGCTGGTGGTGGGCGCGGCGCTCAAGCTGCCGGCCGACCAGATCATCACCCTGATCAACGCCGCCTTGCTCGGCTCTGGCATCGTCACCATGGTGCAGTGTAAAGGCATAGGGCCAGTCGGAATAAGGCTTCCTTGCGTGATGGGCACCAGCTTCGCCTTCGTCGGCGCGGCCATCAGCATAGGCCTGGAACACGGCGTGCCGGCGATACTCGGCTCGTCGCTGGCCGCTTCGGTGGTGATGATTGTCGGCAGCTGCTTCATGCCGAAGATCCGCAAGCTGTTCCCTCATGCGGTGACCGGCGTGGTGGTGACGATGATCGGCCTGTCGCTGGTGCCGGTCGCGGTGGACTGGGCGGCGGGCGGCCATGCGCCGGGTGCGGTCTACGGCTCGCCGCTCAATCTTGGCATCGCCGCCTTCGTGCTGGTCACGGTCATCATGCTGGTCCAATTCGGCAAGGGGATTGTATCCGCCGCAGCGGTGGTGATCGGCATGTTCATCGGCTACCTGTTGTGCGTTTCGATGGGCATGATCGATTTCTCCCAGGTGCGGAACGCGCAGGTGTTCGCGCTGCCGCGGCCGCTCCACTACGGCATGACCTTCCCGGTGGCCGGCGTGGTCGCGATGGCGATCGCCTACCTCGTCACGATGGTGGAAACCACCGGCACCTTCATGGCGCTGGGCGCCGCCACCGACACCAAGATGCGCGGCAAGACGCTGGCGCGCGGCATCCTGTGCGATGGCGTCGGTTCGGCCTTCGCCGCGCTGCTGTCCAGCCCTCCGGTATCGACCTTCGCGCAGAATGTGGGCGTGGTGTCGCTGACTGGTGTGGCGAGCCGCCACGTGGTTGCGCTGACCGGCGTGATGCTGTTCCTGGCGGGCCTGTTCCCGGTCTTGGGCGCGGTGGTCGTGACGATACCGCAGCCCGTGCTGGGCGGCGCGGGGCTGATGATGTTCGCGATGATCATCTCGGCCGGCGTGCAGTTGTTGAGCCATGTCGAACACACCAAGCGCAATGGCATCATCATGGCGGTGGCCATCGGCTGCGGCCTGGCGGTGACGGTGCGGCCGGAGTTGTTGTCCAAGCTGCCCGCCTTCGTCAAGGAAGTCTTCGGCTCCGGTATCACGGTCGGTGCGCTGGTGGCGGTGGCCCTGAACCTGGTGCTGCCCGAGCGTCCGCTGGAACTGAACGACGACGATGAGGAAGAGGACGTCCCGCAGGCTTTCCTGACCTCCGAGCGTGAAGCAGCTTAAAATACGCCTGATATCAACCCTACTGTTTCCGCAGTGCCCGCGCATTGTTTCCGCAGTGTTTAGCCCTTATAGAAAATGACTAAAACTCTACTGATCAAAAATGCGCGCGTGCTGGTGACGATGGATGACGAGCGCCGTGAAATTGCCGGCGGCGCCGTCTACATCCGGGACAACGTGATCGAGCAAGTCGGCCGCAGCGCCGATCTGCCGCAGCAGGCCGACGAAATCATCGACGCCGCCAACCATGTGGTGATGCCCGGCCTGGTCAACACCCACCACCACATGTACCAGAGCCTGACGCGCGTGATCCCCGCCGCGCAGAACGGTGAACTGTTTAACTGGCTGACCAACCTGTATCCAATCTGGGCCAACCTGACGCCCGAGATGGTTAACGTGTCGACGCTGGCGGCGATGTCGGAGCTGATCCTGTCTGGCTGCACCACCAGCAGCGACCATCTGTACATCTATCCCAATGGCTGCAAGCTCGATGACAGCATCGAGGCGGCCGGCAAGATCGGCATGCGCTTCCATGCCGCGCGCGGTTCGATGAGCGTGGGTCAGTCCAAGGGCGGCCTGCCGCCGGACCGCGTGGTGGAAGAGGAGGGAGCCATCCTCAAGGACACGCAGCGCCTGATCGAAAGCTATCACGACGCCGGCCGCTACGCGATGCAGCGCATCGTGGTGGCGCCTTGCTCGCCGTTTTCAGTGTCGCGCGATTTGATGAAGGAAGCGGCGGCGCTGGCCCGCAACTTCGGCGTCTCCCTGCACACGCACCTGGCCGAGAATGCGAACGACATCGCCTACAGCCGCGAAAAATTCAACATGACGCCGGCCGAATACGCCGAAGACTGCGGCTGGGTGGGGCGCGACGTCTGGCACGCGCACTGTGTACAGTTGGACGACGACGGCATCTACATGTTCGGCCGCACCGGCACCGGGATCGCGCACTGTCCTTGTTCGAACATGCGCCTGGCCTCCGGCATCGCGCCGATCCGCAAGATGCTCGACAGCGGCGTTCCGGTCGGCCTGGGCGTGGACGGCTGCGCCTCCAACGATTCGGGCCACATGATGGGCGAGGTGCGGCAGGCGATGCTGCTGCAGCGCGTTGGCTTCGGCCCGGATGCGATGACGGCGCGGCAGGCGCTGGAAATGGCCACGCTGGGCGGCGCCAAGGTGCTGAACCGCGACGACATCGGCGCGCTCAAGCCGGGCATGGCGGCGGACATCGTGATGTTCAAGCTCGATACGATAGGCTTCGCCGGCGCACTGCACGATCCGGTCGCGGCGCTGGTGTTCTGCACGCCGCCGAATGTCTCGCACAGCATCATCAACGGCAAGGTGGTGGTGCGCGACGGCGTGCTGTGTACCATCGACCTGCCGGTGGTGATCGAACGCCACAACGCGCTGGCGCATCAATTGGCGCAAGCCGCGCGCTGAAGTCTGGCTACATCAGCAGCGCGGAGACCAGGTCGCGCTTGGCCGGGCTGGCGTTGATGTCGAAGTTTAGCGCCGCCTCTACATGGCTCAGGTGGTGCAGCATCAGCTCCGCCGCCTTGTCCGCGTCGCCCGAGCGGGCCGCCGCCAGGAAGGCCGCGTGTTCATCGGACGAGCAGGCGGCATCGCGCTCCGATTGATACAGCATAGTGATCAGCGAGCTACGGCCCACCAGCTCGCGCACGATCTCCTTCAATACCTGATTGCCCACCACGTCCGCCAGCAGCACGTGGAAATCGCCCAGCAGCTGCTGGCGCATCTTGGACGGCACCTGCGACAGCGTGCTGCGCTCCTCCTTCAAATGCTTCTCCAGCTTCCGGTAGTCGGCCGGCTTGGCCTTGGCGGTGAACTCCCGCGCCAGCGCGGCCTCGATGATGCGGCGCGTGGCGAAGATCTCGCGCGACTCCTGTTCGCTGGGCTGGCTCACCATGGCGCCCTTGTCGGGGACCATGTTAATCAGCTTGTCCTTCGACAGTATCAGCAGCGCCGCGCGGATCTTGGTGCGGCTGACCGAGTACAGGCGGCACAGCGCTTCCTCGCGCAGCTTGGTCCCCGGCGGCAGCTTGCGCGCCGCGATGGCCTCGGCGAGATGGGTGGCAATGTCGTTGGCGCTTTCGGCAGGCTGGGTGATGGACATGAAGTGGCTTTGAATTCTGTAGTGTCGTTTTTTCGTCCCATGATACCGCAGTATTGCAGAGGTAATCGCATTACATCTGTGTCGGGAGATGCGGCTGTGGAAGCGGTTCCTATGGGGGATTGTGAAAAATTGAATCGTATTTCGCTTGTTGTTTACTGTAGTTCTGCTACATTTTATCTGGGCTGCAGTATTTCCCAAAATACAAATAAAACGACACGGAGACGAAAAATGAAGAAAACCCTATTGGCCGCCGGCCTGCTGGGGGCTTGCGCCCTGGCACCCGCCCACGCCGCGTTCAACCCCGCCGACACCTCGGTGCAGATGTTCCGCTGGAAGTGGAACGACATCGCCAAGGAGTGCGTCAACTGGCTCGGGCCGCAGGGCTTTGGCGCGGTGCAGGTATCGCCGCCGCAGGCCTCGGCCAGCCTGGGCGCGTGGTGGGACGTGTATCAGCCGGTGAACTTCGCCTCACTGAAGAGCAACATGGGCACCGAGGCCGAGTTCCAGTCCATGATCAGCGCCTGCCACACCGCCAAGGTGCGCGTGTATGCGGACGTGGTGGTCAACCACCTGGCCGCCGGTTCGGGCACCGCGACCGATGGCTCGACGTGGAACTCGTCCACGCTGGCCTATCCGTTTTTCAGCTCCAGCGATTTTCATCCTGCCTGCGACATCGCCGGCGGCGATTACGGCTCACCGGGCAACCGCTACAACGTGATGTTCTGCCGCCTGAGCGGCCTGCCGGACCTGAAGACCGACGGCGCCTATGTGCAGGGGCAGGTCCAGACCTACCTGACCAAATTGATCAACATGGGTGTGGACGGCGTGCGCTTCGACGCGGCCAAGCATATGCAGCCGAGCGACCTGCAGGCGATCATGGGCGGCGTCACGCACACCACCAAGGCCGGCGAGGCGCTGTGGATCACGCAGGAGGTGATCCCGGACAGTAACGTGGTGCGCTCGGACTACTACAGCGTCGGCACGCTGAACGAATTCCAGTACACCTTCGCGCTCAAGGCGATGTTCCGCAACGAGAACGGAGCCAGCCTGTCGCAGGTGCGCGCCATCATGGGCACGCCGGGCAACTGGGGTGGCACCTGGGGCTTCGTGCCGAGCGAGAAGGCGACCGTCTTCGTCAACAACTGGGACACGGAGCGCAACGGCAGCTCCCTGGTGGCCAGCAACTACGTCTCCGGCACCACCAACGACACGCAGGGCACCAAGCGCTACGACCTGGCGAACATCTTCATGCTGGCCTGGCCCTACGGTTCGGCCCAGCTGCACTCGGGCTTCCGCTTTACCAATTACGACCAGGCCCCGCCGAGTGCCAGCCCGTTCGACGCCAGCGGCAACCCGCTGATCAACCAGCAGTGGGACTTTATCCATCGCTGGGGCGACATCTCCAACATGGTCGCCTTCCGCGCGGCGACGTCGGGGCAGGGCGTGGACTACTTCACCAACGGCACCGCCAACCAGATCGCATTCGGGCGCGGCGCCAAGGGCTTCGTCGCGATCAACAACGAGTACGCGGCCTGGAACGCCTCGCTGCAAACGCTGCTGCCTGCGGGGACTTACTGCAACGTGGTGCACGGCCAGTTGAATGCCGCCGGCACGGGCTGCACCAGCGACAGCGTCACCGTCGGCGGCAATGGTGTGATCAGCGTGAGCATCCCGGCCAATGGCGGCGCGACCGTGCCTGCGGTGGCGCTGCACATCAACCAGAAGGTGGGTGGCGGCGGTGGTACCTGCACCACGGTGCCTGTGACCTTCCGCGTGGCGAATGCGAATACAGTGGTGGGGCAGAACGTGTACGTGGTGGGTAATCGTGCGGAGCTGGGCAACTGGACACCGGGTGCGAGCGATCAGCTCAACATCGAAGGCAGCGGCGCCAACGTGCCGTGGTCGCGCACCTTCCAGCTGCCGCCGTCGACGGCGATCCAATACAAGTTCATGAAGTACGGCGTGAGCACCGTGTGGGAGAGTAACCAGTCCACCGCCAGCGGCAATCGCGAGGCGACCACGCCGGCTTGCGGCGGCTCGGTCACGCTCGACGCGGGCAGCTTCCAGTTTTAATGCACGCTGGCTGGAACAGCCTTTTCCTGCTGGACGAGGATGAAGGGGCTGACAACCACCGCCCATAGTTCGGCGCTGGTCTCCAGCCAGGTTGCCGCCTGCTCGTCGCTGACTTTGGCGAGCAGGCCGGCGTTCATCCACTGGGCGATGTTGGCCTTGTCGTCGTGCGAGATACGCACGGCCACGTCGACCAGGTCCAGCGAATTGGCGACCCACACCACATTGCCGGCGGCGAAATGCTTGAGCAGTTCGGTCCATGGCAGGCGCGCGGTCTCGCGGTTCACTTTGAGGCGCAGGTCGGTGTCGTTTTCAGGTTTGGTTTGCATGATTCAGATAAGTTCGATGATCGGTACAGGGCTACCCCGCCATGTTAACCGATACACCGCGCCTTTGCGAACATTGCCCACCAGCGCGGGGCGGAAGCAGGCCAGGTTGATGCCGCCGTCCAGCCGCACGCTTGGATAAATAATGCCCAGCGAGCCGCCTTCCAGCAGGCGTTCCGCCAGCAGTTGCGATTCGATGTAGCTGTCCGGCGCCAGGCAGCCGAGATAGCGTAGCTGGCCGCGCAGGTCGTGGAACGGCGCGGTGAAATCGGCCAGCATGGTCTGGTACTGTACGCTGTCGTCGAAGCGGTTGATCTCCGCGTATTCGACGGCCTTGTGGAAGCTCACTTCTGCCAGCGCGGTTTCGACGTTGAAGGCGCAGTACCATGCGCCGCGCGTGCCGCCGTTGAAGCGGCTGCCTTCAGGGCGGGCGTAGGTAAAGGCGGCGTTGACGATGCGGAAGTTCGGCACGCCGAACACCAGTTCATCCATCGTGATGCCGGCGGCGTTGCCGTTCTGCGCCTGCAGGCGCGCGTTGGTGGCGTTATCCAGTTCAAACAGGTCGTGCAGATCCTGCTCGTTGTCGGCGAGGGGCGCCAACACCGAGTCTTCCATGTCGGCGAAACGCGAGGGCAGCAAACGGCAAGTGTCGAACTGGCGCAGCGTGGTTAAAGGTGGAATCAGGCTGACCGGCACTTACAGTCCTCCGCGGCGGGCGTCCAGCAACTGGCGTACGATCTGCATGGCGGGCAGGCCGCCGGCGGCGACATAGGCGAGCGGGGTGCGGCCGCCGAAAATCAGGTTGGTGTTGGCAAGGCTCATCCACTCGTCGGCGAGCTTGTCGCCGTAGAGGATGTGCAGCGCCTTGTAGATGCCCAGCAGGTAGGAGATGCGCGTGATGCAGTCCACCTCCAGCGTGCGTTCCGGGTGTTTTTTCCACTCGTAGTAGGCGCTGCTGGAAATGCCGCCCAACAGTTCGCGGGCGTCGTCGTCGCGCAGTTTCCAGGCGGCGGCCAGTTTGAAAAAGCCCTTGAGGGCAGCCTTGGACAGCCGTTCGCGCTCGGCTTTGGCGTTCAGGTCGACCAATACGGTGGGTTCGAAGCGGCTGCGGGGGTAAGCGTAGGTAAGATTCATAAATCCTCCGTTGTTGGAGTTGTTATACTCCTTTTTAGGATGGATAGCAACCGGGAATCAACTGGACCTCTTAGTGCACGGTGACATTTTGTGAATATTTCACAATTAATAATCTCTATCATTAAGTCGGGAGGGTAAACCATGACTTCAAAGATTGTGAAAATTTCCAAATACCGAAGATCGATATTTTATTTCCTTTGGAAACTACTTTTCGTCAGTATTGGGTCCTATCAATTATTTGTGGGCATCGAGCAAGCCCATGACGGTGCGGCGCCATCGACGCTCTATCATTTTGGAGCTGCGATTATGTATTTTCTTGTTGCCACGGACGAAATGATGGCGCTACGGAAAAAGCTATACAGCCCAGTCTCCTTGAAGTCGGCTGCCCCGACGCCGCGATGGTTCGCCATATCAGCAGTCACTTGTTATTCTTTGTATTTGGCTGCAGCGGTGTGGTATTTACTTATTTAGCGGATCCGCTTTGGGCATCAGCACCAGCATGGCGCGCGTTTTCTTGGCGGGATCCGCGGCGTCGCCAGCGCTCTTCACGAAGATCTGTTCGGTTCGGGCGTCGTAGGTGATTTTTGCGCCTGTCGCGACGCCGGTAACGCTGCCGTTTTCGATGATTTTAACTTCGGCGTTGCCATCGACCGTGAGGAGGTCATCCTTCTCCCGGTACGCCATCGTTTTGCCTTCGCCATTGACCCATTTGTCACTCGCTGCATCCTGTTTTTGCTTGAATTTGGCGACGTTGTCTTTGAGCGAGGTGACGGTATAGAGATAGTCCCCCTCCGGCGATTGCACCGCCGTCAGGTAATCCGACGAGATCAGCAGGGTGCCTTTCGATGTCTCGACGTGGTCGCTGAATTGGCTGATGCCCTTGACGGTGTCGTAATGCATCTCGCCGTCGTAGGAAATGATAGTTTTCTGGAATCGGTCGGCTCTTTCCGCCGTGGCGAGCGCCGGAAGTGTCAATGCCAGTACAGCAAGCAGAAATCTCATAAGTGCCCCCGGGGAAAAAGCGCACAGTAACAGACTGCCGCGAGTCCGGGCGGGTAGACGATGGGCTGATGAAGTAGCGCCGATTTGCGATACCAAAGGTCCAACATGGCGCCACCATTTCAGACGGCGTCGTCCGTGTTCCGCATGATTTGCGCCGCCACTTGTTCGAGTGAATCCCTCAGTTGCGCCACCAGGCGCTGGGCGCACGCCGCCTCGCTGACCGCGTCTCCCGGCGTCAGTTGCTCCAGCTTCCAGCACAACTCGGCCATGCCGAAGGCGCCCGCGCTGCGCGCCGACGATTTGATGCGGTGGCCCAGATCGCGCAAGGCTTGCATTTCGCCGCGCGCCAGCGCCGCCTCCATGTCGCGCACGCCAGCCTGCGCACTGTGCAGGAATTTGGCGGCGAATTTGCGCACCTTCGGCAGGTCGTCGTCGAACAGCGTGGCCAGCACCGAGAAGTCGATCGCGGCCGCTTCGCCGCAAGGTGCGGACTCGACGACCGCCGTCGGATGGCGCGGCTCAGGCGGCGCGGTCAGCAGCGCGCCCTGCGGCAGCCAATTGGCGATGGTCTGGCGCATCAGGCTCGGCTGGATGGGCTTCGAAATGAAATCGTTCATGCCAGCTTCAATGCAGCGCGCCCGGGTGTCGATGGTGGCGGTGGCCGTCATCGCCAGTACCGGCAGCCCGGCCAGTTGCGGGTCGGCGCGGATGCGGCGGGTCGCCTCCAGCCCGTCCATTTGCGGCATTTGCAGGTCCATCAGGACGCAATCGAATCGCGTCTGGCGCAGCAGTTCCAATGCCTCGACGCCGTTGCTGGCGATGCAAACGGCGGCGCCCACTTCCTCCAGCATCTCCCGTGCAATCTGCTGATTGAAGACATTGTCCTCGACCAGCAGAATGCGCGCCACCTTGAGTGCCACCGTCGCGGCCGAGGTGTGGGCGCCGGCCAGCAGCTCGGCGGCGGCGTCGCTGAGCTGGTTGATCAGCATGGCCACGGTCTTGCCCGATACGCCAAGCCGGGCCGTGAACCAGAACGTGCTGCCGACACCTTGCTGACTGTCGACGCCGACATCGCCGCCCATCAGCTGGGCCAGCTCCTTGCAGATCGCCAGGCCGAGGCCGGTGCCGCCATATTCCCGCGTGGTCGACGTGTCGGCTTGCTGGAACGAGACAAACAACTTGGCCATTTCCGCCTGGGACAGGCCGATGCCCTGGTCGCTCACCTCGAAACGCAGCAGGCAGCCTTGGCCGTCGCTGGCCTGCTGGCGCACCCGGATCTCAATCCGGCCCTGCTCGCTGAACTTGATGGCGTTGTTGGTGTAGTTGATGAGCACCTGCCCGAGCCGTAGCGGATCGCCCACCAGCGTCGGCGGCAGGGCGGGATCGAGATCGAACACCAGTTCCAGCTTGCGGCTGGCGGCCTTCGGCGCCACCACGGTGGTCAGCGTCTGCATCACGTGGTCGAGCGAAAAATCGATATGCTGGATTTCCAGCTTGCCGGCCTCGATCTTGGAAATGTCGAGGATGTCGTCGATGATGCCCAGCACGTGCTCGCCGGCGAAGCGGATTTTCTCCAGATAGTCGCGCTGGCGCGGGTCGAGCTCGGTCTTCAAGGCCAGGTAGGCCATGCCGATGACGCAGTTGAGCGGCGTGCGGATCTCGTGGCTCATATTGGACAAGAACTGTCCCTTGGCCAAACTCGCCGCCTCGGCCAGCTGCTTGGCCTGCTGCAGCTCGTTGTTCTTGGCCTCCAGCTCTTCCTCGTGGCGCTTCTCGGCCGTCACATCGTGGTAAATGGTCACGAAGCCGCTGACCGCGCCATCCGGGGCATAGATGGGGCGGCCGACGATATTCAGCCGTACGCCGCTCGCCATGGTGCGGGTGAAATTGTGGGGTTCGAACTTCAGGCACAGTCCGACCCGGGCGGCCACCAGCTCGTCGATGGCGCCGGGTCCGTAATCCCCGCGCGAGGCGATGTGGCGGAACACTTCGGCCATGGTGACGCCAGGATGCATCACTTGATCCGGAAACCCCTGCACCTGGCAAAAGGCCGGGTTCCAAAACCGTATGGTCAAGTCGCGGTCGACGATCGTCACGCCGACCGGCATGTATTCCAGTGCGGCGGCCAGCCTGGGGAAATTCGACCGGACGAACTCGTCATTTGGAATTGTCGATTCCATATGTTCCCGTTAGGCTGTAGTCCAGATTTCGCGGCAGTCAGTTACGGCCGCGCCGGCGCTTCCATTCTTCCACCACATCGGCCATGTTTTTCGCGCCGCCGTTGCGCATCCACGCCATCAGGTCGCGGTCGAATTTGAACTCCGGCCCGCACTCCCCGGAAAGAAAGCGTCGGACGTTTTGCGTGTTCCTGTAGCCGGAATCGATCTCAGTCGAGGGCGATATTAGCCCGCCATGCCAATCGAATTTCATTTTTCGCACTCCCTGGGTAGCAAGACCGGAATGCCCAGAATACCATCATGTTCATGTGAAAAGTACGCGCATTCTCACGCCGGCTCGGCGTGCTCCACCATCAGTTGTACTTTGGTGACGCCGTTGTATTCGTTGGCGTCGAGCCGGAACGCGACCTTGGCGCGTTCGCCCAGCGAGTCGACGTGGCCGAACCAGATGGCGTCGTAGCGGGCGCCGTTCTTCTCCAGCAGCAGCTTGAGGTGGCGCTCCTTCAGGATGCGCTGGCTCACCACGCGGAACTCGTCGCAGAACACCGGCGGTGCGAAGCCCTGGCCCCACACCTGGCCGTCCATCAGGTCGATGAAGGCGGTGGTGTAGTAGGCGTCTTCCAGCGGGCCGTCGGTTTCGATCACGCGCTCCAGCTGCTGCTTGCTCAGCCACGCGCGGCCCACTTCCTCGAAGGCCGCCGCGAAGGCGTCGAAGGCGTCGGCGCGCAGCGTCAGGCCGGCCGCCATCGCGTGGCCGCCGAATTTGTCGATCAGCGACGGTGCCTTCTTGTACACCAGGTCCAGCGCGTCGCGCAGATGGAAGCCGGGTATCGATCGGCCGGACCCCTTGATCCAGCCGTCCGCGCCTGGCGCGAAGGTGATGGTCGGGCGGAAGAACTTCTCCTTTAAACGCGAGGCGACGATGCCGATCACGCCCTGGTGCCACGATTCGTCGAACACGCAGATGGTGCTGCTGTTGGCCGGCTCGAACGCGTCCAGGTGCAGCAAGGCGGCGTCCTGCATCTCGGCTTCGATCTCGCGCCGTTTCAGGTTGATCTCGTTGAGCTGCTGCGCCAGTTGCCATGCGCGGCCCTCGTCGTCGGTGATCAGGCATTCGATCCCCAGCGACATGTCCTCCAGCCGGCCGGCCGCGTTCAGGCGCGGGCCCAGCGCGAAACCGAGGTCGAAGGGATTGGCGTTGCGCGGCTCGCGGCCGGCCACGCGGAACAGCGCCGCCACGCCGGCGTGCATGCGGCCGGCGCGCATGCGCTTCAGGCCTTGCGCCACCAGGATGCGGTTGTTCGGATCGAGCCGCACCACGTCGGCCACGGTGCCCAGTGCGACCAGGTCGAGCAGGTTGTCCAGCTTGGGCTGGGTCTGGGCGTCGAACACGCCGCGCTTGCGCAGCTCCGCGCGCAGCGCCAGCAGCACGTAGAACACCACGCCGACGCCGGCGATATGCTTGCTCGGGAAGCCGCATTCCGGCTGGTTCGGGTTGACGATCACGCGCGCGGCGGGCAGGGTGTCGGCCGGCAGGTGGTGGTCGGTGACGACTACTTCGATGCCGCGCCGGTTGGCCTCCGCGACGCCGTCGATGCTGGCGATGCCGTTGTCGACGGTGATGATGATGTCCGGCTGCTTTTCGCGCGCCGTCAGTTCGACGATTTCCGGCGTCAGGCCGTAGCCGTATTCGAAGCGGTTGGGCACGATGAAGTCGATGTTGGCGCCCATGGCGCGCAGGCCGCGCAGCGCGACCGCGCAGGCGGTGGCGCCGTCGCAATCGTAGTCGGCCACGATCACCATGCGCTTGCCGGCGGCGATGGAGTCGGCCAGGAACACGGCGGCGGCGCCGATGTGCAGCAGGCCCGATGGCGGGATCATGGATGCCAGCTCGCTCGACAGCTCCTTGACGTCGGTCAGGCCGCGCGACGCGTACAGGCGCGCCAGCACGGGATGGATGCCGCCCTGGCGCAGCATTTCGGATTCGCGGAACGGGCAGGGGCGGATGGCGATACGGGTCATGTCAGGCTTGCTTCAGTAAGAGGTTCAGGTTTTGCTTGCGCCAGAATTTGCGCAGCGAGAGCTTGCTGGTCTCGACGCTGGACCAGCCGTTGCGGTGGCTGAGCAGCAGCTTTAAGCCGCTGATGCGGCCATCGCGCAAGGCCGCCAGCAATGGCGCCAGCCATTCCTGTTCGATGCGCTGCAGGCGCGTGATCCAGTCGGACCAGTCGCCGGCTTGCGCCGACGGTATCAGCTCGGCCAGCATCACCGCGCCCGGCTGGGAGATCAGTTGGGCGGCGGTCGGCTGGCGCAGCGCGGGCGCGGCCAGTGCCTGCATCCAGTCCGGGCCACCGCCGATCGCCAGCGCGCGCGGCGCGGCCTTCAACGGGCCGGCGCCGCCCCACAGCCAGAACGAGTTCACCGCCTGCAGGCCGCGCGCCTGGCGCGCTTCGTTGACCGGCAGCTCGTGCCACTGCATCTGGATCTCGTTTTGCAGCTTGCGGTAGGGGCGCGCGTATTCGCCCTCGGGCATCCAGTCGCTCAGGTTTTGGGTGGTCGCGGCGTCGGGCGACGCGGTGTCCAGGCCGGACCACTCGTCGGCCCGCGCAAACCACAGGCCGGGCGCCGCGTGCAGCAGCGTCTTGCCTTGCTCTTCGAAGCAGGGGCGGGCCAGATCGTACAGCGCGCGCGATTCCGCCTCGCTCAGATGCATGCCGCGCGGGTCGGACAGCAGCAGGTGGGTGCGCGACAGCTGAATGTGCGCCGGCTGCACGATGAACCAATGGCCTTGCGCGGCCTCCGCCTGCAGGCCGCAGCCGTGCATGACGGCGGTGGCCAGCGGCGCGCCGGCGTCCGGCCGATCGGGCGCGGACGCCAGGCCCAGTGCGTGCGCCAGCCAGGCTTCGTGCGGCAGCAGCCGGGCTTTCGCGTCGTAAGTCTGGTATTGATAGTGTTTATTGAGAGACAACAGCGCCGCCAGGGCGGGGGTGTTCAGGGCGCGCATCAGGTCGGGCGCCATCTCCGGCGGGGGCAGGGCGTAGGGCAGGGCAAGAGTGATTTCAGTCATCCCGAGATTGTAGGGCATAGCGGACTGCGGCGGGATGTTTACATGGCCCGCCGGCGGCGGTGCTGCTGCCCGGCACGGCCTTTTTCACCCATGACATGCTGTTTATATGGCAAACTGCGGGCTCACCAAGTTTGATTCCCTACGGAGCCCATGAGCATTATCCAGAATCTGCCCTTTGAGTGGCTGGTTGGCCTGCGTTATACGCGCGCCGGCAAGCGCAGCGGGCGCAATAGTTTTATCTCCTTTATCTCGCTCATTTCCATGGCCGGCATAGGCCTGGGCGTGGCCGCGTTGATCGTCGTGCTGTCGGTGATGAACGGCTTCCAGAAGGAAGTGACGGACCGCATGCTGTCGGTGCTGGCCCATATCGAGATCTTCGACGCCCGTGGCTCGATGCCGGACTGGCACGCCGCCGCCGCCGAGGCGCGCAAGAATCCTGAAGTGATCGGCGCGGCACCGTTCGCGGAAACGCAGGGCATGCTGGTGCGCGACGACGTGCTGCGTCCGGCCATCATCCGCGGCGTGCTGCCGGAGCAGGAACCCAACGTCTCCGACGTCGCCAAACAGACCAGGCGTGGCAGCTTCAACGCGCTGCAGCCGGGCAGCTACAACATCGTGCTGGGCATCGAGCTGGCGCGCGCGCTGCGCGTCAACCTTGGCGAGAAGGTGACGCTGGCGCTGGCCCAGGGCCAACCCACCCCGGCCGGCGTGCTGCCGCGTTTGCGCTCGTTCACCGTGGTCGGCATCTTCGAGGCGGGCCACAACGAGTTCGACTCGGCGCTGGCCTTCGTCCACTTGACCGACGCCGAAAAGCTGCTGCGCATGGACGCGCCGGCCGGGCTGCGCCTGCGCCTGTCGGACATGCACCGCGCGCCGCAAGTGGCGCAGGATCTGAAGAACAGCATGTCCGGTGACCTGATCATGCGCGACTGGTCCAAGCTGAACGCCAACTGGTTCGCCGCCGTGCAGACCGAGAAGCGCATGATGTTCATCATCCTGACGCTGATCATCGCGGTGGCCGCGTTCAACCTGGTGTCGACGCTGGTGATGACCGTGACCGACAAGCAGGCCGACATCGCCATCCTGCGCACGCTGGGCGCCTCGCCGCGCTCGATCATGAAGATCTTCATGATCCAGGGTGCGCTGGTGGGCATCCTCGGCACCGCGATCGGCGTGGGCCTGGGCGTGCTGGTGGCGCTCAACATCGACGTCATCGTGCCGTTTATCGAACATTTATTGGGAGTGCAGTTCTTGTCGAAGGATATCTACTACATCAGCACCGTGCCGTCCGACCTGCGCTGGCCGGACGTGTCCAAGATCGGCGGCGTGGCCGTGGTGCTGGCCTTTGTGGCGACGCTGTACCCGAGCTGGTGGGCCGCCCGCGTGAAACCTGCGGAGGCGCTGCGCTATGAGTAATCTCGAACCCGTGGTCCTGTCCTGCCGCAACCTGGGCAAAACCTTCACGCAAGGCGCCTACTCGGTGCAGGTGCTGAACGGTATCGACATCGACGTGCGGCGCGGCGAACGCGTGGCCATCGTCGGCGCTTCCGGCTCCGGCAAATCGACGCTGCTGCACCTGCTGGGCGGCCTCGATACGCCGACCAAGGGCAGCGTGACCTTGCTGGGTAAGGACTTCGCGAGCCTGAGCGAAACCGCGCGCGGCGACCTGCGCAACGCTTCGCTGGGCTTCGTCTACCAGTTCCACCACCTGCTGCCGGAATTCAGTGCGCTCGATAACGTGGCGATGCCGCTGATGATACGCCGCGTGAAACGCTCCGAGGCGACCGGCACGGCGCAGCAGATCCTCGGTCGCGTCAACCTGGCCAAGCGCGTCACGCACGTGCCGGGCGAGCTGTCGGGCGGTGAGCGTCAACGCGTGGCGCTGGCGCGGGCATTGGTCACGCAGCCCGCCTGCGTGCTGGCCGACGAACCGACCGGCAATCTCGATCACGCCACCGCGCAGACCATCTTCGACCTGATGCTGGAACTGTCGCGCACCCTGGGCACGGCCTTCATCATCGTCACGCACGACATCGAGCTGGCGCGCCGCTGCGACCGCGTGCTGCGCCTGACCGACGAGGGCCTGCAGCCATACCGGGACTGACATCATGTGGATAGACACCCACTGCCACCTCGACGCGCACGAATTCGGCGGCGAGTCCGTCGCGCAGGCGGCGCTGGCGCGGGAGCAGGGCGTGTCGATGATCGTGATCCCGGCGGTGGAGACGGCCAATTTCCCGGTGGTGGCGCAGCTGGCCGCCAGCGTGGACAATGGTTGCTACGCCCTGGGCATCCATCCGATCTATGTGCCGCACGCCGGGGAGGATGATTTGCGCGTGCTGCGCGAGCAGGTCGCCGCCGCGATGGGCGACCAGCGCTTCGTCGCGCTGGGCGAGATCGGCCTGGATTTTTTCATCCCGATGCTGACCGAACCGGCGATGCGCGAGAAGCAGATCTTCTTCTTCCGCGAACAGCTCAAGATCGCCCGCGATTTCGAGCTGCCGGTGCTGATGCACGTGCGCCGCTCGCAGGACGTGGTGCTCAAGCACGTGCGCCAGATCCGGCCGGTCGGCGGCATCGCCCACGCCTTCAACGGCAGCTTCCAGCAGGCGCAGGGCTACATCGAGCTGGGGTTCAAGCTCGGATTCGGCGGCGCCATGACCTTCACCCGCGCGCTGCAAATCCGCCGCCTGGCGGCCGAGCTGCCGCTGGAGTCCATCGTGCTGGAAACCGACGCGCCGGACATCGCCCCGAGCTGGGTCCATCCCGGCCGCAATAGTCCCGACCAGATTCCCCGCATCGGCGCGGTGCTGGCGGAGCTGCGCGGAATTAGCGTGGAGGAGGTCGCGTCCGCGACCACGGCAAACGCCAAACAAACACTACCCCGCATGTAAGGATGTTGATGACGATGAGATTGATCCGTTGGTTGACGGTGGTGGCGTCGATCGCCATGTTGAGCGGTTGCGCCTACCCGAGCTTTAATCGCGACTCCTTCGATATCAGGATACGCACCGCGACGCTGGACCCGCGCTTCCCGCTGCTCAAGGCATACCAGGAGTGCACCATCGATTGCCCGAGTTGCTCCAACAAGTGCGATAAGCACGATCCAGTGGATTACACGTTCGTCCACTTCGATGCGGCGTCAAGCGACGGGGCGCCGGCCATCAGTTCGGGACTCTGGGAGCCACCCCGCAGCTTTACCGGCGTCCCCAATCTGATTCCTTCGTACAGTTTCAACCCTGCCGCGCGGGTGCTGGATACCGTCGCCGACAACAGGATGACATCCGACTTCAAGCAGGAGATATTTTTCTATCGAAATGCCACCGTCGAGGACGATCACCGGGTGATTGTTCAATTGCCGCATGAGCGCTGCCCGGTTTGGCAGGAGGCCAAATATTCCGAGCGTATGGCCAAGCTGTGGCAGCCGGTCAAGTTCGTTGTCATCGTCGAATCCAAGGCCACCATCTTCGTTGAGATGAAAGCGCCAACGGCGGAGTGCCCCGGCTTGCGCGTGCAGGATGTGCTGCCGAACGTCGCCGGCATTCCGGCGGATCTCACGGCGCAGGTCTACCGCGTCTACGCCGTGGATTTCGCAAAGATCACCAGACACTGGGTCTATGCCGATCTGGTCACCGCGCCGTCCAGCGGCGCTGCGGCGGGCACAGTGATGGCCCAGCTGGATCCCATCCCCAATATTTCAATGAAATCTCAGGTGGAGCAGTTCATGTGCCGGGTGCACACCTCGTCCACCGACTGGCATATCTTTACCGGGATGGCGGCTACTTCGAACGGCAAGATCGCGTATTCACAACGTTGCAAGCCGGTGAAGCAATAAGCTCAAGCAAGCTCAAGCATAAAATTTCAAAGGATGTGTTGCGGAAGATTAAAGTATATTGATTTATAATGTCTTTGTGACATTTAGATAGAATTGCGGATTGGGGTGTGGTGCATAATTGCCAATGTTTTTCCCTCCACTTCTCACGATCCCTACGATGAAATCTCACGCTGGCATTGCCGCCGCCCTCCTGTTTTTCCCCGTCCTGTGCCTTGCCGACTCGAGCGAGGTGGCCGAGCGCCAGATCGACGTGCCCAAGTGCGCCAATCCGGCCGCCAAGGTCGTGTTCACCGAGTTCAAGTGCAAATCGGCCGATTGCTCGTCCGGCGCCGGCCAGCAGGATCCGCGCCAGTACCGCTGGTGGGAGCGCTCGGGCAACGTGGCGCAGCCGAGCTACACCGGCGTCGGCACCGGCATGACCGAAATGCTGGCCACCGCGCTCACGCAGACCGGCTGCTTCGACGTGCAGGAGCGCGCCGAAATGGAAGAGATCAACAAGGAACTGGCGCTGATCGGCAAGAAGGTCGAGGCCGAGGCGGCCGACTACATGATCACCGGTTCGATCACCTCGCTGGGCTTCGAGCAAAGCTCCACGGGCCTGGGCGGCCTGGGCTTCCTCAAAGGTCCGCTGGGCCTGCTGGCCGGCTCGGTCGACTTCAAGAAATCCAAGGTGCACATGAACATGGACATCCGCGTGGTGGACGTCAAGCGCGCCAAGATCATCGCCTCCAAGACCTTCCAGGCCAATAACGAGAAGAACGGCTTCGGCGTGTCGGCCCTGGGCTGGGGCGGCGGCGTCGGGCTGGGCGGCAACCACGCCAGCATCAGCGGTTCGCCGCTGGAAGAAGTCGCGCGCGACTTGCTGGTCAAGTCGACCTCTTTCCTGACCGAGACCATCGCCGCCAAGAACATCACCGAGCGCGTGGCGGTCAAGTCCACCGATGTGTCGGTGAAATGACGCAGTAATAACTGTGCCTTGTTGACATGAATAAACGGCAATGATACCTTTCTTGCACCACTACCCGTGGTCATCGTTTGAACTTTAACTATCTGAAAAGGTTCTGAAAATGAAAAAGCAAAATGAGGCAAAGCTGTTTGCATTCAAACTGGCAGAGAAAAAAGCCGGCGCCGTGAAGGCCGCGCCGCAGTGGAAAGCACGCGAAGGTGTGGCGCTGGCCGGCTGCTCGGGTCCTGACGCCCGCGGCCCACGCAACAACATCGCCGACACTGGCATCTGGTGCTAAGCTTCTGACCGTCCCGCGCCTCGGACGCTAGCCGTCCAATGGCGCGGCACCGGCCAGGCAGCCAGCCCAATCCATGACTCAGAAAGTCCTGATCGCCCCCCGCCACGGCGAAATCCGCCATCCCGGCCAGCTGTTGCAGGAGGCCGCATGCCGCACCCATTGAACGAACTTCTACCCGAGAAAATCAAGCAGCTCGAAGCGCTGCGCGGCAGCCGCGTGCTGGTGATGGCGGCCTCCCAGCTGGACATGGAAATGCTGCCGGAGCTGTACCGCCAGCTGCGCGCCATCGGGCGCGGCGAGCGCTTGGACGTGGTGCTGCAATGCCGGGGCGGCGTCGTCAACGCGGCGCGCCGGATCGCGCTGCTGCTGCGCGAGTACACGCAGCGATTGACTTTCATTGTGCCGTTCCACTGCCAGTCGTCGGCCACGCTGTTGACGCTCGCGGGCGACGAAATCATCGCCGGCGAATTGGCCATTTTCTCGCCCATCGATCCGCACCTGCAGGGCGATGCCGATGGCGGCGAATCGAGCGCGGTATCGTCCCAGGACATCCAGCGCTTCGGCGAAATGTGCGCCGCCTGGTTCGGCGCGGACGCGGGGCAGGCGCGCGCGGAGGCCTTGTCGCTGCTGAGCGCAAGCGTGTTTCCGCCGACGCTGACGGCGTTCTACCGCACCACGCTGGAGCTGCGACAGATCGGCGAGGAACTGCTGCGCCACCAACTGCCGCAGCGCGATGCCGAGGCGCGCGCGCGGATCGTCGAGCACCTGATGTCCGGCTATCATTCGCATCACTATGCCATCACCGGCGATGAGCTGGCGGCCCTGGGGCTGCGGGTGAGGAGCGAGCCGGGGATCGATGACCTGGCGTGGGACATCTCGCAGATGCTGCAAGCCCATATCGGCGGTGGCGCCCGAGCCTCGGTCGAGGCGCCGGTGCAGGATGCCTTGCTGGCCACGCGCGACGGCGTGGCGGTGCGCTACCGGCGGCAGGACGGATTGCTGCCGCGCTGGTCCTGCTCCGCCTGAACGGATGAGCAATCCACACCTGCAACGGCTTGCGCTGCTGCGCACGTTCGCGCCGCGCCTGGCCCTGGGCCTGTTGTTCATGGCGTTGACGGTGCTGGTGGAATTGAGCTATCCGAGGGCGCTGTCGTACTTCATCGATCATATCGGCATGAAGGGCGACAGCAGCTGGTTCGCTCCCTTCGCCGCGATCGTGACGGCGGTGCTGGCGCTGCAGGCCGTGGCGACCACGATGCGCTACTATCTGTTCGAATCGACCGGACATATGATCGTCGCGCGCATCCGCCGCCTGCTGTATGGCGCGCTGATACGGCAGCCGGTGGGCTTCTACGACAAGCACAACGTCGGCGAACTGACCAGCCGCCTGTCGGCCGACGTCGAAATCCTGCACGACACGCTGACCATGGGCCTGGCCATCTCACTGCGCTCGCTGTGCGTGCTGGCTGGTTGCGTCGTCATGCTGCTGCTGATCTCTCCGGTGCTCAGCCTGATCCTGCTGGTCTACGTGCCGCTGACGCTGTACATGGGCGACTGGCTGGGCAAGCAAGTGCTCCAGCGCTCGCGCGACATCCAGCAGCGGCAAGCGGAATGCGGTGGCGTGGCGCACGAATACTTTACCAACATCCGGCTGGTGCACGCCTTCAACCAGCAACGCGCAGCCGGCGCCAAATATGCCGACGCCACCGCGCATGCGTTGACGGCGGCCATCGCCAACACGCGCTTGATGGCATCGTTCCGTGGCGTGTCGTCGTTCGTCATGTACCTGGCGCTGCTGGTGACCTTGTGGCTGGGATCACGGCTGATAGGGCAGGGCAGCCTGTCGGTCGGGGAGCTGACCAGCTTTGTGATTTATGCCGGCATGGTCACCAGTTCGTCCGGTGCGGTCAGCGATTTCTGGAGCGACTGGATGCGCACCATCGGCGCCACGGAGCGGGTGTTCGAAATCATCGAGAGCGAAGCGCAGCCGGTAGTACAGCCAGTCTCGGAGCCTGCGGGCACGGTGACGCTGCACGGCGCGCTGGCATTTCGCGACGTCAGCTTTGTCTATCCCGAGCGGCCGGAAAAGGTGGCCCTGGACGGCGTAAGCTTCGCGATCGCGGCTGGTGAAAACGTGGCGCTGGTGGGCGCGTCGGGCGCGGGCAAGTCCACCATCGCCAGCCTGATACTGGGTTTCTATCGCCCGCAGAAAGGCTGCATCGCCTTCGACGGCGTGCCCTCGGAACGGCTTGACGTGGCCGGCGTGCGCGCACACATCGCCATCGTCGAGCAGGAGCCGTCGCTGTTCTCTGGCACTATCTTCGAGAACATCGCCTTCGCCGTACCGGACCGGCTGGTGACGCGCGATGAAGTGGCCGAAGCCGCGCGGCTGGCCAACGCGCATGATTTCATCGCCGGATTCCCGCACGGTTACGACACGGTGGTGGGGGAGCGCGGCGTGCAGCTGTCCGGCGGACAGAAGCAGCGCATCGCCATCGCCCGCGCCTTGCTGCGCGATCCGAAGATCCTGATCCTCGACGAAGCCACCAGCGCGCTCGATTCGGCCAGCGAGCTGCAAGTGCAGCAGGCGCTGGACAAGCTGATGGAAGGCCGCACCACCATCGTCATCGCGCACCGCTACTCCACCATCGTCAAGGCCGACCGCGCGCTGGTGCTGGAGCACGGCGCCATTGTGCAGCAGGGCGCGCACGCGGAGCTGATCCAGCAACGCGACGGCCTATACTTCCACCTGATGCAGAACCAGCTGACCGCCTACCGCACCGGCTGATCTGTATCAACATACGACACGGTTGTCTGTGCCTCGTTGTCGCATCTGCGTAGTATCGGACTGTTGCGATACTTGAGGAGATGAGGACGGTGTTGATTGGCTTCGCCGCAGGGGCGGCCCTGCGGCAAACGCAGGCGACGCTGCCACCGGCGTCGACCGGCGTGGCGGCCGCGCTGCTGCTCGCGATCTGGATCTGGTTGTGCAGCTTGCCCTCGGCGATGAAGGCCGCGACTTCACCCTGGTCGGTACCATCGACAATCTGCCATATAGCTTCGATCAGGGCGTGCGTTTCAGTTTCGCGGTGGGCCGCGTATTGGTTACAAATAGTGAGAATCCGAAGAAATTGTTGTGATAGGCTTAAGCTAAATGTAATCAATTGCATGAAGCCTATAACGTAGCCATTGCAGGACCGTTGTCTAACCATGGGTATTTAAGGAGAGTTTCATGAATATGCAGCCGAAGGCGATTACGACCAAAATTCAGTTGACTGACAGCCAACGTAGCGAGCTGAGTAAAACGCTAGGGATAGACATAAAATATATTCCAGATGAATTAGGAATATTAGGTGTCGGGCGTGATTCAGTTAGTAGGCTTGGTTTGCCTAATACAGCAACTACCCACTTTTCTCCTGCTCTGATCATGATGTAGACAGTGGAGTGTCCCTACGTGGATTCCAATCTTGCTACCATTGCCCTGAGGGCGTTGCAACAAGCTCGCCTTCAGGGCATAAACACTTCTTGGGTGGCCGGGTCACTGGTGGAAAATCTTGGAAACTCTAGTTCTGACGTCGACATATTTGTTGCTGTCCATGATGAGCTACGTCACGATTCTGTAACCCGCCTAGGAAAAGACCATGGTGTATTAGCCTTTATAAGCGAAGGAATTCGCTTTGACATTGAGCTATGGACATTGTCTCAGATCAGAGCGCTGATTGGTAAGACCAGTTCGATTCCCATCAATGATCCCAAACGGAATAATTTGCACACATTGGAATATTGGGAAAGCGAATTCGTTCACCGCCTATTGACAGGTGTTCCACTTTGTGAAATTGAAAACTTTGCCCAGCTTCATAATGCCGTCGACCGCTCCACTTTTGTTCGCTACCTATTTGATACTGCCGTTCGCCGCGCGGACGATGCGTTCGATGACACCATTGGAATGCAGCGCGCAAATCAACTGCCTATGGCATGCATTAGAGCAATGGAAGCTGTAGAATTTTCGATTGACTGTTTTTTGCATTCGAACAACATTACAAATGATAAGACGAAATTTCGATTACGGAAACTAGAGTTGTTGGGCGCAAAGGTTCCAGATGCTCTGTCAATCATCGAAAAGTATTGGTCTTACAGACGATTTATTCCAAATGAAGGCCCTCAACAAGAATCATATATTGCAGAGTTGCTTAGGTTTTCTTCTGAGCTTGTGGAAGGGGCGCAAAAAAAGTTTCGAAATTTGATGCAGGTTGACTAAATGAATTTAAGGCGAGCGTATTTTGTGAGAAAGCGCTGGGATGGCGAAAGTGTGTATCTTATTCACCTTACTCATTTGCTAAAAATTGACGCTTTCAGTGAGGCTGTCTGGGATAAATTAGATGGTCGACATACTCTTGAGGAAATTATCACAAGCATTTCTTCTCTATTTCCTGATTATCAATTATATGAAGTAGAGGCTTTCGTTTCAGCTAATATAATTAACTTTCATGAGGCTGGATTTGTTGATTCAGGCGAAAAACAATAATCCTTGCTTTGTAGCAGTGGAAGGGATTGATGGGTCAGGAAAAACATCACTGGCTGAAAGTCTTGTGTCTGCGCTGATTTCGGCTGATTATAATGCGAAATTAATTTGTCGCACTACACCATCAAAATTTCCTTCGGCCACAGAACGTTTAAGGGAAATTGGTGATTTCTTATGGAATTATCCTTCTAACTTGGATATAGAAGAATTGGGTGATCGCCATCTTATATCGTTAATGGCGTCTTGGTTTTATTTGTTTGAAAATTGTGTTATTCGGCCGGAGCTGGCCTCAGGAAAAATAGTCGTGGTTGAGCCCTGGATAAATAAATATCTGGCTCGCTTTCTCGTAAAGAAGCAGAGTTGGGTGCTTAACCTTTTTGCAGATCTTCCTGTGCCCGATATTACTATTTTGCTTGATGTGGAGCCAGAGATAGCAGGTATGCGAAAGTCCGCCTACCGAAATACGGAAACAAACTCGCGTGGGTCTACATCGCTTGTACAATTTGTTGATTTTCAGCATGAGGTTCGTTTGAAGCTTCTAAATCTCAGTAGTGATAAGTGGTTAGTGATAGATGCAAAGCATGAGCTGAAAAAAAATGTAGATGCCATATTGCAGCAGCTAACGAATTGCCTCGAATATCAAACGCTTGCTAAAGAGCCATAAGTCTATTTCAAGGATCGAGAGTTTCCTCACCTGAGCGGAGGTCCATATGAAAGTAGTCGTACTCTACCCGGAAGTATTGGACATGGCCCGTTATAGGGAGAAGCGCAAAGAATTCCCTCCCTTCGGTGCTCTATATATTGCGGCTGCTATCGAAGCTGCGGGATATCAGGTCACAATAGTTAAACTCACGCCTGGCGAATTGACTCCAGACCTCTCGGACTTTGATGTGGTTGCCTTCAGTATTTCTGCTTCCGCTACCTTTAATATGTTCCTTGAGTGTAGATTTAAAAGCAAGATAAAGCCGGACGCGTTACTAATGGGCGGGGGAGTTCATGTGAACCTGTTTCCGGAGCAAACTCTGATCGATTTGGAATTGGACGTGGTGGGAATTGGGGAGGGTGAGGATACTGTTATTGAACTTCTTCGTGAGGCCGAGCGACGGGATTTTTCAAAAGTGCAAGGCGTCTGCTATTTGAAAAATGGTTGTATTACAAAAACACCGGCTCGGAAAATGGAGAAAAATATTGATAGATACCTTTTTCCAGCGCGCCACTTAATTCCTGTCGACGATTTTGTAATGAATAACCGGATGTCAAACACGGACGTCAGGATGACCCATATTATGCCAGGCCGGGGATGCCCATTTCCTTGTCGATATTGCGCGTCAGCGCAAACTAAAGTTCAATATCGAAGTGGTGAAAATTTACGTAATGAGCTGAAACACCTGGTTGAAACATATGGAATAGAAGGATTTGCAGTGGTTGGTAATGACTTTATTCTCAGTAAGGCAAATGTAGGTGAAATATGTGATTCAATTAAGGAATTGAAATTAAAATGGGCGACCCTTTCGCGTGTTGATAGGGTGGATGCTGATATTCTGAGAAAAATGCACGACGCAGGTTGCTACG
This sequence comes from Duganella sp. BJB1802, assembly GCF_013369445.1. Lineage (NCBI taxonomy): Bacteria > Pseudomonadati > Pseudomonadota > Betaproteobacteria > Burkholderiales > Oxalobacteraceae > Duganella > Duganella sp. BJB1802. The sequence goes on along the minus strand of NZ_JABWEF010000016.1, from coordinate 165,772 downwards.
AATTAGAATTTGGGGTTGAGTCTGGAAGCGATCGGATACTGAATGCTATGGACAAGCGAGCAACTGTCGAACAAGTCCGTCAGGCATTGCGTTTGACTTATGAGGCTGGAATAAAAAACAAAGTGTTTCTTGTTCACGGTTACCCGGGTGAAGATATGGACTCTGTTAGAGAAACAATTTCTCTGCTGGATGAGGTGGGTCAGTTTATAGAACGGGTGTCACTATTTCGCTTCGTACCTTTGCCGGGTACATATGTCTACAAAAATGCGCATCAGTTCGGTATTAGGGGTACTGATAAGAGTGATGACTGGGACGGTGATTGGGGTAAATATCACATTCATCATAATCACGTCCATTGGTGGGGGAGCGCGCGGGAGTTCGATGAATTGACGCGGTCGTATTGGGAGCTACATTCATATGTCGAAAGCCGTTGGCCTTCTAAGATCGCATTAGCTGAATTGCCGGAGGACAGATGGATTGATCATAGCAATAATCTGATGCGTACACGGTCTTTTAAGGATGGAAATTACAAATCGATAATATTGCCGTCGCCAATGGAAACTATTCAAATAAGTCGTACGTTTCAGCAGGGCGGAGTAATTGCGACACGTTAGCCTGAATTTTTTTGAATTCACTTTCAATAATTTTTAACTGTCGTTTTGGAAGTGTCGAAAAGAGCTGGAAACTGGTTAACTTTGAGACTTTGTTAAAACTCCAGGTGCCGACAATGCGACCATTCAACATAATGGAGGGGCGCGCCTCACCAATGTCGTTGAATAGCAAATCGTAATGGTCTGAATTTACATAACGAGCACGCGTCGTGAAATAACCTTTAAGGCTCGGATCTTCGTATGCGAGAATGTTAACCCAGTCCTCGTATTTGGGATCGAATAACATCAACTTTTCAAGATCGTCCTTAAAAATTAAAAGGGATTCATCAAATTCTGTAAATTTTATTTCTTGTAAATCCTGCTTGAACTCCGCGAGTGCTCTTTTGATCCTCGTTTTATCTTGGCCCGACCACCAGACAATATCGCCGATGGACACGGGCCCATAAGTCAGGATATAAGCGCGTAGGAGCTCTACTAATGCAGAGTGTTCATTTCCATCAGTATGGAAATCTGCAGGATAGACATCTTTCGTTATGCCATACGAGCGTTGTTCAGCTCCAAAGGTTTCGTCGGTATTAATGTAACAAACAATAGCTCGCTCCCAGAGCTCTTTCACCACGTTCCGCACAACGGCGGGTGTTAAGTTCGCCTGCTTTTTGGGGCCTTCAACCAGCGGGAAATTCAAAAATAATTTAGGTATCGTTGTGGAAGGGAGAGGCCCTTTTTGCAAATTACGGATAATTGTGTCTGATATCGCCTTTTTAACCTTATCGCTAATTCCATGTTTTTTATACATGCTGTTGCACACACTAAGTCGCTTACTTAGTGTGGCGTTATGCGCATGTGGAAATAGATGGGGGGGAAGAAGGTGCAGCGTTCCCCGCATACAACGGGCCTTGATGAGCGACTTTGCGCCATGCAATGCGTAATGGATGTCCTCGTGTCGAACCTCATGCAATCGCGATCTCAATGCAAAGTAAGGGGTGATCAGCCGAGCAGCGTGAATGCCTACCAGACTTGCGGCTACTTCGAGAACGGAAGATGCTTGACTGCCAGGTAGTATGTGTTGCTTATGGCAACAGTATTCCCTGGCCAGCGCCAGGTCGATGGTTGGAGGTTTCACTTGCTGTATGGGAAATTTTGAGGGCCGTCAGATTGCCTGGCTGCTGAAATCGATGGGCAAACTTCAAGGCTTAACCTTCGATTGTACTACGACCAGACTGGCGTGTATATGTATACTATCACCTCCATCACGAAAGCTTATCGAGCAAGCACTGGGTTCTCTTCAGGAGCGGCTCATCCAAGATCGACAACGGTTGGCTCCTGTGATTGAACACTTCAACCTAGGTCCTGGATGTGGGCGATCAGGTCTCATTGCTACTTTTCGTCCTCTTCGCCCGAAACTGCAAACTCGCCAGTGCCTGTCTCAATTGCTTTCCTGGTATCTGGGACGATCCAAGATGCGACCTCCTTGTCCCTAATGGTTTCCAGTGCCTTGGATTTGAACTCATCGAAAGTCGATGAGTTCCTGAGCGCGTTGTCGATGGAGCTTAGCGTATCTCGCATAGAACTGAGCTTCCGATCCATGCGGATCTCAAACGCATGAAGCATCGCTGGGAATTTGTCGAAGCCCGCCTCGCGCCATTCCTTCAGCCGCCGCTCATCGGCAAGAATTTCGTTAGTCGCGAACTTGACGCTGTGCTTGGAATCGACCTCAACTGGCCAGACCCTGGGAGACTTGAAGTCCGGCGCTCGAATCCTGCAACCAGCCTCCAACGCCTCAGAATTATCGGGATTCTCGACGTACGACTTCAAGGCTTCAGGTGCCCATTCAGGGCACCGCCGGTTGCTGGGTTTGCCAGGCTCAGTGAGCTAAGCTTGGAGCGTCCTATTTGAAACCTTCTTCTTGGTACATCGGCTAAGGCCTATCCAGATTGACTTGCGTAGCGGTGGACGTTGAGCTTCATTTCGCGCTCTTGGTCGGCACACAGGCTGTGTTTGATCATTGGAATCAGGTAGGAGTCAGTTCATCAACATCATGCCAGAACTGGGGTGGTTTTTCGAGGTGCCCTTAAGTCCGAGCGGCCTCGAATAAGTAAACGGGCCGCTGAATGACCTACATCAAGGTGCGGTTAGGTCAGTCTCGTCATCACGACACTACTGCGTAGTATCGGACTGTTGCGATACTTGAGGAGCGGCGACGCGATGAGGGCGGTGATGACAGGCTTCGCTGCGGGAGCGGCCTTGCTGCAAACACAGGCGACGCTGCCGCCCGCGTCGGCCGGTGTGGCCGCCTCACTGCTGCTCGCACTCTGGCTTGGATTGTGGCGCGGCTGGTTGCGGCGGCGCGCTGTCCGTGTCGGTCTGCACGCGCAGGCTGCGTTGCGTTGTGCCGCGTCATTGCTGGCCGGTGGCGTGATCGGGTTCTTCTGGGCCGCGTGGATGGCGCAGCGCGTGCTGGCGCCGCAGCTTGCCGTCGCCGACGAAGGCCGGGACTTCACCCTGGTCGGCACCATCGACAATCTGCCGTACAGCTTCGATCAAGGTGTGCGTTTCAATTTCGCGGTGGAGCGCGTGCTGAACGGCGCGCGAAACGCGGTGCCGCCGCACATCTCGCTGGCCTGGTACGCGGGCTTTCGCGATCAGGTGAACGAGGTCGGCGACGTGCAGCCCGGCGAGCGCTGGCAGCTGACCGTGCGGCTGCAACGGCCGCACGGCAACGCCAATCCGTATGGCTTCGATTACGAAGTGTGGCTGCTGGAACAAGGCCTGCGCGCGACGGGCTATGTGCGGCCGGCGCGGGACAACCGCCGGCTCGATAGCTTCGTCTTCAGCGCCGGCAATGTGATCGAGCATGCGCGCGCGCTGCTGCGGGCACGCATCCTGGCCGCGCTGCCGGACAAACCGTATGCCGGCGTGATCGTCGCGCTGGTGGTTGGCGACCAGCGCGGCATCGACCAATCCGATTGGAACGTCTTCAACCGCACCGGCATCGGCCACCTCATTTCCATCTCAGGTTTGCACATCACGATGGTGGCGGGGCTGTTCGCGCTGGTGGCATTCAATCTGTGGCGCCATTCCTTCTTCACGCGCGCGCAATTGCCCCTGCTGCTGCCCGCGCAAAAAGTGGCTGCGCTGGTCGGCGCGGCGGTGGCGCTGTTCTACGTGCTGCTGGCCGGCTTTGGCGTGCCGGCGCAGCGTACCTTGTACATGCTGATGGTGGTCGCCGTCGCGCTATGGTCGAACCGCATCGCCAGCGTGACACAGGTGCTGTGCAGCGCGCTCGGCGTGGTGGTGCTGATCGATCCGTGGGCAGTGTTGTGGCCGGGCTTCTGGCTCTCGTTCGGTGCGGTCGCCGCGATTTTGTACGCCACCGTTGGTCGCATCGCGCGCAGGCCTGCGCGTGCACCGAACGCCGCGCATGATGCGGGCCATGCGCCGGGCGACGCGGAAGGGCCTTCCCGCAGCGAGCGGCTCTGGCAGGCATTGCAAGCCGGCGTCCACACGCAGTACGCCGTCACATTCGGCCTGGTGCCGTTGACGATGCTGCTGTTCGCGCAGGTATCGGTGGTCAGCCCGCTGGCGAACGCGGTGGCGATCCCGCTGGTCAGCCTTGTGGTCACGCCGCTTGCGCTGGCCGGCAGCATGCTCCCCGCGCCGCTGGCGGCGCCAGTGCTGGGTCTTGCGCATCTGCTGGTGGAGTGGCTGGCCGTCTGCCTTCAATGGTTCAGTGGCTTGCGCTATGCCGTGTGGAGTGCGCCGACGCCGCCGTTCTGGCTGTTCTACTGGGCCATGGGCGGCACCATCTGGCTGCTCGCGCCGCGCGGCTGGCCGGTGCGCTGGCTGGGCCTCGCGACGTGGATACCGCTGCTGGCCGCGGAGCCTTCGCATCCGGCGCCGGGCCGCATGACCGTCACCGTCTTCGATGTGGGGCAGGGCATGGCGTTGCTGATCGAGACCAGCCGGCATCGCCTGCTGTACGACACCGGCCCCTCCTATGCACCCACCTCCAACGCCGGCAACCGCGTCATCCTGCCTTACCTGAAGGCGCGCGGCATCGCCGCATTGGACGGTATGATCGTCACCCACAGCGACATCGACCACTCCGGCGGCGCCTTGACGGTGCTGGACGGAGTGCGGGTGGATTGGGTGCTGTCCTCGCTGCCCGTTCAGCATCCGATTGCCGGCGCCGCGCGCCAGCACCTGCACTGCGCGGCGGGGCAGCGCTGGACGTGGGACGGTGTGCGCTTTGAGATGCTGCATCCGCTGCCCGCCAGCTACGCCGACGCGGCGCTCAAGCCGAACGCGCGCGGCTGCACGCTGAAGATCACCGCCGGCGGCAAGGCGATGCTGCTGGCCGCCGACATCGAAGCCGCCCAGGAGGCCGCGCTGCTGCAGCGCGACCGCGCCAGCCTGCGCGCCGACGTGCTGCTGGCGCCGCACCACGGCAGCGGCACCTCGTCCACACCGGCCTTCCTGCAGGCGGTCCACCCGCAGACCGCCGTGTTCCAGATGGGTTATCGCAATCGCTACCACCATCCCAAGCCGGAGGTCTACGAGCGCTATGGCGCCATGCACATCGAACGCCTGCGCACCGACCAAACGGGCGCGTTGACGCTGGACTTTGGCAGCACGGTCGAGGTGCGCGCATATCGCGACGCCCATGCCCGCTACTGGTACGGCCGCTAAATCCGGGCCTGGCGCGTGCTCCCGGCGACCGGCACGTGGTTTATAGGTTCCATGTTGGGGATGAATGGCGGACGACGACTACCCTATGACTTCCTGCAAAGTTGTTGTTGGATCTGCGCTTACGAGGTGGAACGTCCCGCTTAGCGCACATTCCGCGACAATGGCGCCGTCAGGATGCCGGTAGCCGCCTGCTTTCGGATCGGCCGCCGCGACCCACAGGGAACCATCTGGAATGGTGCTGGTGAACAGGCGAAATTGAGCGAGATCGGGATCATAATTACTTTGCGCGCCATGGTGGGGCAGCATGCGCGTCCCGGTAAGCGCCAATTCAGCAAAGTAGTATCGAATGAAACCAAGGGTACTCGCGGAATTCTTGAACGTGATATCGCCCACCCCCATCCAACCGACCGCACGCCCGTTTCGATTCGCAAGGGTTCGAGTTTTACGTTGATCATTGCATGTCCGGTAGCAGATGAAGCTATCATCCCGGTGTGCATATGGTTCCGGAACCGGGCCTGAATACAGACATAAAGATGCGGAATTGTAGTCATGAATGATGCCTTTTCCATCTTCTGGCGTTTTACATGCTGCGTTTAAAATATCTTTTACGGTCTTTTTCTTCTGGGCTGCAGGTTTTTTCGCCGAAGTTCGCGTGGCTGGCATTTTAACTTCTCGTTTTAGCTCGGTTAAAACTTCATCTAACAAAACTTGCATTTTGTCTTCGCTAACCTTTTTCACGAGAGACTCGCCAATTTCCAAAATGGTTGTCTTCAGGGCTGTCAAGTCTGGGGCGTTAAATATCTTGTCGATGGCGTCCTTGGCCTCGACTTCAACCGAATAGAAGCGAAGCATCCAGTCGGCGTTTTTGACCTTGTAGGAGCGTTTGGAGATATGACCAACCGAATCCAATGCCAAGTCTTTAGTGCTCACCAATCCATCGCCATCCATGGCCTCAGTGATGCCATCACGGTCTTCGCCAGGTAAAACCCGGCCAAAATCTCCCGCAATTATTCTACGAAATACTTTCGTCACTCGAGTCAGCTCGTCAATTTCCAGATCATCGGTAATGTAGCGCAAAAATATATATTTGAATAAATCAGCGTTCAACAAGTGCGGAAGGATAACGGCTTTAAACGTAAATCCCTCATCAAGCAACTCACTCGCGCAATTGAGGTGATCAGAGTCGAAGCTGGAAATCACAAGCCAGTCGAACGCCTTGTCTGTGGATGGCCATGTTTCAATGATTTCTACCAGTCCTTTGGTATTTCTGGCACCGCAGTCGTAGATATAACGAAATTTTGAGCGATCAACTTGAATTTCAGCGACGTGAAAACCGCCTTGGCCGATGGCGTGCTGGGTTCTTTTAACTAGCATCGTGGTTTCCTGTTCCTTAAATGGCAAGGTTGCATTGGAGGATAGGAAGAATAACAGCGATTTCATCGCCACGGGCGGCAAATTAGAGCCTTTCCCCCAAGCCTGCCTTGGTAAGTGCCATTACAATGGGCCGAAAACAATCATACGGAGACCGCTTGTGAGCAAGCCCAAGCTGCATTTTGCCCATGCCAATAGCTACCCGGCGGGCGTGTACCGCCAGTTTTTCGAGCTGCTGGCCGACGATTTCGATATCCAGGCGCTGGACATGCATGGCCACAGCCCGCGCTACCCGGTCAGCGACGGCTGGCCGGCGCTGGTCGACGAATACATCAACGAACTGACCAAACGCTACGACGAGCCGGTGATCCTGGTCGGCCATTCGTTGGGCGGCATGCTGAGCCTGATGGTGGCCCATGCCCGACCGGACCTGGTGCGCTGCGTGGTGATGCTGGACGCGCCGGTGGTGGCCGGCTGGCGCGCGCTGTTCTGGCGCCTGATCAAGATGAGCGGCAGCGCCAACCGCGTGCCGCCGGCGAAGTTCTCCATCCGCCGCCGCAACGTGTGGCCGGACGCGCAGGCGGCCTACCAGCACTTCGCCGGCAAGGACCTGTTCGCCGCCTGGGCACCGGGCGTGCTGGAGGACTACATGGCCAGCGGCCTGAAGCCACATCCCGAAGGCGTGCAGCTACGCTTCACCCGCGAGGTGGAGACCCGCATCTACGCCAGCCTGCCGCACCACCTGCCCAAGCTGGTGCGGGGCCGTTTCCCGGCGCCGATCGGCTTCATCGGCGGCACCGATTCGTGGGAAACCAGCCAGTCCGGCCTGGGCCACACGCAGGCGCTGGTGGGCAAGCACTTCCGCATCGTGCCGGGGGGACACCTGTTCCCGATGGAGTCGCCGGCGCTGGCTGCCGAGGCCACGCGCGAGATGATCGCCGGCCTCTTGAATGTCAAAAATGTTCGTAAAAGCGGCCTGATGGCGTAAAATCTCGGGCATTCGGTGCCCTGCACCGCCCCCTGAACTTTAGGAATGCCTTGCGATGACGATTAAAAGCGACAAATGGATACGCCGTATGGCGGAGCAACATGGGATGATCGAGCCGTTCTTCCCGGACCAGGTACGCCAGGAAGAGGGCCGCAAGGTCATTTCGTACGGCACGTCGTCGTACGGCTACGACATCCGCTGCGCCGACGAGTTCAAGGTCTTCACCAACATCAACAGCACCATCGTCGATCCGAAGAACTTCGATTCGAACTCCTTCGTCGACGTCAAGAGCGACGTGTGCATCATCCCGCCGAACTCCTTCGCGCTGGCCCGCACCATGGAATATTTCCGCATTCCGCGCAGCGTGTTGACGGTTTGCCTGGGCAAGTCGACCTACGCCCGTTGCGGCATCATCGTCAACGTGACGCCGTTCGAGCCGGAGTGGGAAGGCTATGTGACGCTGGAGTTCTCCAACACCACGCCGCTGCCGGCCAAGATCTACGCCGGCGAGGGCTGCGCGCAGGTGCTGTTCTTCGAGAGCGATGAAGTGTGCGACGTGTCGTACAAGGACCGCAACGGCAAATACCAGGGCCAGCATGGCGTGACCTTGCCTAAAGCGTAAGCCGCGCTTTACCTGTCTTTACCACTCGCGGGCTTCGGCCCGCGTTTGTTTTGCGGGCCGCCTGCGTCAGCCTTTCACCGGCAGCAGCATTTCCACGCACAAGCCGCCGTCCGCGCGGTTGCTGGCCTTGATGCTGCCGCCGTGGGCCTCGATCACATGCTGGGCGATGGCCAGGCCCAGGCCGTGCCCTTCGGTGCTGGCGCTGCTGGAGCGGAAGAAGGGCTGGAAGATGGTCGCCAGGTCGGCCTCGTCCACGCCCGGCCCGCGGTCGAGCACACGGATGCACAACTGGCGCGCGTCGGGCAGGGTGCGGGTCTGCAGCTGCACCACGCCGCCCTCGGGACTGTGCTTGATGGCGTTGCGCACCACGTTCTCGATGGCGCGTCCCAACAACTCGGCCTGGCCGGCGACCATGACGTCGGCTTCCCCTTCCTGCACCACGCTGCGCTGCTGGCTGGAGGCCTCGTAGTTGGCGTCGTCGGCGATCTGCTCCAGCAGCTCGGCCATGCTGATTTCCTCCTCGCTGGCCTTGATGGCGCCCGCCTCCAGGCGGGCCAGCGTCAACAGTTCACCCACCAGCTTGTCCATGCGGACGCTTTCCCGTTCGATGCGCTCCAGCGACGCCGCCAGCTTTTCCGGCTGTTGGTGCGCCAGGCCGATCGCCGCCTGCAGGCGCGCCAGCGGCGAGCGCAGCTCGTGCGAGACGTCGTGCAGCAGCCGGGTCTGGCCGTCGATCAGGCTGCGCAGGCGCGCCGTCATGCGGTCGAAGTCTCGGCCCAGGTCGTTCAGTTCGGAACTGCGCTTGCCCTTGCCGCCGGCGCCGAAGCGGGGCGCCAGGTCGCCGCCGGCGGCCGCGTCGAAGGCTTGCCGCAGCGCGCGGATCGGGCGCGAGAAGTACCACGCCAGCAGCATCGCGAACAGCAGGCTGGCCACCGTGGCGGCGGCGATCGGCACCCACAGCGTCAGCGGCTGGAAGCGCGGGCCGCGCATGTCGCCGGGGCCGCCGTAGCCGCGGCCGTTGGGTGGAGCGTCGGGCGGGGCGCCTGTGCGGCTTGGGTCGAAGCGGGGATCGGGACCGGGGGACTGTCCGTAGGCCTGGCCCGGTTGCGGTCCCGGCCCTGGACTTGTGCCCGGCCCTGGGCCCGGATTCGGCCCCGGACCCAAGCCCGGGCCTTGGCCGCGCGGCATCGGCGGGCCGCCCTGCAGCGCCATCTGCGCGCCGCCCAGGCCGGCCATCAACGGGCGGTCGAGATCCATGCCGTGCGACGGTAGAAACAGTATAAATCGTTTGCCTTCCGGATCGCCCACCTGGCGCACCACGCGGCGCTTGCCTTCCTGCTTGAGTAGGGCGTGCGACTCGCGCAGCATGGACGCGCTCACCGCGCGCCCGAGCAGCTCATGGCCTTGCTCGTCGACCGCGAACACGCGGTGCCGTTCCATGTTCTCCAGCAGGCGGCGCAAGGCCTTGACGCCGCCATATTCCAGCGTGGCGGCGGCCGAGTTGATGGCCATCTCGGCCGGCGGGCTGGTGTCCAGGTCCTTCGGCTGGTTGGCCTCCTGGTTGTGGTTCTTGAGCCAGACGGCGCCGCCGATGCCGACGATGGCGGTCAGCTGCGCCAGCAGGATGCAGACGAAAAACTTCCAGAACAGTCGGCCCACAGGCTACTCCTTGATCAGCTGATAGCCCAGGCGGTACACGGTTTGCAGGCAGGAGCGGCCGTCGGCGATGGTGCCGAGCTTGTGCCGCAGGCTGCTCAGGTGGACGTCGATGTTGCGGTCGAAGCGCGCCAGCGGCCGGCCCAGTCCTTGTTCCGACAGGGCGTTCTTGCTGACCGGGCGGCCGGCGTTACGGGCCAGTACTTCGAGCAGGTTGAATTCGGTGCTGGTCAGTTCCAGCTTGTTGCCGGCCCAGGCCGCGCGCCGCTGTTCGGGCCACATGGTCAGCTGGCCGACGGTCAGCGCGGCGGCGGCGCCGTTGTCGAGCGGCGCGCTCTGCGAGCGGCGCAGGATGGCGCGGATGCGGGCGGTCAGCTCGCGCGGGGTGCAGGGCTTGGCGACGTAGTCGTCCGCGCCCAATTCCAGGCCGACGATGCGGTCGGTGTCGTCGCCGCGCCCGGTCAGCATCAGGATGGGCAGCTGGCTGTTGGTGCGGATGCGGCGCAGCGTCTCCAGGCCGTTCATGCGCGGCATCATCACATCCAGGATGGCGATGGAATACAGGCCGGTGAAGGCCTCGGCGGTGCCGGCCTCGCCGTCGTGCACCATTTTGACGTCGAAGCCTTCCTGTTCCAGGTATTCCTTGAACATGCCCACCAGCTCGATGTCGTCGTCTATCAGCAGTACTTTGCTCTTCATGCCGCGTGCTTCTTTTTATGTCAATGGACCGATCATAACAGCCCCGCGCGCGCGGCCGGCGGCCATTTACGCCGTTTTACAACGCATTGCCAGCGGCCAATTAGGTGTCAAAACGGCCATCTTTACATCGATTTACCCTGGGTTTACGGCGCTTTACATGGGGCGGCCGGAGAATGGCTGCTCCCTAGCAACCAAGGAAGTTCGCATGAAAACCCAGAAAAACAGCGTACACAAAATCTTGCTGGCTGCCAGCCTTGCGCTGCCGTTGTTCGCCACCGGTGGTGCGGCCCGCGCCGACGACCTGGATGGCGACGCCGGCCATCCGCCGATGATGAGGCATGAAGGCCAACAAGGCCCCGGCCGCGACGGTCCGGAACATGGTCCCGGCGGCGGCTTCCATGGCGGTATGCCGCCGTTCGGCGGTCCGGGCATGGGCGGCCGGCCGCCGTTCGTCCACGGTGTCGAATTGAGCGAGGCGCAGGAGGACAAGGTCTTCGCCATCCTGCACGCGGAGCAGCCCTACCTGCGCGAGCAGGGCAAGGCCGCGGCCAAGGCCCACGAAGCGCTGCGCGCACTGGCCGGCGCCGACCAGTACGACGACGCCAAGGCCGCCGCGCTGGCCAAGGAGGCGGCGACGGCGATGGCCAACATCGCCTTGCAGCATGTGCGTACCGAACAGAAGCTGCTGGCGGTGCTGACCCCGGAACAGCGCAAGAAGCAGGCCGAAGGCCTGGCCCGCCGCGCGCCGCGTCCCTGATTTGCCTGGCCCCACTGAACGGAGAAACTTATGTCGATTAACGCTCTGAGTTCCAGCAACACCAGCCAGCTCAGCTTCCTGAGCCGTTTGAGCAGCACCAACGCCAGCAGCAGCGCCGACGCCACGCGCGGCGCACCACCGCCGCGCCCGCCCGAGGGGGGAGGTTTCGCCTCGGCCATCGCCGATGCGCTGAAAGCCATCGGCATCGCCGGCGGCGGCGACACCGGCAGCAGCGGTGCGACCACATCGGCCGCCAGCAGCGATGCCACCGACAGCACGGACAGCAGCGGCAGCGTGGCCGACGCGCTGGGCAGCTTCCTGCAAAGCCTGATGGGCGCGCTGCATGCGCAGAACGCCGCCGTCAGCAACGAGGCGCCGCCCTACGGCGAGGCGCAGCAGGGCGGCGGTCCCGGCGGCGGCGGTCCGGGCAAGCTGGAAGCGGACCTGCAAAGCCTGCTTTCCAAGCTGACGTCCGGCAGCACCGGCAGCAGCGCCGACGGCACCAGCGCCGGCGGTGACGACGCCGTCAGCCAGCTGGAAAGCAGCTTCGCCAATCTGCTCGACAAACTGGGCGGCGGCAGCAGCAGTTCCAGCACCGACAGCACCGACGCCAACACCAAGCTGGCGGCCTTCCTGCAAGCGCTGTCGACCAAGGTCGCCGGCAGCGGGACCAGCGGCAATCTGGTCAACACCACGGTTTAACCCAGGAGAGACAATGACATCCCACGACGACGACCACGAACACAGCCTGGCCGCCGACCTGAGCGCCATGCTGAGCCTGGCCAGCGATCGTCGGCGGACCCTGCGCTGGCTGCTGGCCGGCGCCTCGGCCTTGCCGGTGCTCGGTTGCGGCGGAGGCGGCTCGTCGGCCAGCGACAGCTCCAGCGCGGCCGCGACCACCACCACGCCGACCACCACCACGACCACGCCCACCACCGGCACCTGCGCGGTGATCCCCGAGGAAACCGGCGGCCCGTATCCGGGCGACGGCACCAACAGCAACACCAGCGGCGTGGTCAATGTGCTGACGCAGTCGGGCGTGGTGCGCAGCGACATCCGCAGCAGCTTCAACGGCCCGACCGGCGTGGCGGCCGGCGTGCCGCTGACGATCAAGCTGCAGATCGTCAACGCCAACGGCAGTTGCGCGGTCTTGTCCGGTTATGCGGTCTACCTGTGGCATTGCGACCGCGACGGCAATTATTCGCTGTACTCGAACGGCGTCACGGACCAGAACTACCTGCGCGGCGTGCAGGCCAGCGACAGCGGCGGCAACGTGACCTTCCAGACCATCTTCCCGGGCTGTTATTCGGGCCGCATGCCGCACGTGCACTTCGAGGTCTATCCGACGCTGGCCAAGAGCACCAGCGCGGCCAACCGCATCAAGACCTCGCAGTTCACCTTCCCGATGGCGACGCTCAACGAGGTCTACGCCACCGCCGGCTACAGCACCAGCGTGCGCAACCTCGCGCAGATCAGCTACGCCACCGACAACATCTTCAGCGACGGCTATTCCCTGCAGATGGGCACCGTCACCGGCAACGCCAGCGACGGCTATGTCGTCACGCTGACGGTGGGCGTGGCCGGCTGATCACAGCACCTTGGCCACCCAGACGATCAGGGCGGCCGAGGGCACCAGCAGCAGCTGCGCCAGCAGCGTGCCGGCCAGGCGGCTGCCCACCAGCCAGACCACGGCGCGGCGGAACTGCGTATCGCTGACGCGGCCCTCGATGACGTCGTCGGTCATGCCCGACATGTGGGGATCGATGAACACCGCCATCATCACCGTGGCGCCGCCGTTGATGATGGACGACAGCGTGCTGGACGTGACGCGCACCTCGGGATCGAGCACGCCCGCGTACAGCGAGGCGAACACGCCCACGGTCCACAGCGCCACCGCGCCCACGTTCAGCAAGGTCACCGACATCGACACGCTGCCGCTGTCGCGCAGGCCGCGCACGTTGCCGCCGGACGGCACGGCGGCCACGTCCCGGACGTAGGACAGCCCGCCCTTGAAGAAGCCGTGCAGCAGCAGCTTGGGCACCGAGCGGTGCACCTGGAAGTGTTCCACCGCGCGGCAGAACACGCGCTGGAAGGTGGGAATCAGCAGCGCGCCGGCCACCGTCGCCAGCGCCGCCGACAGCAGCAGCCAGCGCAGGTCGGACAGCACGTGCGCCGCGGCCAGCGGCAGCGACAGGCTCAGCTCGATGCGCTTGGCGAGGAAGGGGCCGAGAAAGGAATTCGACGTGCGCGACACCAGCACCAGGATGCTGAACAGGGCCAGCGACACGGCGATGCGCCGGGTGCGCACCCCGGCTATCCTGACCGAGTAGGCCAGGGTGCCGATCAGGTGAATCACAAACGTCAGAAAACAGATGAAGAGCAGTTGCTTGTCCATGGACCGTGCGGGGGCGCTTGTTGCAGGTCCGGCATCATCCCATAAAGCCGAGGTTACGGATACTGAAGTTGCCGATATTCGGGAACACGTCGGCGATCTGCGAGGCCGACAGGCCGAACCAGCTGGCCAGCGTGGCGCCGTACTGGTCGACCGAGGTGGTCGGCAGCAGCGAGCCGGAGCCGACGTCGAGATCGTGGCCCAGGCCGGTGACCGGCATGCTGCCGTAGATGTCCTTGCCCTTGACCGCGCCGCCCATGATGAAGTGGTGCGAGCCCCAGCCGTGGTCGGTGCCGTCGCCGTTGCTGGTGAAGGTGCGGCCGAAGTCGGAGGCGGTAAACAGCGTCACCTGCTTGCGCAAGTCGGCGCCTTGCAGGTTCGCCATCGCGCCGTCGAAATAGGCCATGGCGTGGGCCACCCTGGCCAGCAGGTCGGCTTGGTTGCGGACCTGGAAATCGTGGGTGTCGAAGCCGCCCAGGCTGACATAGAACACCTGGCGCTTGATGGCCAGCGCATTGCGGCTGGCGATCAGGCGGGCGACGGTCTGCAACTGGACCGCCAGCGGATTGACGCCGGCCACGCCGGTATTCGGGTTGATGTAGGGCAGCGGATCGGCGACCGCGCCGATGCCGGCCAGCGCGCCGCTCAATGTGGCCTGGGAGTTGATGGCGCGCGTAGTGACGGCCGCGTGTTCCTTCAGGAACGGGTCGGCGGAGTCGGCGGTCACGATCTGGCGCAATGGATTGGCGGAGGCCGTCACGCCGAACAGGGAGCCGCCCAGGTTGTTGATGGCGGGAGTCGATGTGCCGCTGAGTTGATATTGGCGCACCGTGCGCCCGCTCAGGAACAAGACGTTGCCGGCGGTGGAGATGCTGGTGAACGCCGCATTGCCATTGGCGCTGGCCATGATGTCGCCGAGGCGGCCGCCCCAGCCGGCGCTGGCGGTTTGCTCCGTCTGCGAGGATTGCCACATTGCCTGCTGGTCGTTGTGCGAAAACAAGCGGGGCGGGGTGGCGACGCTGCGCGCCTTGTACTGCGCCAGCGTGGTCGGCTGTATCAGCGTGCCGACGTTGGCCAGCACGGCGACACGTCCGGCGTCGAATAGTTCCTTCAATGGCCGCAGGGACGGGTGCAGCGCGAACGTCCGTCCGGCTTGCGGTGCATTCGGCACGATGGGCAGCACGCCGCCCCCCGCGCCGGCTGCGGGCAGGGCGATGGAGCCGCTGTCGGTGGTTCTGCGCAGGCGTTGGTATTCGTTCCATGATCCGCTATCGGTGGCCAACAGCGTGTTGAAATGATCGTTGCCGCCTGTGAGGAACAGGCAAACGATGGCTTTGTAGTCGGTGGCGCCGGCGGCCGCCGCGTTGCCCATGGCGGCCAGGTTCAAGGTGAATGGCACGGTGCTGCCGCCGGCGAGCGCCAGCATTTTGCCGAGAAAGTGGCGGCGGGAGGAGATGTCGGGATGCATAGGATTCCTTAGTGTTGCGCCAGATATTCTGGGGATGCCATGGTCAGATAGATGGCCATATAAACGCGGTTCTTGCGCGCGGCGTCCACCGTGGCGGCGTTGCCGGCCGTCGCGGCCGGGAGGCCGATGCTGTTCAGCGCGCTGATGATTTGATTGCGCAAGGTGGACGACATGGCGCCGTTCGTCAGCAGCAGATTGATCCGGTCCATCAACTGCGCCGGCTGCGCCGCCAAGGCCAGCTCGGTGCGGTAGTCGCCCATGATATCGCGCGCCATGCCGGCGCCCCGGGGAATGATGCTCTGCATGTAGTTCAGGTAGCCGGTGACGGAAGGCTCGGCGGTGATTTGCATTTCCGGCGCCACCAGTCCGCGCGCCGACAAAGTGGTATTGGGCGGGCTATAGGAAGGGCGGAAGAAGTTGAACACCGACGGCGAGCGCAGTGGCGTCTGCCCCAAGCCGTTGAGCGGGTCGTCCAGGTTGGGAAGCTGGAAGCGGCCGGAAGCCGCTTTGGCGTTGAAGGCCCGCATCCAGTTGGCCAGGCGCAGCACGGGCTCGCGCAATTTCTTGGCGCTGCCGTTGTCGGCGGCCTCGGGGTCCAGCAGCACGGCACGAACAACGGCACGCATGTCGCCGCGCACGCCGTTGCCGTTGTTGGCGAACGCCGCCGCGACGCGGCCGATGTAGGCCGGGCTCGGATTGCTGCTGACCAGTCGCTGGATCAGTTGCCGGCCAATGAACGGGCCGACATTCGGGTGCTGGAACAAGGTGTCGAGTGCGGCCTTCAGGTCGGTGGCGCCGCTGCCGCCGCTGACCTGTGTGCCCAGGAAGCTCTTGGTCGAGGTGGAATGATACGTTGGATAATTCTGCATCGGCGTCCAGTCGCGGGCGGGATCGGCGACGGCGCCGAAGAAGCGGTTCCGCGACTGGTCGGGGCCGGCCCAGCTCCAACCGGTAAACACCTTGGCCAGTCCGGCGACGTCGTCATGCGTGTAGGTCTCGACCGGCTTGCCGTTCTGGAGTTTCTGGCTGCCATCGGGATTGAGCTGATACAGTCCGATGCTCATCAGCTGCATGATTTCCCGGGCAAAGTTTTCGTCAGGGACGCGGGCGCCGTCTTCCTTTTGATTGTGCAAGTGGCTCAGATAAATGCCCATCATCGGGTGCAGCGCTACCCCCTGCAACAGATCGCGGAAGTTGCCGAAGGCGTGCTGGCCCAGCATGTCATAGTAGCTGGCTACGCCTGCCGGATGCGAAGGCAGGATTTCGTCGGCGTAGGAAATCACGAAGATTTGCGACAGCGCGAAGGTCACGCGCTGGCGCAGCTGGTCGTCGCCGATGACAGCCTGTTTCCAGAACGATTCAAGCAGATGGTTTTGCGTCAGCGGCGCGCCGGCCGGCAGTACGCTGGTCAGGCTCTGCAGATAGTTGCGGTGCAGTGTTTGCGGTTTCGTCAATTGGCTGTTTATCCAGTTGGCCCTGGTGCTGCCGACGAGCGAGGCGATCTCGGCCGCGGTCGGACCGAAGGTGGCCTGCGCCAGGAAATGCGATGCGGCCGCCGGCGTGAGCGGCGCGGCGGCGGGACCGGACGGTTCCGGCGCATCCGGCATGGCTGGCGTTAGCGGTGCGCTTGGCCCGTTGCCGGGGCGGCCTACGCCCGACTTGACCCCGTTGCTGATGGGGCCGCTGGACGATGTGCGCTCTCCCGCATCGATGGAGCCGCCACCGCCACCGCCGCCGCATGCCGCAGTTCCCAAGGCCAGCACCAGCCCGAATGTCAATTTCAGAGATGTTAGCTTCATACCCTTGCCTTCTGGAATTTCAAACCCGGAATTTTAGATGAGTCCGACTTTCAAGAGAAAACTGATTTCAATTCCGCGCAGCAATAGCGTGAAGTTGAGTGATGTAGAGTGAAGTAGAGGTGTAAATGGACGAACTTCTGGTGAGAAAATATCCGTTCCTCAGGGAAATGCATTTTTTGCGCAATGCAGTTTTTGCGGACGTAAAAAAACCGCTGGCCTGAACGCATTCAGGACCGGCGGTTTCTATTGGTGTACAGCAGCTGTTATTGCTTGACGCAATCGACGAAGTAGCCGCGCTTGCCATCCACCTCGCGCTTGACCAGACCGTGCACGTCGGTCTCGAAGCCGGGGAAGCGCTCGTTGAAGTCGCGCGCGAAGCGCAGGTAGTCGACGATGGTCTTGTTGAAGCGCTCGCCCGGGATCAGCAGCGGAATGCCCGGCGGGTAAGGCGTCAGCAGGATGGAGGTGATGCGGCCCTCCAGCTCGTCGATGGCGACGCGCTCGATCTCGCGGTGCGCCATCTTGGCGAACGCGTCCGACGGCTTCATGGCCGGGATCATGTCCGACAGGTACATCTCGGTGGTCAGGCGCGCCACGTCGTAGGCCTTGTAGAAGTCGTGGATCTGCTGGCACAGGTCGCGCAGGCCCATCTTCTCGTAGGTCGGGTTGGCGGCCGCGAACTCCGGCAGGATGCGCCACATCGGCTGGTTCTTGTCGTAGTCGTCCTTGAACTGCTGCAGTGCGGTCAGCAGCGTGTTCCAGCGGCCCTTGGTGATGCCGATGGTGAACATGATGAAGAACGAGTACAGGCCGCACTTCTCGATGATCACGCCGTGCTCGGCCAGGTACTTGGTGACGATGGACGCCGGAATGCCGGTCTCGGCGAACTGGCCGTCCAGCGACAGGCCCGGATTGACGATGGTGGCCTTGATCGGGTCGAGCATGTTGAAGTTCGGCGCCAGCTTGCCGAAGCCGTGCCAGTCGTCCTCGGCCTTGATGATCCAGTCTTCCTGCGAGCCGATGCCTTCCTCGGCGAACTCCTGCGGGCCCCACACCTGGAACCACCAGTCCTTACCCCATTCCTGGTCGATCTTCTTCATCGCGCGGCGGAAGTCCAGCGCTTCGAGGATCGATTCCTCCACCAGTGCGGTGCCGCCCGGCGCCTCCATCATGGCCGCGGCCACGTCGCACGAGGCGATGATCGAGTACTGCGGCGAGGTCGAGGTGTGCATCAGGTAGGCCTCGTTGAAGGCGTCGCGGTCCAGCTTGACCGACTCCGATTCGCGCACCAGCACCTGCGAGGCCTGCGACAGGCCGGCCAGCAGCTTGTGGGTGGACTGGGTCGAGAAGATCATCGACTCCTTGGCGCGCGGACGGTCCTTGCCGATCGCGTGCATGTTCTTGTAGAAGTCGTGGAAGGTGGCGTGCGGCAGCCAGGCTTCGTCGAAGTGCAGGGTGTCGATCTGGCCGTCGAGCATCTCGCGCAGCGTTTCCACGTTGTAGACCACGCCGTCGTAGGTCGACTGGGTGATGGTCAGGATGCGCGGCTTCTTGTTCTTCGCTTCGCGCGCGAACGGATTGGCCTCGATCTTGCGCTGGATGCTCTCCATCGTGAACTCTTCCAGCGGAATCGGACCGATGATGCCCAGGTGGTTTCGGGTCGGCATCAGGAACACCGGGATCGCGCCGCACATGATGATCGAGTGCAGGATGGACTTGTGGCAGTTGCGGTCGACCACGACGATGTCGCCCGGCGCCACGGTCGAGTGCCAGACCATTTTGTTCGAGGTCGAGGTGCCGTTGGTGACGAAGTAGCAGTGGTCGGCGTTGAAGATGCGGGCGGCGTTGCGCTCGGACGCGGCCACCGGGCCGGTGTGGTCCAGCAGCTGGCCGAGTTCCTCGACGGCGTTGCAGACGTCGGCGCGCAGCATGTTCTCGCCGAAGAACTGGTGGAACATCTGGCCGATCGGCGACTTCAGGAAGGCCACGCCGCCCGAGTGGCCGGGGCAGTGCCACGAGTACGAGCCGTCGTTGGCGTAGTGCACCAGCGCGCGGAAGAACGGCGGCGACAGGCCGTCCAGGTAGGACTTGGCTTCGCGGATGATGTGGCGCGCCACGAACTCCGGCGTGTCCTCGAACATGTGGATGAAGCCGTGCAGCTCGCGCAGGATGTCGTTGGGGATGTGGCGCGAGGTGCGCGTTTCGCCGTACAGGTAGATCGGGATGTCGGCGTTCTTGTAGCGGATTTCCTCGACGAAGGCGCGCAGCGACTTCAGCGCGGTGTCGGTCTCCTCGACCGAGCCGGCGCCGAATTCCTCATCGTCGATCGACAGCACGAAGGCCGACGCGCGCGATTGCTGCTGGGCGAACTGGGACAGGTCGCCGTAGCTGGTCACGCCCACCACTTCCATGCCTTCTTTTTCCATGGCGTCGGCCAGGGCGCGAATGCCCAGGCCGGACGTGTTCTCGGAACGGAAATCCTCGTCGATGATGACGATGGGGAAACGAAATTTCATGCATGTCTCCAAAAAAGCAAGCCGCCCCTGACTTGTGTGGAGGGGCGGACTAGGGCGCGACCGCTCACCGAGCCGCCGCAGAAAAAAAATAAGAACGGGATTCTCGCAGAAATGGGGCCGCTGCGGGAAAAAAATATTGCAAAAATCCAG
Organism: Duganella sp. BJB1802; assembly: GCF_013369445.1. NCBI lineage: Bacteria > Pseudomonadati > Pseudomonadota > Betaproteobacteria > Burkholderiales > Oxalobacteraceae > Duganella > Duganella sp. BJB1802. The sequence continues at coordinate 146,054 of NZ_JABWEF010000016.1, read as the reverse complement.
ACAAGATTGCCGCAATACTATGACGACGGTATTACACCGGCTGTCAGGCCTTAGTGTCCGACCGCGCCACCGCCCAGTTTGGCCAGCATCTGGCCGACCGGATCGACGTGGAGCCAGGCGAACGCGCCCAGCGCGATGCCGACCCCGGCCACGCCGTAGGCCAGGCCCATCATCCACTTCTTGCGGGTCAGCAGGGTGATGGCGGCCAGCGAGATGGCGATCTGCTCGGCGGTGGTGGCCAGCGCCCACTGGTGGTGCTCGTGCATGGCCTCGTCCGACTTGTGGTTCCACTCTTTAGAGGATTCCTCCCACTTCTCGGCGTCCTTCTTGATGTCTTCCTTTTCCGACTTGTAGCGGGCCATGTCGGCCTCGTACTTCTTCGGATCGACGCCCGGCAGCGACATGGCCAGCTCGGCCAGGTTCTGCTTGCTGGACTTGGCCTGGTAGTAGTTCCAGCTGTTGGAGGCCTGGGTCTTGTCGATGGCCGCGTTGTTCTTGAACAGGGCCGCGTCGTTCTGCGTGGCGCCGCCCAGGTAGCCGAAGGTGGCGCCCACCGTGGCCAGGATCGCCGTCATGACAGCAATATTGTTCGAAAAGCCATCGCTGCCGTGGGCTGCGTGTTCGACCGCGTGATCGTGCGGTCCGTGTACGTGAAAACCGTCGCCTGACATGTTCTTTTATTCCTTGATGGGGTTGATGATCAAACTGCCGCCTTGCGGCGCAGTGTAACAAAAGCGTACTGCAAATCGGCAGTGGCCGATGCGTGCTGTTCGCGGGCGGTTTCTTCCCATGCGCCGGCTTCCAGCGCGGGGAAGAAGGCGTCGCATTCGAAGGTGCGGGCGATCTCGGTGATTATCAACTGGTCCGCCAGTTGCATCGACTGTTTGTAGATCTCGGCGCCGCCGATGACGAAGCCGGGCGCGCCGTCCAGCAGGGCCAGCGCCGCCTCGACCGAGTTGACCGCTTCCACGCCGTCATGCCGCCATTCCGGATTGCGGGTGATGACGATGTTGCGGCGGTTGGGCAGCGGGCGGCCGATGGAATCGAAGGTCTTGCGGCCCATGATGATGGCGTGGCCGGTGGTCACGCGCTTGAAATGCGCCAGGTCTTCCGGCAGTTTCCACGGCAGGGTGTTGTTGATGCCGATGCCGCGCTGGGCGTCCATGGCGACGATGATGGTCAGTGTGCTCATTTTTCGGTGCTATCCGGTGCTGAAGGTGCGGAGCCGACATTATCGTTCAATTTGGGTTTTTTCGGCGTGGCCGATTTCTTGCGGCGCGCGCGGCGCGGCGCGTTGCCGGGGTAGTTGTCGTCGTCTTCGGTCGGCGAGGTGTTGTAGCGCCACGCGCAGCAGCGCGCACCGTCCGCCCAGCCGGTGAGGAAGTCGCAGCCGAATTCGAACACCTCGCCCCAGCTGCAAAAGCCCGCCTGCAGGCGGTGGCGCGCGCTCAACGCTGGCCGCTGGACGGGTTGATGGTGGCGGTGGTGCAGATCGCCGCAATCCTCCATGCGGCGCTTCAACAGCAGCAGGCCGGCCGCCACGCCATGCCGGGCGATGGCGCGCTTGCCGTACTGCGAGCAGCTGTCGCGGCCCGTGTGCACGCGGAAGGCGCAGCTAAAGCCCTTCAGCGGCGACAGCCAGCGTTGATAGGCCGCGATGGCGGCGAGGGCGAGGCGCTTCATGGTCAGGGATTGTATTCGGACTCGATCTTCGCGTATTCGCCGCTGGCGTCCTCGAAGATCTTGCCGTTCCAGCGGAAGACGATGGTGCGCTCCGGCTGCTGTTCCACCTTGACCCGGTAGATGAGGGCCGGCAGGCCGTCGCTCGTGGTTTCCTCGACGGTGGCCTTGAGTTTCTGTGACGACGGGCCATTGCCTTCTTCGCGGTCGCGTTCGGTGATGAGTTCGAGTAGCGTCTGCAGGCGGTCGCCTTCAATGCGGTAGATGGCGTAGGCGCCGAACTTGCCCTCGCCTTGGGTCAGGTATTGGTTGCCATGGCAGACGATCTGCTCGCGCACGTCGCCGGGGATGAGCTGTTTGAGTTCGAATTCGTCGGATGGGGCGAAGGTCGTGTCGGCCAGTTTGCCAATTTGCCCCCCCAGCGAGCGTTCCAGGAGGATAGGCCTGCCGTCGGCCATGCTCACCTCCAGATTGCGGTACGAAGGGTTGCCGTTGACGGTCACCTGCAGATTGAAGTCCTTGCCCTTCAGCGATTGCGTGACATAGCCTTCGGCTTCTTCCGGATCGCTTGCCGCAGACGAAGCCGGGGCGGGGGCCTTGGCGCCAACCGGCGCCTCGGCCACGACCCGTGGAGTGGGCGCGACGGGGGCCTCGCCATGACGGCGGTTGGCCGCCAATACCACCACCACGACTGTGGCCAGCGCGACGACGGATCCTATCAATTTCTTGTTCATGCTTTAATGTGGTTGAATAAACAAGCCACAATACCACGCCGCAGCGGAAAGCCGTGTCCTCTACTGCGCGTCGGCCTGTGCCACTTTCTGGCGCAGCAGCGCGGCGAATTGCGCCAGGTCCTGCGGATTGATGTCCGACACGGCTGAATAGCGCATGCCATCCTGCGTCCAGCGCAGCAGGTGGAAGCCTTGGCGCATGCCCGCTTGCGGCGCGCTGGCGTGGCCGCCGGCGTCCGGCCAGATGTACAGGTTGACGATGTGCAGCCGGTGGCGGTAGGCCAGCGCCGCCACGGGCCGCTGCTGGAGATAGTCCAAACGGCCGCCGATCAAGGCGTAGCCCTGCGCGGCCAGGTCGTACACGGGCGGCGAGTAATCCAGCTTGCCGGCGAACCAGGGCTTGACGGTGTGCTGGTCGGTCGAGGCCACGTCGGCCAGGTGGTCGGGCATCATCGAGCGGAAATGGCTGGCCACCAGTTCCTGCTCGATGCGGTCGTCGGCGTTGGGTTGGCCCAGGTACAGCGTCAGCGTGACGGCAAAGGCGGCCGTCATCGCGCCCGCCAGGCCAAGGTTGATCCACGCCCATGGCCACGCGCGTGACGAGGTGCGCGGCGGTGTGCGCGGTGCCGGCGTGCCCGCAGGCTCGGCCCGCAGCGCGGCGTGGATGCGGTGTTTCAGGTACTCGGGCGCGGCATGGCGCTGCGCCTCGGCGGCGACGCGGCCGCGCAGCGCCTCCAGCTGCGCCAGCGCTTCGGCGCACTCGCCGCAACCGGCCAAATGCGCCTCCACCTGCGCGCGGTCGGCCGCATCGAGTTCGGCATCCAGGTACGCCGACAGCTTCTCCTGGCTGTGCTTAGATTCCATCCTGCTCTCCGTGCTTCAGATAGGCCAGCAGCAGCTTGCGCGCGCGGGCCAGCCGCGACATCACCGTGCCGATCGGCGTTTCGGTCACCTCCGCAATCTGCTTGTACGACAGATCGTCCATCTCCTTCAACACCAGCACCTCGCGAAACGCCTGCGGCAGCTGGGCCAGCGCGGCGTTGACGGTGCGGCCGGTGTCGCGGCTGGCGGCGATGGCGGCCGGATCGGCGCTGTCATCGTCGCCGCCGTGCAGCGCCTCGTCGAAGCTCACATCACCGCGCTGCGCCTGGCCGTCGCGCAGCGTGCTGTAGTAGGTGTGGCGCACGATGGTCAGCAGCCAGGCGCGCACGTCGCCGCCGCGAAAGCCGTCGGCAAAGCGGAAGGCGCGCAGGTAGGCGCTTTGCACCAGATCGTCGGCGTCGTGCTGGTTGCGGGTCAGCCAGCGGGCCAGGTTGTAGGCCGCGTCCAGATGCGGCATGGCCATCGCCTCGAACCGCGCGGTTTTGTCGTCGTCGCCCAAATACTTATCCATTGCAGTGGTCCAGTGGATGAAGACTCCGTCCGGTGCGGATTTATTCCCGGTTCAGAAATATAAAAAATATCGGGAATATCCGGGCCTGGCTCCGGGTTTTAGCCGGTACGACCGGCGCTCGCCGATTATGCCATGGCGCGGCGCCGGCTTTTCAACTACACAACGGAGTTCATCATGATCGATCGCAGAGGATTTTTAAGGCTGGGCGCAGTGGGCGGCGGCGCCGTCTTCATGTCCGGCTTGTACGGCAAGGCGATTGCGGCAGCCGGCTACGAGGACTTCTATTTCGTCCAGTTGTCCGATTCGCACTGGGGCTACAAGGGGCCGGCCAACCCGGAGGCGCAGAACACGCTGCGGCAGGCGGTGGAGAGCGTCAACGCGCTGGCGGTGCCGCCGGACTTCATCGTCTTCACCGGCGACCTGACCCACACCACCGACGACGCGGCCGAGCGCCGCCGCCGCATGGCGGAGTTCAAGCAGATCGTCGGCGGCTTGAAGGTCAAGGACGTGCATTTCCTGGCGGGCGAGCATGATGCCTCGCTCGACAACGGCGCGGCGTTCCACGAGTTCTTCGGTCCCTCGAATTACAGCTTCGACCATAAAGGCGTGCACTTCGTCGCCATCGACAACGTCTCCGACCCCGGCGCGCGCATCGGCGAGGCGCAGCTGGCGTGGCTGAAGGCGGACCTGGACAAGCAGGCCAAGGACGCGCGCATCGTCGTACTGACGCACCGGCCCTTGTTCGATCTGGCGCCGAAATGGGACTGGGCCACGCGCGACGGCGAGCAGGCGATGGCGCTGCTGATGCCGTATTCGAATGTCACGGTGTTCTATGGCCATATCCACCAGGAGAACCACCATATGAGCGGCCACATCGCGCACCACGCGGCCAAGTCGCTGATCTTCCCGCTGCCGGCGCCGGGCTCGCAGGACAAGCGCACGCCGCTGCCGTGGGACCCGGCGGCGCCAGGCAAGGGCCTGGGCTTCCGCGAAGTGGAGGCGGAGGCCAAGCCCGTGGCCTATCAAATCACCGAATTCCCCGCGATGAAAGGATGAACCATCATGTTGACCAAACGTAGATTGCTGATGTGCGCCCCGTTGGCGCTGGTGGCCCTTGGCGCCGTGCAGGCCAGGGCCAAGGAACGCGTGATCAAGATCGAAGCGCGCAAATTCCGCTTCGCGCCGAACGTGATCGAATTGAAGAAGGGCGAGGCGGTGGTGCTGGAACTGACCGCGCTGGACTTCCCGCACGGCTTCAGTGTGCCGGACCTCAAGATCCGCGCCGATCTGGTGATGGGCAAGCCGGTGCAGGTGAGGCTCAAGCCGGAGACGGCTGGACAGTTCGGCTTCTTGTGCGATAACTTCTGCGGCAGCGGCCATGAGGAAATGGCCGGCACCATCATCGTCAAGGCCTGAGCGGTTGGAAGGCCAGCATGTCGGCGGCCAGCGCCTGCGGGGCTTCCAGCGGGATCATGTGGCCGGTGCCGTCGTGGATGTTCAGGCGGGCATCGGGCAGGTGGCGCTGCATTTCTCGCAGGTCGGCTGGATCGACCAGTTGGTCGCCGGCGGCGCCGACGATCAGCACCGGGCATTTGATTTCGGCCAGCCGCTCCATCAGGTCCGGCCGCTCCATCGAGGCGGTGAACTGCGCCAGCAGCACGTCCTTGCCCAGGTCCAGCGCCATTTGCTGGATGATGTCGATGATGGACTGGTCGCCCAGGTGCGATTCATGCAGCAGCTCGCGCAGGCGCATGCGCGTCATGCCGGTGTAGGCGCTGCTCTTCAACATCGGGATGATGCGGCGGCGGGTCTGCTTCTCGTTTTCGCTCAGGCCGCGCGCGGAGTTCGCGATCAGCACCAGCGACTGCACGCGCTCCGGATGCAGCAGTGCGTATTCGATGGCGAGGTAGGCGCCCAGCGAGAACGCCACCAGATGCGCCGACGGCGCGCTGTGCGCCGCGATCACCTCGTGCATTTGCTGGCGCGTCTCCGCCCGATGCAGCGGGACGTAATTGAATGCGAAGCCGCTGCCCAGCAACGGCGTCAGGCGGGACCACATCCTTTCGTCACAGAGTGTGCCAGGGATGAAGTCCAGCCGCGTCATACCGCCATCGGCGCCGTGATCGGCGCGTGGTGCTGGTAGCCTTCCAACGAGAAGTCCGACGGCTCGACCTTTTCCAGCCACTCCGGTTCGTACTTGCCGGTCTTGGCGAAGTCCGGCACGCGGTCCGAGATACGGAACTGCGGCGCCGGGAACGGCGTGCGGGTCAGCTGTTCCTTGACCATGTCCATGTGATTCTCGTAGATGTGGGCGTCGCCGATGAAGTAGGTGAACCAGCGCGGCGTGTAGCCGGTCAGGCGGCCGACCAGGTGCATCAATGCCGCGCCCTCGGCGAGGTTGAACGGCGTGCCCAGACCCAGATCGTTCGAGCGGACGTAGAGGCACATCGACAGCTCGCGCGTGGTTGGATTCGGAATGAACTGGTACAGCAAGTGGCACGCCGGCAGGGCGACCGCGTCCAGCACGGCGGGATTCCAGCCATGGAACAGGATGCGGCGGCTGCCTGGATTGTTGACGATGGTGTCCAGGCATTCGCGCAGCTGGTCGATAGACTTGTGCAGCAGGACCTTGGTCACGCCTTCGTCCTCGATCTGCGAGATCAGGCGGAAGCCGTTCTTTTGCGCGTCGGCGATCTGCGCCGGCTGGTCGACGGCGATCAGTTTGAAGCCGGGCCATTGGCGCCATTGCACGCCGTAGACCGGGCCCAGGTCGTCCTCGCCGAGGCGGTAGGGATTGTCCAGCCACTGTTTGTTCTCGTTGGCATTCTGGTCCCAGACTTTGCAGCCCAGCGCGCGGAAGTCGGCGGCGCTGCTGGAGGCGCGCAGGAAGGCGCACAATTCGCCGACCACGGATTTGAATGCCAGTTTTTTGGTCGTCACGGCCGGGAAGCCGCCGTTCAGCAGGTCGAAGCGCATCATCGCGCCCGGCACGCTCAGGGTGCGGATGCCGGTGCGGTTGTCTTGCCAGCTGCCGGTATCGAGGACGGTCTGGATCAGTTCCTGGTATTGCTGCATTCAATTCTCCAACGTGGTGCGCGGGCCGCGATGGCCCGGAAAGACGGCTATTTTATCAGGCGGCGCGCATGGCCGCCCAGGTGCTCAGCGTGGGCCGGTCTTGCGGCCGCCCGGCTTTGCGGTGGCCTTGCCTGCGGCCCGCGCCAGCGACTTGGCGCCACGTCCGCCGGTGACCACGACGGCGCCCTTGGGCGCTGCCGGCTTGCCGCCGCCCCCGTAGGTGCGGCTGCTGCCCGGCTTTGCGCCGGCGGAGCGCGCGCCGCCGGCCGGCTTGCCCGATGGCGCAGGGGGAGTCCACGTACCAAGCGAGGCGTCGCCGCCTGCGGGACGGGCCGTGACAGCTGCCTTGCCGCCGGTTGCGACGTTGCCCGGCTTTCCGCTGGCTGTTGCGCTGCCGCCGGCCGCCTTGCCGCCGGCCGGGCCGGTGAACGGGCGCTTCTTCTTGGCCGGCGCTTCGGCCGCCGCTTTCTTGGCTGCTGCTGCGGCGGCGCCTTTTGGTCCGGTCTCCGGCACGCGGTGGTCGGCCTCGAAGCCCGGTTCCTCGATGCGATGGATGACCTGGCGGGTCAGCGTCTCGATGGCCTTCAGCATATCGACTTCGTCGGCGCAGACCAGCGACACGGCTTCGCCCTCCATGCTGGCGCGCCCGGTGCGGCCGATGCGGTGGATGTAGTCCTCGGCCACCGTCGGCAAATCGAAGTTGACCACCTGCGGCAGCGCCTCGATATCCAGCCCGCGCGCGGCGACGTCGGTGGCGACCAGCAGCTGGACTTCGGCGTTCTTGAAGCGGGCCAGCGCGCGCAGGCGGGCCGGCTGGGTCTTGTCGCCGTGGATGGAATCGGCCGAGATGCCGTGTTCCTGCAGCGTCTTGACCAGCGCCTCCACGCCTTTGCGGGTCTTGACGAACACCAGCACCTGGCCCCAGTTCAGCTTCTTCAGCAGATGCAGCAGCAGCTCGGGCTTGCGGCGCTTGTCGGTCGGGATCAGCCACTGCTTGACGGTCTTGGTGGCCGTGTTGCTGGCGCTGACCTGGATCGACACCGGGTCCTTCAGCATGCCGCCGGCCAGCTTGCGGATCTCATCGGAGAACGTGGCCGAGAACAGCAAGGTCTGGCGCTGCTTGGGCAGGGCCGCCAGCAGGATGTCCAGGTCGCGCTCGAAGCCGAGGTCCAGCATGCGGTCCGCCTCGTCCAGCACCAGCGTTTGCAGCATGGCGAAGCTGATCGCGCCCTGGTCGTGCAGGTCGATCAGGCGGCCCGGCGTGGCCACCAGCACGTCCAGGCCCTTGCGCAGCTTGGTGATCTGCGGCTCGATCGGCACGCCGCCGTAGGCCACGGCCGATTTCAGCGGCAGGTTGCCGCCGTAGCTGCGGAAGCTCTCGTAGACCTGTTCCGCCAGTTCGCGGGTCGGCACCAGCACCAGGCAGCGCACCGCTTTCGGCGCGGTCACGCCGTCCATGGTCAGGCGTTGCAGGATGGGGAGGGCGAAGCCCGCCGTCTTGCCGGTGCCGGTCTGCGCCGCCGCCATCAGGTCGCGGCCCGCCAGCACGACGGGGATGGCTTGCTTCTGGACGGGCGTGGGCTGCTTGTAGCCCAGCGTCTCCAGCGTGCGCTGTATGGGGTCGATCAGGCCGAGGGCTTGGAAGGTCATGGTGTTATGCCGTAAAACGAAAAGAGGGCGCAGTGTAGCCGGTTGCACCGGCTTGTGCAGGAATTTAGTTGGACAGCGCGTCCGACCACAGGGCCAGGATCTCGCGCACGCGCTGGTCCGGCAGGTTGAGCAGGTTGTCGCCGATGTACAGCTCCACCGAGCTGCGGCCCGGCAGCGCGGCGTGGCTGGCGGCGTTGAACAGCCACACGCCATGCTGTTCGGCGATGCGGTTGCGGATCTCGTTGGCGCGCTCGCGGCTGACCGGCAGGTGCAGATGCAGCATGCTGGCCTGCGGACGGGCGGGGTTGGGCGTCAGCAGCGGATAGTCGCGCAGCACCTCGTACAACCACTCGGTGCGGCGGAAGTAGTCCGGCATCGCCGCCAGCCTGGCGTCGAACTGCATGGCGGCGGCCACCACGTACGGCGTGCGCTGGTAGACGTTGCCGCCCTGGCGGCGAAACCATTCCTGGGCCTTGGCGACGAAGGCCGCGCTACCCAGCAGCATGGCGCCGCCCATGCCGCCTATGCCTTTGTACATCGACAGGTAGACGGTGTCGAAGCCGGCCGCGATGTCGGCTGCCGGGCGGCCGTATGCGGCGGCGGTTTCCAGCAGGCGCGCGCCGTCCAGGTGCAGGTGGATGGATTGCTCGCGGCAGTAGGCTTTGATGGCTTCCAGCTCGTCCCAGCTTGGGCACTGGCCGCCGATCTCGCGCATCGGCAGCTCCAGCGTGGCCGCGCCCAGCTTGTCCGGGATGCCTCTGAGTTCGTCCAGCGTCCACGGGCGGTGCGGGTCGCCGATCTGCAAGGCCTGGAAATGATCGAACAGCTGATGGTTGCCGCGCTCGTGGCGCAGGATGTGCGAGGTCGGATGCAGCGCCACCAGCCGGCTGCCGCGCTCCGAGCAGGCGATGCGCAGCGCGGTGGCCTGCGTCATGGTGCCGGTGATGCAGAACAGCGCCGATTCAAAGCCCAGCAGCGTGGCGACCTTCTGCTCGAAGTCCTGTATCAGCGTGCCGCTGCCGTAGGTGTCGTGCGCGACGCCGTTGGCCTCGCACCATGCGGACATCGCCGCGAACAGCTGGGCGGGCGAGGGCTGCCGGTGCCCGGGCAGGTGGGTGGCGCAGCTGAGGCGCAGTTCGGCGTCGGTCAAGGCGTTCTCCTGAAAGGGAGAATGTTACCGGCTTTTTGCCTCGGGAGCTGAAAAACCGGCTTTGCGATAGTGCTCGTCGTAGTCCGGCGACAGGGTGCCCATCATCCGGTCCCAGAACAGGAAGTACCAGCTGTAGTTGTAGCGTCCCCGCGCATGGTGGGTGTTGTGGGCGATGGAGGTGTTGATCCAGCGGCCCAGCCAGTGCTTCGACAGCGCGCGCGGGAACAGCTCATAGCCCAGGTGCGTGTACACGGCGAAGATCGTGTTAATCCACGAGAAAATGAACAGCGACCAGAACGTGACCGGCAACAGCAGCAGGATCACGATGCTTGCGCCGCTGTCGATCACCGCCTCCAGTGGGCTGATCGAGTAGGTGGACCAAGGCCCGGTGTTGGTGGAGCGATGGTGGGTGCGGTGCGCCCAGCGGAACAGGCGGCGGTGGTGCATCAGGCGGTGCGTCCAGTAGAACCAGGTGTCCTGGATCAGCATCATCAGCACCACCATCAAGGCGATGAAGCCCCATCCGCGCCCGTAGGCATGCACGCTTTGGTAGAAATTGGTGTGGCGCCCGAGGCCCAGCGCGAACGCCAGCGGCATCACGCTGCCCAGCGCGATGATGCTGAACACGGAAGTGAGCATCTCGCGCCGGATTTGCGGCGCGCCGATCGGCTTCGCCTGCAGCCGCCGCCGGCGGCCGGGCCGTAAGCGCCACCAAAGCCAAAGCGCCGCAAACACGCCCACCACCAGCGCGTAGTGCCATGCGACCTGCAGGATGCTGCGGAGGAGTGGGTAGAGCATGGCGTTCCCTTGAAATTGGATCCCGCATGCTAAGGCCGACCGTGCGGACAATGTTTATAAACTAATTAATTTCTGGTTTGGCAATCGTGCGGAGTTATCGTAATGCTACGATTGTGACGCTTTAAAATTGCTAATTAACTCATTTCTTAGGAATGGATTTCAGATGAAAAATCTACAAGGCGCCACTTTGGTTGCCGCGCTGGCCGCAGCGTTTTCCGCACAAGCCCAGACGGTCATGACCATCAATGGTCTCGAAACGTCGACCAGCTGCACCGCTCCGCTGGTGTTTATTTCGGACGTGGGAAAGGAGGGTTTGTTTTATCCGGTCGCGTCGAGCTCGACAGACCAGGCGAACGGCGGGACCACGTTGTTCTGCAATAAAAGCAACAGCGGCGCCAGAAAAATGTACAAGCGCATGTTCGACGGCGCCGTCAACGCCAAATGGTTCGGCCTGAGCGAGAGCTCGCTGGACAACGCGCCCGCCGTGCAGGCCGCTATCACCGCGCTGCGTAACGGCCAGGAATTGTTGATCCCGGAGGGCTACTATAAGTTCCAGGACACGATTACCCTGCCAAGCAATAAATACGTCCGATTTACCGCGAGAGGCGATTTGGACTTTGGTGCGCGCGATGGCATCGTCGTGCAGGGGCGGTATGGCCATGTGCTGGAATTGTCCAAGCTGCATGGCATTACTTGGCAAAACACACCCACCTACGGCTATGTCGGCTCCGCCATCACGCTGATGAATGCCCAGTACGCGAAGGTAAACGTAAATTCCATCGACGGTTTTCATAACGCCATCAAGGTGGTCGGCAAGGACCAGAATGGCTCGCAGTACAACAAGATCGACTTCGAATTGCTGACGCATAATGACGTCGGCGTACTGCTGACGACAGAGATTGACGGCTGGGCCAACGAAAATACCTTCACCGGCGGGAAGATGAACGGCGTGACCGGTCTCGCGGCCGTACCGGGTTCTGCGCAGGTTGGTCAGTTCAACGGCAATAAGTTCTACAACTTCGGCTTCGAGAACGTGACCAATGGCGTCGACGTGGACAAATTTAGCAACAATATCTTCATTGCGCCGCGCCTGATGGGAGGCGAGGGTGTGGTCAACGGCTTCAACTTTGGTCCGCATTCCTGGAGTAACGTCATCATCTCCACCGGATTGTATGAGGAAGCGTTTGTGTCGCAAGGTGTGGTGGGCAACGCCGGTATAGGTAACCTGTTGTTAGGCAACGTCATGACGAAGAGCGGCTCGACGTCGGGAGTGGTCAGCATCTCCGATGGCCATGGCCGCTTCCTCAGCCTGATACGCGACCCGAGCTACACGGTCAGCCAGGAGACCAAGTCGCGCATCCTGCCGCTGTCGTCGCTGCCTGCCGTTTCGCCCTGACGCGCTGAGCGTCCCAGCGCGGCGGGCGGTCAGTTCGCGCGGTGTTCGATATGAACGTTGTGGAACTGCAGCGCGGCCAGATTGGCGTAGACGCCACCCAGCGCCACCAGCGACGCGTGGGTGCCGGTTTCGACGATGCGGCCGTCCTCCATCACGATGATGCGGTCGGCCCGCTGCACGGTCGCCAGGCGGTGCGCGATGATGACGGTGGTGCGGCCGACCATCGCCGCCTCCAGCGCCGTCTGCACCAGGCGCTCGGACTCCGCGTCCAGCGCGCTGGTGGCTTCGTCGAGCAGCAGCAGCGGCGGGTTTTTCAGCAGCGCGCGCGCGATCGCGATGCGCTGGCGCTGGCCGCCGGACAGGCGCACGCCGCGCTCGCCCAGGAAGGATTGATAACCTTGCGGCAGGCGTTCGATGAATTCATGGGCGGCGGCCAGCTTGGCGGCCTGGATCACTTCCTCGTCGGTGGCGCCGGCGCGGCCGTAGCGGATGTTCTCCATCGCGTCGGCCGAGAAGATCACCGTATCCTGCGGCACGATGCCGATGGCGTCGCGCAGCGTGTGCAGATCGAGCCTGGTGACGTCGACGCCATCGAGCTTGATGCTGCCGCTCTGCGGGTCGTAGAAGCGCAGGAACAGCTGGAACAGCGTGGTCTTGCCGGCGCCCGAAGGGCCGACCACGGCCACTGTCTCACCGGCTTTGATGTCCAGCGACAGGTGGCCCAGCGCCGCCGTGTCGGGACGCGAAGGATAGGAGAACGATACGTCGTGCAGGCTCAGTGCCGCGCCGTTGGCGGCGCGCGGCGGCAGCGCCAGCGGCTGGGCCGGCGACTGGATGGCCGACTTGACCGACATCAGTTCCAGCAGGCGCTCGGTGGCGCCGGCGGCGCGCTGCGCCTCGCCCATCACCTCGGACAGGGCGCCGATGGCGCCGGCCACGATGGAGGCGTACAGGATGAATTGTCCGAGGTCGCCGCCGGTCATCGAGCCTTCCAGCACGGCGTGCGCGCCCAGCCACAGCACGAACACGATGGTGCCGAACACCAGCACGATGGCGATCATGGTCAGCAGCGCGCGGGCGCGGATGCGGCGCATGGCGGTGCCGAACGCGCCTTCGACCGAGTCGCCGAAGCGCTGCGATTCGATCTTCTCGTGGGTGAAGGCCTGCACGGTCGGCATGGCGTTGAGGATTTCGCCGGCCATGGCGGAGGCGTCGGCGATGCGGTCCTGCGAATCGCGCGAGAGCTTGCGCACGCGGCGGCCGAACATCACGATCGGCAGCACCGTCAGGATCAGCAGGCCGATGATGATGGCCGACAGCTTGGCGCTGGTCACGAACAGCATCACCAGGCCGCCGATGAACAGCAGCACGTTACGCAGCGCCATCGAGATGCTGGTGCCCACCACCGCCTGGATCAGCGTGGTGTCGGTGGTGATGCGCGACAGGACCTCGCCGGTTTGCGTGGTCTCGAAAAATTCGGGGCTCTGGGTGACGACGTGGTTGTAGACGGCGCTGCGGATGTCGGCGGTGACGCGTTCGCCCAGCCAGGAGACGGTGTAGAAGCGCGCCGCCGTGGCCAGCGCCAGCACGGTGGCCACGCCGAACAGCGCCAGGAACACCAGGTCGACATGCTTGATGCTCTTGGCGCCGGAACCGCCGAAGCCCAGGTCGATCATCTGCTTGAAGGCGGCGGGGATCGCCAGCGTGGAGCACGCGGCCACCACCAGCGCGATGCCGGCCATGAGGAACTGGCGCTTGTACGGCAGCAGGAACGGCGTCAGGCCGCGCAGGGTGGCTAGACTGCCTTTCTTGGCTTCCCTGGCTGTGTTGGGGGCGGCTGCGGACGGGGTGCTGGCGGTGGTGCTGTTGGTCATCGTGTGGCTGCGGTTCGTAAGTATTCTTTTGTTGACGATTCAGTAGTCGTTAAATTGTTCGGTGCTGCTAAAACTTGATCGGCCTCACATAGCCGGTCATCTCCAGGTAGGCGCGTCCGGCGGGTTTGCCGTCCCGTTCCAGCGTCACCGCGCCCTCCCAGTACACCGCGCCGGTGGAGCGCCGCGAGTCCAGCTCCTGGTCGTCCTGCAAAGGGACGACCTGCCACACGGTGCTGCCGGTGGTGAGCTGGGTCGAGACGGGATACTCGGCATTGGTGCGGGGCGAACGCCACCGCCGTTGCGGGGTAAAGCTGACCTGGTCCGGGGAAAACTGCGTGATCTTACCGGATGCATCGCGCCATGTCGCGTGCGACCATAGTTTAGCACCTGTCTTGCTGCGCATCTGGAAAGCCATCATGGCGCCGCCGTCGGCGAGGTTGGCGCCTATCCAGTCCCAGCCTGCCGCATCGGTGGCGACGTACTGGGTGGACCACTCGTGATCGAACCAGCTGGCGCCCGTGACGGCGACCGTCTTGCCGCCGCTGGTCACGGTGCCGGTGGTGGTCAGCTGCGGTTCGCTGTAGTAGTAGCTGCTGTCGGAAAGCTGCGCGCCCTTGCGGGAATAACCACGGTCGCCCTGCGGCAGCACGGGCTGCGACGGCGCCAGTTTCAGATCCAGCTTGAAGCTGGCGGCGTCCAGGTGGACCTGGTAGCTGCCGTCGGCGGCGCGCGCCATGTGCCAGTCTTCGAGCTTGACGTCGGTGTCGCCGACCTTGGCGTAGGACAGGCCGAAGCCTTCGCACGCGCTGCGCTCGTCGTGCAGCAGCTTGCCGTTGGCCGGGTCGGAGAGGGCCGCGTGGCCGATGATCAGCTGCTTGGGCGCGAATTTGCTGGGATTGGCGCGGTCGTGCGACGTGGCGCTGCGGAAGAACGTGACCTGGAAGCCCATCGGCTTGCCGTCCGGTTTTGCGAGCCAGCCGGTGACGTACCACCATTCCGTCTTGTAGTCGGGATGGGCGCCGAAATCCGCCGGGAAGCTCAGCGAAGCGCCGGGCGCCAGCGGCGTGACCGCCTTGAACACCGGCTCCGCCGCCTGCGCGGACGTCTGGACGGCCAGCGCCGCCAGCAGCGCCAGTGCGGCGCCGCCGCGTTGGATCAGATTCATTACCAGTCCTCCCTGACTGCGCGTATCGGCCCGCCCGACAGCGACTGGCGGCCGGCCAGCAGCGCGGTTAGCGCGGCGGCGGCCAGCAGCAGGCCCGCCACGGTGGCCAGCAAAGGCCACGGCAGGTGCAGCTGCATGGTCCAGTGGAAGGACTGCGGATTGACGACAAAAACCAATATCAGGCTGATGACCCAGCCCAGCGCGAAACCGGTGACGATGCCCAGCCCCGTCAAGGCGCCGCCTTCGATGGCCAGAATGGACAGGACCTGCCGCCGCGTGACGCCGACGTGGCGCAGCATGCCGAACTCCTTGGCGCGCGCCAGCGTCTGCGCCGAGAACGTGGCAGCCACGCCGAACAGGCCGATGACGATGGCGATCGCCTCCAGCAGATAGGTAATGGCGAAGCTGCGGTCGAAGATCTTCATGCTCATCGAGCGGATCTCGGACGGCGCGGTGGTCGTCAGCGCTGCGGCGAAGGGCAGGCGCGTCAAGGCGCGATCAGTGTCGGCCGCCTTGGCGCCGGGCTTGAGCCACAGGGCGACGTTGCTGGCGTCCATGTCGCCGGTGATGGCGCGGTAGTCGCTCAGCCGCATCTGGATCGAGCCGGTGGGGCGCGCATAGTCGCGCCAGACCCCGGCCACCTGGAAGGCGCGCAGCTTGCCGTTGAGCGGCAGTTCGATGCGCTGGCCGACGTTCATGCCGTACAAGTCGACCATCGCTTCCGAAATCCAGACCGGCGGCGGGGCGCCCGGGCCGGGTACCTGCGTGGCGCCGACGATGGCCAGCGATTTGCCCGGATCGGCGGGATCCACATTGCGCGCCATGAGCGCGACCGCCGGACGGGCGGCGGCCAGCGAAATGCCGCGCATGCGCAGGAAGTCGGCGCTGGCGACGCCGGGCAGGGCGGCGATGGCGGCCTGCTCCTGCGGCCGCAGGCCGGCGGTGGTGCCGGCGCTGGTGGTGCTGACATAGATATCGGCCGGCAGGATGTGCAGCAGCCAGTCGTCCAGCGACACGCGGAAGCTGGAGACCATGATCGCCATCGCCACCATCAGGCTGAAGCTGGACAGCACGCCGCCCAGCGCGATGCCGGCCTGGCTGGAGGCGTTGGCGAGGCGCGACAGCGTCAGCGTGACCACGGGCGAGGCGCCGGGCTTGCCGGCGGTGGCCGCGCTCCAGCGGCGGTGCGCCACGCGGAACACGATGGCGGCCAGGCGCGGCATCAGCGCGATGGCGCCGACCAGCAGCAATGCGATCGACAGGTAGCCGAACAGCGGCAGCTCGAATACCGGCGGCGCCTGCGACAGCAGGGCGGCCAATGCGATGCAGGCCAGCGCCGGCCAGGCCTTGGACAGCCGCGACATCGCCGCCTCCTCGGTGCCCGACTTGAGCGCGACGGCGGGCTTGGCGCGCGCCGCGTCCAGCGCCGGCGCGGCGCAGCCCAGCAAGGCCACGGCGACGCCGAGCGCGAAATAGACCGCTGCGGCGATGGGCGTGAACTGCACCTGCGGCCGCACGCCGGAGAAGAAGCCTGCGCCCAGGTCGGCGCCCATGAAGTGCAGCGCGGCGGCGGCCATGCCGTAGCCGGCGGCGATGCCGATGGCCGATCCGGCCACGCCCAGGCTCAGGCCTTCGATCAGGATCTGGCGCAGCAGGTGCTTGCGGTCCATGCCCAGCACGCGCAGCAGCGCGAACTGGCTGCGGCGGCGTATCACCGACAGCGCCTGGGTGGAGAATACCAGGAAGGCGCCGGTGAACAGCGCGACCAAAGCCAGCACGGTCAGGTTGACGCGGTAGGCGCGGCTCATGCCTTCGTTGCGGCTGTTCTGGTCTTCGTCATTGGGCTGGCTGACGCGGAAGCGGCCGGGATAATCGTGTTCCAGCTGTTGTTCCAGCTCCGCCTTGAAGGCGTCGCGATTGACGCCGTCGCGCAGTTTGAGGTCGATGCGGGACAGCTGGCCGAGCTTCTCGAAGCGCCATTGCGCCGCGCCCAGGTCCATCACGCCGATGCGCTGGCCCGCGCGGGCACGCTGCAGCGAACCGGCCACGCGCAGTTTCAGTTCGCCGACGCCCACTTGCAGCGTCAGCGGCGCGCCGGCGGCGGGCTTGAGCCACTGCTGCGCGGCCGGCGACAGGAACAGCGCGTCGTCGGCCAGCGTGTCCATCACGTGATCTTCCGAAGGCACGCCGACCAGGTCGGACGAGATGAAGCTGGCGCGGAAGGCGTCGATGCCGAGTATCTTCAGCGCCGTCTTCTCGTCGGGCACGGAGGCGTCGAACTCCAGCACCGGCGACGCCACCGCCACGCCGGCGCGCTGCGCCAGCACCGGGTAGATGGCTTCGTCGAAAAACTGCTCGGTGCCGCGCACCTGCACGTCGGCCACGCCGGACAGGCCCTTGATGGCGGACGAGAATTCGTTGAACGCGGCTGCGTTGATCAGATGGATGGCGAAACCGAGCGAGATGCCGACCGCAATCGCGGCGATGGCCACCAGCGCCCGCAGCGGATGCGCGCGCCACTCGCCCAACAACAGCCAGCGCGACAAGCGGCCCATCGCGGCACCGCTCACAGGATTTTCCCGGGATTCATGATGCCCAGCGGGTCCAGCGCGGCTTTGATGGCGCGCATCATGTTCAGTTCCACCGCCGATTTGTAGTGCGCCAGCTCGTCGCGTTTGAGCGCGCCGATGCCGTGTTCCGCCGAGATCGAGCCGCCGAAGGCGACCACGCTGTCATGCACCACGCGATTGACCTTGTCCTGGTTGAGTAGGAAGTCCTCGTTGGAGATGCCGTCCGGCGGCGCCACGTTGTAGTGCAGGTTGCCGTCGCCGAGATGGCCGAAGCACACCAGCTGGCAGCCGGGGAAGGCCGCGTCCAGCAGGGGGCCGGTGGCCGAGATGAAGTCGGCGATGCTGGACACCGGCAGCGAGATATCGTGCTTGATGTTCTTGCCCGCCTTGGCCTGCGCCAGCGGGATGTGCTCGCGCAGCTGCCACAACCCGGCCGATTGCGCCACCGAAGTCGCCACCACCGCGTCGCCGATGACATCGCGCTCCAGCGCCGCGCCGATGGCTTGTTCCAGCAGTCCGACCGCGTGCTGCTCCGACTCGCTGCTCGACAGCTCCAGCAGCACGTATTGCGGATGCGGCGCCGCGAACGGCTTGGGCAGCGACGGGAACTGCCGCGCCACCAGCTCCAGGCAGTAACGCGACATCAGTTCGAAGCCGGTCAGGCTGGAGCCGCAATGGTCCTGCATTAAAGTCAGTAATTGCAGCGCGTGCGCGGGCGAGGGCAGCGCCGCCAGCGCGGTGATGCTGGCCTTGGGCTGCGGATAAAGCTTGAGCACCGCGCCGGTGATGACGCCCAGCGTGCCTTCCGCGCCGATGAACAGGTCGCGCAGGTCGTAGCCGGTATTGTCCTTGCGCAGGCCGCGCAAGCCGCTCCAGACCTCGCCCTGCGGCGTGACCACTTCCAGCCCGAGGCACAATTCGCGCGTGTTTCCGTATCGGAGAACCGCCGTGCCGCCCGCATTGGTGGACAGATTGCCGCCGATGGTGCAGCTGCCTTCCGCCGCCAGCGACAGCGGGAACAGGCAGCCGGCTGCGGCCGCGGCGTCCTGCACCTGTTGCAGGATACAGCCCGCGTCCACGGTCATGGTGCGGTTGACGGGATCGACTTGCCGGATCTGGTTCAGCCGCGCCAGCGACAGCACGACCGCGCCGCCGCCGGCATCCGGCACGCTGCCGAGCACCAGCCCTGTGTTGCCGCCCTGCGGAACCAGCGCCACGCGCCACTGGGCGCAGGCGCGCACCAGCGCCGCCACCTGGTCCACGGACCCGGGCCGCAGCACGGCCAGCGCGTTGCCGGTGAAGCGTCCGCGCCAGTCGGTGAGGAAGGGCGCCATGTCGGCGCTTGAGTCGAGTACAAAGGCGTCGCCCACGACGGAGCGGCAATGCGCGAGAAAGTCGATCATTTGACGGTGTTGACCTTCACCTTGTCCAGCAGCTCCTTGGCCAGCTTCTTCGCCGCTTTTTTATACGGACGCAGATACATCACGGCGCAAACAAAATAGACGCAGACGATCAGCGCCTCGCCCCAGGCCATCCAGGCGGAGATGCTGCCCTTGTCGCTCCAGCCGCGCACCACACCCTCGGTGAAATACAGCAGTATCATCATCGAGGTCCACTGCAAGGTGTAGATGTCGCGCTTCCACACGCCGTACAGCGGCAGCAGCAGCGGCACGGCCTTGAGCACCAGCCAGGAGCCGCCGGGCTTCAGCGGCGCCAGCACCATCTCCCACAGCACGCACCAGACGATCAGCGTGACCAGGCTGCCGATGGCGCCCCAGTGAAAATACTTCTGCATTGTGTTTTCCATCATGCGTCCCCGGTCAAGCGACGGCGCGCAGTTTGACGGCCGTTTCGGCCAGGCGCCGGCCCAGCGCGATCGCCAGGCGTTTTTCATCTTCGGTGATGGTCTTCTTGCCGTCAAGTCCCGACCAGTGGCTGGCGCCATACGGCGTGCCGCCGCTGGAGGTGGTCATCAGTTCCGGATTGGTGTACGGCAGGCCGAGCACCATCAGGCCGTGGTGGAACAGCGGTATCATCATCGACAGCAGCGTCGATTCCTGGCCGCCGTGCAGGCTGCCGGTGGAGGTGAACACGCAGGCCGGCTTGCCCGCCAGCGCGCCGGACAGCCACTGGGCCGCCGTGCCGTCCCAAAAATACTTCATCGCCGAGGCCATGTTGCCGAAGCGGGTGGGCGAGCCGACCGCCAACCCGGCGCATTCGGCCAGGTCGTCCAGTTCGACGTAGGGGGCGCCTTCGGCCGGCACGTCCGGCTCGGTGGCCTCAGTCACGGTCGATACGGCTGGAACCGTGCGCAGGCGCGCGTCGCAGCCTGGCACGCTCTCCACGCCCTGGGCGATCAACTCCGCCAATTTGCGCGTTGCGCCGTGACGTGAGTAAAACAATACAAGAATAATCAGATTGGCTTGGTTCATCGGCGGTATTATAGGGCGCTTTGGCGGGTGGCATCGTCGCCACTCTTGTATTTCGATTATCGCTCATGTACGAAAAATTTATTCATCCGGTTTTACAGTATGTATCCCGCAACTGCCGTAGCGGGATAGAGACAGTGCGCTCGTTGTCCTGGCCCGAGGTGCGGGACCTGTTTTTATTCGCCCACCGCCGCCTGCGCGAGGAAAGCCTGCCGCAGGTGGCCGGCAGCCTCACTTTCACCACCGTGTTCGCGCTGGTGCCGGTGTTGACGATCGCGCTGGCGATCTTCACCACCTTCCCGATGTTTAACACCTTCCGCTCGTCGCTGGAGGCTTACTTCGTGCAGAGCGTGATGCCGAAGTCGATTTCCAGCACCATCCTCAATTACCTGACCATGTTCGCTTCCAAGGCCACGCGGCTGTCGGCGGTGGGCGCGGTGGCGCTGATTTTTACCTCGATCGCGATGATGAACTTGATCGAGCGCGTGTTCAATCGCATCTGGCGCGTGCGCGCCGAGCGGCGCTGGAGCAAGCGCATCCTGGTCTACTGGGCCATCATCACGCTCGGTCCCTTGCTGATTGGCGTCTCGCTGACCCTGTCGGGACGGGTCTTCATGGCCACCAGCGATCTGATAGGCGACGTGCCGGTGATCGGCGCCTTGATCTACACGGTGCTGTCGCTGGCGCTGACCACGGCCACCTTCACGCTGCTGTACGTGGCGGTGCCGAACCGCGACGTCGACTGGCACGACGCGGCCTGGGGCGGCCTGGTGGCCGGCCTGGCGTTCGAGGTGGCCAAGCGCGGCTTCGCGGTGTTCATCACGCAGTTCCCGACGTATTCGAAGATCTACGGCGCGCTGGCCGCGCTGCCGCTGTTCCTGCTGTGGGTTTATGTGTCGTGGCTGATCACGCTGTTCGGCGCGCTGCTGGTGGCCGCGCTGCCGGTGGTGAAGTACGAGCGCTGGTGGCACGAGGCGCAGCCGGGCGGCGAATTCGTCGACGCGATGGCGATCCTGCGCGTGCTGCATGTGGCCTGCAAATGCGGCGACACGGCGCTGGTCAGCGCCGGCGCGATCCGCGCGCGCACGCGGCTGGGCTTCGACGAGATGGACACGCTGCTGGAAAAGATGATGACCGAAGGCTGGGTGGGGCGCGTCAAGGTCGATGCGCCGGCGCGGGTCCAATGGGGCAAGCGTGTCAGCGAAGGCAGCGATCACTGGGTCATCCTGGCCAATGTGGAGAAGCTGACGCTGGCCGAGGTCTATCGCCTGTTCGTGTTCTCCGGCATGCCGATCAACGCCGGCGTGGTTGGCGACAGCGACGATGAACGCGACCTGAAGGCCGCCCGCGAGGCCGCGTCGCTGGCGCGCGAGGTGGAATCGGCTGTGGAAGCGGGGCTGGGCAAGACCCTGGCCGCGCACTTCGGGCCTATCGACTGCCGTTAAGTGCTAAGAGCCCACCGACCTGGCCGCGCCGCTGACGCGCGCCAGGCTTGAGCGGGCGCCGGCCACGGCCTGCAGGCGCTCCCGCAGGTAGCTGCTCAGGCGCGGATGCTGGCTGAAGGCGACGTTGAAGCGGATATGCTGGTCGGGTATGTCATTGGCCGAGAAGGCGGCGCCGCGCATCAGCAGGATGTTGTTGCGGTAGGCGTCCTGCACCAACAGGTCGACGTCCAAGCCTTCCGGCATCGTGCCCCACAAGAAAATGCCGGCGTCGCCGGGCTGCTCGAACCGCACGCCGGCCTCGCTCAATTGCTGGGTGCTGGCGTTGCGGGCCGCCATGATCTTGCGCTGCATGCGCTCCAGGTGCTTGCGCAGATTGCCGGCCCTGAGCACTTCCAGCAGCACGTATTCGTTCAACGCGGGCAGCGTCATGATGGAATGGATCTTGGTCCGCATCAGCACCTTGAGCAGGGCGGGGGCGGCCGCCAGATAGCCCATCCGCAGGGCGGGACTGAGCGACTTGCAAAAGCTGGAGTAGTAGATCACCCCATCGAGGCCGGCCAGCGCGGCCAGGCGCGTGGCATGGCCTTGCTGGAACTGGCCGTGCACGTCGTCCTCGGCGATCAGGAAGCCATGCTGCTGCGCCAGCATCAAGACCTTGTGCAGATTGGCGGCGCTGCTGCTCCAGCCGGTGGGGTTGTGCAAGGCGGTCTGCACGAACAGCAGGCGCGGACGGTGCTCGCGGCAGGCCGCCTCCAGTTCGTCGAGATCGAGGCCGTCGGGCCGGCGCTTGATCGGCACCAGGCGGATGCCGTCCTGGCGCAGCCGGCCGAACATCAGGAAGTAGCCGGGATCTTCGACCAGCACGGTGTCGCCGGGCTGCAGGAAACTGCGGCAAATCAGGTCGATCGCGTGGGTGGCGCCGAAGGTCGTGAGGATATGGCCGGCGTCGAAGGCCGCGCCGATCCCGCGCAATAGCAGCGCGATATGTTCACGTAATTCGGGCAGTCCTTGCGGAGGACAGCGCGACGCCATGCCGGCGGCGCTGCGAGCCAGGGCGCGTTGCACGGCGCTGGCGGGGACGGCGTCCTGCAGCCAGGTCGGCGGCAGGGCGCCGCTGCTGGCCAGCAGAATGCCGGCGCGCTGGTCGTTGGCCTGCTGCGCGAGCCAGACCGGTTCCTGCTCCTCGCCCGCTTCCAGCGCGACTTCATCGGGCACCACGCTGCCGGCGTCCTTGGGTGAACAGACAAAGAAGCCCGCAGTGCCATGGGAATCGATGACGCCCGCCGCGACCAGCCGGTCGTAGGCCGCGACGACGGTATTGGTGCTGACTTCCAGCTGCGTGGCCAGCTGGCGTATCGACGGCAGCTTGGCGCCGCCGGGCAGGGCACGGCTCTCGACCATGTGGCGCAACTGCGCCTCAATCTGTTTGGACAGGGCGATGGGAGAGGAGCGGTCGATGGGGAACATGGTGAGAGTCTAGCGTAAAAACATCACGGCCAGCACGAGCAGGATGGCGGCCATGGTCCAATTGAACACGCGCTGCTTTTGCGGATCCAGCAGGAAGCGGCGGATCGAGACGCCAAACAGCGCCCACATGGCGTTGCAGGGCATGCCCACCAAGGTGCCGATCGCCGCCACCAGCAGCGCATTGCCGAACGTGTTCTGCCCGGCGGGCATGAAGACCGATGCCACGGTGACGGCCTTCACCCAGCTCTTGGGGTTGAGCGCCTGGAAGGTCGTCGCCTGGGCAAACGTCACCGCCTTGGGCGCCTGCGCGCCGCTCATCGACGCTCCGCTGAGCTTCCAGGCCAGGTAGATCAGATACACCGACCCGGCGATGCGCAGCACCTGCTGCGCCAACGGGTAGGTTACAAAAACGCTGCCCAGCCCAAGGCACATCAGCATGGTCTGCACGAACATGCCGGTCTGGATGCCCATGATGGCGGGCATCGCGCCACGGCCGCCGAAATTGGCGCCGGTGGTGGCGAGCATGACGTTGTTCGGTCCGGGCGTGGCCGACATCACCAGGCAGTAGGTCATCAGGGGCAGCAGTTCGGTCATGGTCTGTGGCTCGCATTGTGGGGGATGGCGCCAGTCTAGGGGCGCGGCGCGGTGGGGCGCAAGGCACAGGCCCCCGGGGGCAGATGCATGCTGTATCAGTCGGTCCATGGTTACAGTTGCTGATCGTTCGAATACCGTTATAGAATCGGCATTCATAAAAATCAACTTGGAGACGTCATGCTGAGAATGCCGATTGCGGTGGTCTTGTTTGGAATTGCCGGTGTGGCGTCGTCTGCGCAGCAGCTGCACCCGCCCGGATTGGGAGAGCGCGGCAATGAGGCCAGCATCGCCGTCGACATCAACGCAACGGGGCAGGTGGCCGGCATCATCGAGGAAGAGAACGGGCGCCAGCGCGCGGTGCTGTGGAATAAGCGCCTGATCGAACTGGGCACCCTGGGCGGCAGCGACAGCTTCACCAAGGGCATCAACATCGGCGGCGACGTGGTCGGCTCGGCCCAGGACAGCGACGGCCACTGGCGCGCCTTCGTCTACCGCGCCGGCCTGTCGATGCGCGATCTCGGCACGCTCGGCGGCGGCAGCAGCTACGGCATGGGCATCAGCCGTTCGGGCCAGGCGGTCGGCTTTGCCGATACCAGCGACGGCTACTTCCACGCCTTCACCACCGGCCCCACCGGCGACGGCCCGCTGGTCGATTTGGGCACGTTGGGCGGCAATATCAGCTACGCGGCCGGCGTCAACACCGATGGCGTGATCGTCGGCACGGCGGCGCTGGTGGACGGTTACCGGCGCGCCTTTATCTACAGGCCGGGCGCCGGCATGAAGGATCTGGGCACGCTGGGTGGACGCTCCAGCAGCGCCACCGCCGTCAACGATTCCGGCGTCGTGGTCGGCGCGTCCGAGACGCCGGACCGGCACTGGCACGCCTTTGTCCACGATGGCAAGAAGATGGTCGACCTGGGCGCGCTGATCGGCTACGGCAACAGCTTCGCTACCGCCATCAACGCCGCCGGCCACGTGGTCGGCAGCATCCGCGTCGGCGACGAGCGCCGCTCCTTCGTCTACCGCGACGGCAAGATGACCGTGCATCCGGGCGGTTACGGCCTGTACCTGGTCAACAGCATCAACGCCGAGGAACTGGTGATCGGCGCCAAATACGTCGGCAAGAAGTTCGAGGCATCGACCATGCACTCGTCCCAGCGCGCCGTGGTCACGCACGGCGGCAACGACCTGGTGATGCTGATCGTGGCGGTGCTGGCCGCCACCACGGGCGTCGTGATCTACCGCCGCCGCTATCGCGGCATCGTGCTGGAAGGTGCGAACCGCATCATCCGCTTCAAGTTCCCACAAAACTGACAGCGGGGTATCGGGTTTTTGCTGGTCCGTGAGAATCTTGAGAATATTGAGAAAGTGTGCTAATCTGAGTTCATCGACCGGAGTAGTGATGATGAATCCAGATGGCACGCTTGCTGACCTCAAAATGCTTGCTGATCAATTTCGTATGATTGATCAGATGAGTGAGCTTGCCAAGATATCTAAGCAGGTCGAAGAGTGGAATCAGCTAGCATCAATTAAGCGGGGGACCTTTTTTGGGGGGCGCTCTGCGCTCTTGCTTAAGTGCGAATATGATCGCTTGCTTGAACGGATTTCCCAGTTGTGGTCTGCAGTGCGTCTGCCTGCGACGGTCCGGCTGACTCCCTGGGTTTTTTACCACCTTTCAGATTTAAGGCGCCGTGCTTCGTGCCCGATGATGCGCTTTATGGTCTCTTTGCGACAGGCGCTGGCGCATTCCATTCCGGCGACTTTCGATGCTTGCGGAAAGCGTACCCGTCAACTCCTTGTCGCCCATCCTCCAATTGCTCCTCCATTCGCTGCTTAAGAGGGTATCTTGGTGCAATCAGTGAAAAATAGAGGTCCCGAGCGCAGTCCGGCGCAATACGATGCCGTCGAGCGTGTGCTTGAACAGTTTACGCAGCTTGTTGAAGATCGTTTGGCAGCTCTTGCTCGTGGCCGTGATCGTGAGAAGGTGATCGCGCTAGGTATACAAGCTCTAAGCGAAGCGCGTGCGTCGCTGACGAGTATCCCTATTAAAAAATCACTGCCTGCTACCAAGCTAAAGGCTTCGGATGTTATTTCTCAGGGATTGGTGTCACTTTCGCAGGCCACGCTTTACCGTGCTGCTGAAAATGGACGCTTCTACTTTATTACCCCTAGGGGGCGTAGTATCGGCAGGGAATTCCCGGCTTGGCAATTTATTGAGCCTGTGCCTGAGTTGATCGAACCGGTGCTGCACCAACTTGAGAATCAGCCGAGTAGTGAAATTCATGCATTCTGGGTGGGCGCGGTTGACGATATTAATGAGCTTTCGCCGGCGGAGCTGCTGGCGGGTAAGCCTTTCGAGACGCGTATTGAAGTTCACGAAAGTCAGCGTCGGTTGTTGAGTCTTCCCGCAAGTGAGCGCTTGCGGAAGGTTCAGGAACTGGCTGAACTTTATACCAGGGGCATGGCCGACATCATAGGCTAGAGCATGTCTTCAAAAAAGAAGGCCCACGTACCACCGTCACATATCGCTCGGACCTTGCCATCTGACGCGCGCATATGGCAAGCATTAAGAGGCGGCATCTGCGAACTTAAAGCAGGCACCTTGATGATCCGGGCAGCATGGAACCCGGAATCTGTATGGCCTGAGCGAGTCGAAAAGACTTACCGTTTTGGACCGCCTGCCGTACCTGCTGATGACAACGGCGCGTTCGCATTCCACTGGATCTATCTTGGCGATAATGTGATTACTGCCGCGTGGGAGGCCCAGTTGTGCGTCAACGACGCTAGCATGCCGGGAACATTTTTCTTTAAGCGCAATGCTGCTGATGCATTGATCGCGGAGATGACGTTTACCCGGGATCTTCGCCTGTTGGATTTGACCGGCGACGCTGTCAGCAAACTCGGCATCTACGCTGAACTACTGGGGCCGGGGCACGAGTGGTGTCAGTGGCTTGGCTGTGTCTTGGATCGCATCATCGCAAGACATCCCCATTTGGATGGAATACGCTACATGTCCAGAAAGCATCCTGGGCACTACGCGTACGCCATCTCGTCGCGCCGAATGGCTGGTCTGGATATGCTTCGTCGGACTTCAATCGCGCGCTTCGAGGAAACCGCTGAATATCTAAGACTGCAGCGGGATCCTTGCTTTTCCAAGTTCTAGCGAGCGGCGCCCGCAAAACTGAACAGGGCGTCCAGCACCGCGTCCGGCTGCTCGCTCATCAGCGAGTGGCCGCTGTCCACCGTCACCACCTTGCCGTGGCTGATGGTGGAGGTCAGCAGCTTGGCGGATTTCGGGGGCGTCATCATGTCGCGCGCGCCGAACAGGAACAGGGTGGGGCAGCGCACCGCCTGCGCGGCCGCTTCGCCGTTGGCGTAGGCGTTGCAGGCCGAGAAGTCGGTGTGGAACACCTGCTGCGGATTGATCTGCGAGATGCGCTGCATCAGCCGGCGCGAGCCTCCCATGATGCTGAAGCCAGGCCCCGGACAGGACGGCTTCTGCGCGATCGACGAGTGCGACCAGATGTTGACCATGTCGATGGCGCTCTGCTCATCGGTGCGCGAGGTTTCCAGCAGCGCGTCCGAGACCTTCATCGGGTAGGTCGAGCCGATCATGCCCAGGTGCGTGATGCGCTCGGGCGCCTTGTGCGACGCTTCCAGCGCGATCAGGGAGCCCATGCTGTGGCCGAACAGCGCGGCCTTTTGCACGCCGGCGGCGTCCAGCACTTGCAGCAGCCAGTCCGCCAGTTCCGGCACGCTGGCCTTGGTCTCGCCCTTGCTGCGGCCGTGGCCCGGCAGGTCCACCGCCAGCACGCTGTAGCCATGGTGTGCGAAGTAGCGGGTCTGCAGCACCCATACCGAATGATCGTTCTGCGCGCCGTGGATGAAGGCCACGGTCGGCAAGGCGGCGTTGAATGGCTTGCCGCCGGTGTAGCAGTAGGCGTCCACGCCTTGTACGGTCAGCAGCATGTCATGCTCCTTTCTGCGACAGCTTCAGGCCGCGCGCCAGGTCTTCGATCAAATCGTCCACGTCCTCCAGTCCCACCGACAGCCGCATCGTGCCCTCGGTGATGCCGGACGCCGCCAACTGCTCGGCCGGCACGCGGAAGTGCGTGGTGGAGGCGGGATGGATCGCCAGCGACTTGGCGTCGCCGACGTTGGCCAGGTGCGAGAACACCTTCAGGCTGTCGACGAAGCGGCGGCCGGCGGCGCGGTCGCCCTTCAGGTTGAACGAGAACACGGCGCCGCAGCCCTTGGGTAGCAGGCGCTTGGCCAGCTCGTAGTCCGGGTGCGACGGCAGCTCGGGATAGGACACCGATTCCACCGCGGGATTCGACAGCAGGAACTCCACCACCTTGCGGGTGTTGGCCACGTGCCGGTCCATGCGCAGCGCCAGCGTCTCCACGCCCTGCAGCACGGCGAAGGCGTTGTGGGGGCTCATGACGGCGCCGAAGTCGCGCAGGCCCTCGCGCCGCGCGCGCAGCGCGAACGCCGCCACCGTCGACTCTTCGGTGAACACCATGCCGTGGAAGCCGTCGTACGGCTCGCACAGCTCGGCGAAGCGGCCGGTCTTGTCGTACGCCGCCTGCCAGTCGAAGGTGCCGCCGTCCACCAGCAGGCCGCCGATGGCGGTGCCGTGCCCGCACAGGAACTTGGTGGCCGAGTGGAACACCAGGTCGGCGCCGTGCTCGAAGGGCTTGAGCAGGTAGGGCGTGGTGAAGGTGGAGTCCATCATCAGCGGCAGGTGCTGCTCGTGCGCGATGGCGGCGACGGCTTCGATATTGAGCACGTCCAGGCCCGGATTGCCCAGCGTTTCGGCGAACAGCACCTTGGTGTTCGGGCGGATCGCGGCGCGCCAGGCGTCGAGGTCGCGCGGGTCGACGAAGGTGGTCTCGATGCCGAAGCGCTTCAGCGTGTAGGCCAGCATGTTGTGCGAGCCGCCGTACAGCGCGCGCGAGGCGACGATGTGCGAGCCGGCGCCGGCGATGGTGGCCAGCCCCAGGTGCATCGCGGCCTGGCCGCTGGCGGTGGCGATGCCGGCCACGCCGCCTTCCAGCGCGGCGATGCGTTCCTCCAGCACCGCGTTGGTGGGGTTCGAGATGCGCGAGTAGACGTGGCCGGCGCGTTCCATGTTGAACAGCGAGGCGGCGTGGTCGGAGTCCTTGAAAGCAAACGATGAGGTGAAATAGACTGGCGTGGCGCGCGCGCCGGTGGCCGGGTCGGGCGCGGCGCCGGCGTGCAGCGCGAGGGTGTCAAAGCCGGGGTATCTTGGTCCGCTCATGTGGTCTCGTTGGAGTTATAGGAATGCTGGGCATCCTACCCTGAATCGCGGCTTGGCAACAGCACTGTAAAAATGTTGAGATTTGCTTATCGAGAGCGCTGGATTTTTTGCCGGGCATACGCTACATTCGCTATAAGGCTACAATAAACAGAACCCCCATTCACAAAGCCTATATCAGCGGACAGGACGGCCCAAAATGAAAGTCTCCGAAATTCTTCAGGTTAAAGGCAGCATTCTTTACACGATCTCTCCTGACCAGCCTTTGGCAGACGCCGCCAATACGATGGCGGAGAAAGACATCGGTTCGCTGGTGGTCATGGAATTCGGCGAGTTGGCGGGCATGCTGACCTTCCGCGAAGTGCTGCGCGCGCTGCACGAGAACGCGGGCACGGTGGGCACCGGCACGGTGCGCAAGCACATGGACGATCATCCGATCACCGTCACGCCGGACACCGAGGTCAACGAGGTGCGCCGCATCATGCTGGAAAAGCACGCGCGCTACCTGCCGGTGATGAACGCCAAGACCATCCTGGGCGTGATCTCGTTCTACGACGTGGCGCGCGCGGTGCTGGAGGCGCAGAGCTTCGAGAACAAGATGCTGAAGGCCTACATCCGCGACTGGCCGGCCGAGACGGCGGACCAGACCGACTAAATCCACCCCGGCGCCCGGCGCCGGCAGGCAAACCGCCATGCGGCCATGCGACGATCTTGAACGTCGCATGGCCGCATGGCGGTTTTTTTATCAGGCCGCGCCTTCCAACGTGTCGTTGTTGAGCCAACCGTTGAGCGCCGTCGCCGTCATCGGCCGCGCGAACAGGAAGCCTTGCGCCAGCGGGCAGCCCAGCGCCTGCAGGATCTGCGCCTGGCGCTCGTCCTCCACGCCTTCGGCGATCACGGCCAGGCCGAGATTGCGGCCCAGCTGGATCACCATCTCGGCGATGCTGCTGCCGCGCGCGGAGCCGGTGATCTCGGTGACGAAGGCGCGGTCGATCTTCAGGCGGTCGATCTGCAGCCGCTGCAGGTAGGACAGCGACGAGAAGCCGGTGCCGAAGTCGTCGATCGCGATGCTCACGCCGGTCTGCTTGATCTGGCCCAGCATCTTGATCAGCATGTCCGGCTCTTCCATCGCCATCGATTCGGTGATCTCCAGCTCCACGTATTCCGGCGGCGCGCCGGTGTCGTCCAGCGCCTTGCGCAGCGTCTCCAGGAAGTGCGGATGGCGGAACTGCACCTGCGAGACGTTAATCGACATCATGAAGTCGAGGTGGCCGGCCTTGCGCAGGTCCACCAGCTCCTGGCAGGCGGTACGCATGACCCACGCGCCCAGGTCGATGATCAGGCCCGAATACTCGGCGATCGGAATGAAGCGGTCCGGCGAAATGAACTTGCCGTCCGGCGTCTGCCAGCGCAGCAGCGCCTCGGCGCCCATCGGCCGGCGCGTGGCCAGGTCGATCTGCGGCTGGTACACCACGAACAGCTGGTTCTGGCCGAAGGCCGTGCGCAGCGCGTGCATCATACGCACGCGTTCGCGGATCTCCACGCCCATCGAGCGCGAGAAGTAGAAGTGGCCGGCGCGCTGCTGCGACTTGGCGCGCTTGAGGGCGATGTCGGCGTCCTTGAGGGCGTCGGCGCCGCTGCCTTCGTGCTCGCCCAGGCGCACCAGGCCCAGCGTGGCCGACAGCTGCACGTCCTGGCCGTCGATGCTGAACGGGTCGGCGAACAGCGCCAGGATGTTGGCCGGGTTGACCTGCGACGAATCGCCCAGCACGCAGAAGATGTCGCCGCCGATGCGCGCCACCGTCAGCCGGTCGCCCAGCTGGGTTTGCAGGCGCCCGGCGACGGCCACCAGCAGCATGTCGCCGAACTGGTGGCCGAGCGCGTCGTTGGTCTCGGCGAAGTGGTCCAGGTCGACCAGCGACAGCGTGGCGTCGTCGCGCGCCGGGCCGGCCAGCGTGGCGTCGAGGATCTCGACCAGGCGGGTGCGGTTGGGCAGCTTGGACAGCTGGTCGTAGAAGGCGGCGTTGTGCAGGTGCGTGACCAGCTCGACGTTGTCCAGGCCGACGGCCACGTTGGAGCAGAACACTTCCAGCAGGCGCTCGTCGATCTCGGTCGGAGCGCGGCCCACGTCCAGGTAGGCGACGAAGTCGCGGCTGGCCTTGCCGGCGAAGTACAGCGTGATGAAGTCCGGGCCGTAAATGTTGCGGCGCTGGCCCAGCGTCAGCTCCATGGCGTCGTAGATGGGCTTGTGGTCCTGGTTGCACAGCGTGGCGTTGTCCAGGTGGCGGTAGCTGCCGATGGTGGCCATCACCATCAGCTGGTGGCAGCCGTCCTCGGGACACTCCTGCACGCACAGCACGCCGTTGCCGTCCTGGCCCAGCAGGTCGGCGATCTGCGCCAGCACGCCGGAGGCGAAGTTCTGCACGCCGTGCAGCGCCATCAGCTGGGTGCTGGCGTGGACGATCTGGTTCAGGCCGCGCCGGCTGTCGTTGATCTTGCGGATTTGTTCGTAGGAGCGGATCGCCGCCGTCACCGTGGTGTACAGCTTGATGCGGGTCAGCTCGGACTTGGTCTTGTAGTCGTTGATGTCGAAATCGCGGATGGCGTCGATCTCCGGCGCGTAGCCGGGCTGGCCGGTGCGCAGGATGATGCGTACGTCGGCCAGGTTCAGCGTTTCGCGGATGTAGCGCACCAGGTGCAGGCCGGCGTCGTCCTGCTCCATCACCACGTCCAGCAGGATGACGGCGATTTCGGATTCGTGCTTCAATAGTTCGCGCGCCTGGCCGGCCGAATACGCATGCACGAATTCCAGCGGGCGCTGCTGCATGTCGAGGTTGCCCAGCGCGAAGGTGGTGGTCGAGTGAACGTCTTCATCATCGTCGATGATCATGACCCGCCAGACGTTGCGGGCACCGGGCACTGCGGGCGTCGCCGGATGCTCTTCTAAGAATACCAGATCGTCGTGATCGTCCTTGGATTGCTCAAGGGGTGTGATCGGTGGGGGCATGTGTAACATCTCCAGGATATCTCGGTGTTCTTGAGATCAAGTATATAGCGAATTGTTAAAAAGAACGCGGTTTTCCGGCGCTTTACACAGAACGTTGCATACCGGTGTGCAAGTTTGCCCAGCTTTCATCGAAAGAATGGTATTTTACCAATTGAAACTTGCCTTGTGGAAATTATCGTGCTTGGCGGGCGGCAAACGCCGCCGGCTGGTAGAATTGGGTACTTTCCACCTTTTTCCAAAGATTCTCTTCCTATGTCCGGCAATACATTTGGCAAATTGTTTTCAGTAACTACCTTTGGTGAGTCGCACGGTCCCGCGATTGGTTGTGTGATCGATGGCTGCCCACCAGGTTTGCCTTTGTCGGAAGCGGACATCCAGCCGGAGCTGGACCGCCGCAAGCCGGGCACCTCGCGTCACGTGACGCAGCGCAAGGAACCTGACACGGTGGAAATCCTGTCGGGGGTGTACCAGGGCGTCACCACCGGCACGCCGATCGCGCTGCTGATCCGCAACGAGGACCAGCGCAGCAAGGATTACGGCAACATCACCGAAAGTTTCCGTCCAGGCCATGCAGATTACACCTATTGGCACAAATACGGCGTCCGCGATCCGCGCGGCGGCGGCCGCTCGTCGGCGCGGCTGACGGCGCCGGTGGTCGGCGCGGCCGCCATCGCCAAGAAATGGCTGAACCAGCAGTACGGCACCGAGTTCAAGGGCTGCATGAGCCAGCTCGGCGACATCGCCGTGCCGTTCCAGGACTGGTCGCACGTGCACGACAACCCGTTCTTCGCCGCCAGCGGCGACGCCGCCCTGATCGCCCGCATGGAGGACGCGATGGACGAGCTGCGTAAGGCCGGCGATTCGATCGGCGCGCGCATCGACGTGATAGCCCGCAACATCCCGGTCGGCCTGGGCCAGCCCATCTACGACAAGCTCGACGCCGACATCGCCTACGCCATGATGGGCATCAACGCCGTCAAGGGCGTGGAGATCGGCGCCGGCTTCAAGTCGGTCGAGCAGAAGGGCTCGGTGCACGGCGACTCGCTGACGCCGGAAGGCTTCATCGGCAACAACGCCGGCGGCGTGCTGGGCGGCATCTCGACCGGCCAGGACATCACGGTATCGATCGCCATCAAGCCGACCTCGTCGATCCGCACGCCGCGCCAGTCGATCGACAAGGACGGCAACCCGGTGATGGTGGAAACCTTCGGCCGCCACGACCCGTGCGTCGGCATCCGCGCCACGCCGATCGCCGAGGCGATGCTGGCCCTGGTGCTGATGGACCACGCGCTGATGCACCGCGCGCAGTGCGGCGACGTCCACGTCGCCACGCCGAACATCGCGCCGCCGGCGCCGCCAACGTCCAACTAAGCGGTGCCGGTACAAGCGTTCAGCTTCGCCTTATTCCTGTTCTGCTACTACGCGCACGCGGGAACCTGGTCCACCTACGCCACGCTGTTCTTCGCCGACAAAGGCATGACGGTGGCGCAGATCGGCGTGCTGATGTCGATGATCCAGGTGCTGCGCATCGTCGGCCCCAACGTCTGGGGCTACGTCGCCGACCACTACGACCGCCGCGTGTTCGTGCTGCGGATGGCCGGCTTCGCCGCGCTGGCGGGCTTCAGCGGCTTCTTCTTCGGCAGCACCTTCGTCCACTTCATGCTGGCGATGATCGTGCTGAACCTGTTCACCAGCGGCCAGGCGCCGATCTGCGAGGCGCTGATGCTGTCCGAGATGCGCGGCGACCTGACCTACTATGGCCGCATCCGCATGTGGGGCTCGATCGGCTTCATCGCCTCGGTCACGCTGGCCGCGTACGCGCTGGAGCACTACGGCATCGCCGCGCTGCCGTGGGTGGCCGCCGTGCTGCTGGTGCTGACCATCGCCGCCGCGTTCCGCCTGCAGGACGTGCCGCGCCGCGTGCACAAGGTGGCGCCGCCGCCGCTGCTGTCGCTGCTGCGTCGGCGCGAGGTGATCGCCTTCTTCGCCTCGACCGCGCTGATGGTGGCGGCCCACACCTCGCTGTACACCTTTTATTCGCTCTACCTGGAGCGCAACGGCTACAGCAAGACCGTGATCGGCGCCATGTGGTCGCTGGGCGTGACGGCCGAGGTGCTGCTGTTCTACTTCCAGGCGCCGCTGTTCAAGCGCTGGGGCGCGCGCAACATGATGCTGGTGACCTTGGCCGTGGCGGTGGTGCGCTTCCTGATGATAGGCTTCGGCCCACACGTGCTGTGGCTGCTGATCGTGGCGCAGGTGATGCACGCGGCCACCTTCGCGCTGCATCATTCGTCGTCCGTGATGACCTTGCAGCGCTGGTTCTCCGGGCCGCTGCAGGCGCGCGGGCAGGCGCTGTACATGAGCATCTCGTACGGCATCGGCGGCTCGCTGGGCGGGCTGTTCCTGGCGCAGTGGTGGGAGAGGGCGGGGCCGCAGTCGGTGTACTACGTGGCGGCGGCGCTGGTGGCGTGCTCGATGCTGGCCGCCGTGCTGTCCTACCGCTGGCAGCAGCGCGACACCTACTAGCCGCGCGAGCCGACCGCTTCCAGCTTGTGACGGCGTTCGACCGCCCGCACCACCAGCGCCCGCATGTCGTTCAACAGCGCGAACTCTGTCTGGCTCAGCTGGATGGGCGGGAAGGAATCGTCCCAGTCGCCGTACAGGAAGCCGGCCGGCTGGCCGTTGGCCGACAGCGGCAGGATCACGAAGCTGCGCGCCTCCGACAGGGAGCTCTTCCACCACAACGGCAGCTTGGCGGCGAACTTGGCGTCGCGGGCGTTTTCGATGAAGATCACGCGGTCGCTGTTGAGCGCGGCGTGGAACACGTTCGGCTCGTAGGCGTCGTCGAAGGCCAGCGCCGGCAGCAGTTCCTTGCTGCCTTCGCCAAAGCTGATCTTGGCGGCGTACTGGTTGTCCTTGCGGTTGCGCACGAAGGCCACTGCGCGCGAGAAGTCCAGTCCCTTGTACACCGTCTCCAGCGCGATCTGCACCATCTGGCCGGGGTTGGCCGTCTCCAGCATGTCGCGCATGTCGGCCAGGCCGCTGAGCAGGATCTTGTTGCCGGCGGCGCGCTGGCGCGTCTTGGCCAGGGCCTTGGCGCGGCGCTCGGCGGGGCGCGACAGCGGCGCGATGCTCAGGTCGTTTGCCGCCACCACCTTGGCCTGCTCGATGGCGTGCATCAGGTTGTCCGGCTCCACGCCCAGCATGGCGGAATACGCCTGCGTCAGTTCCTGGACCACGGCGGCGCCGGCCGCGTCGTCATGCCACAGCGATTCGGCGCACAACGCCGACATGGTCGACAGGCCGGCGATCCAGTCCGAGCTGCTCACCTCCGCGCCCGGTTCCGGCGGCGCGACCTTGCGCATGCCCTTGACCAGCGTGCCCGGTAGGCCCCAGTGCAGGGCGGCCGCGTGGCCGATCTCCTCCATCGTCAGGCCCAGCATTTCGGGCGCGACCTGGTCGATGCCGCAGCCGGCCTGGTCGGCCGCGCGCTGCAGTTCCTGCCAGCGCTCCGGCATGTAGAAGGTCATCATCATGCGGCCCAGCGTGTGCAGCATCGAGCACACCACGGCTTCCTCGCCGTGGCGGCTTTCGGCCGTGTAGGCGATCTGCTGCGCCACGATGCCGGCCAGCACGGCCTTTTCCATTTCGATGTGGGCGATGGTGGCGTCGGGCGAGCCGGCCGCCAGTTCCTCGATCAGCTTGAGGCCCAGCGCCAGGTGGCCGATGGCCTCCGTGCCCAGCACCAGCACCGCCTTCGAGACCGTGTTCACATGCTGGCCGAAGGCCGAGTACATGCCGCTGTTGGCCAGCCGCAGCACCTTTTGCGTGAGCACCGGATCGGACAGCACGGTGCGGGTCATGTTGAATTCCTGCTCGTCCTCGCCGCGCATCGCGCCCAGGATGGCGGTGATGGCCTTGGCGAAGCCCGGCATGTCGCCGCGCCGGCGGGTGCAGTCCCACAGCGCGGCCAGCGTGGCGTCGCCCAGCGGGGTGCTGGCGGTGAAACGCGCCGTCATTGGGCCACCTGACGCAGTTCGGGCGGCACTACCTTGACGTGGATGCTTTCCTTGAGCGCGGCCAGCGCCACATTGGCGGCCATCGGCTTGCCGGTCAGGTAGCCCTGGATGTACTGGCAGCCGCGCTGTTCCAGGTAGTCCATCTGGCCCTCGGTCTCGACGCCCTCGGCCACCACGGACAGGTCCAGGTGCTTGGCCAGGTCGAGCACGGCGTTGCAGATGGCGCCGTCCTTCTGCGAACCGGGCAGGTCGCGGATGAAGGTGCGGTCGATCTTCAGCACGGAGATGGGGAAGCGCTTGAGGTAGGCCAGCGAGGAATACCCCGTGCCGAAATCGTCGATGGCGATGCGGGCGCGGCGCTCGGCCATCTTGGTCAGGATGGACTCGGCATGCGCCGGGTCGATCATCAAAGTACCTTCTGTGATTTCCAAAACCAATTGCTCACCAAGTAGGCCGGAGAAGGCGATCGCGTCGTCCAGCACATCCAGAAATTTATCGTTGCGGAATTGCCGCGGGCTGATATTAACAGAGATGTACAGGCTGCGCTTCGCCACTTCCTCGAACTGTTTCAGCTGTACGCAGGCGGCCTTCAAGGCCCAGGCGCCCAGCAAGTTGATGAGGCCGTTGGTCTCGGCGATCGGGATGAAGCGGGCCGGCGGCACCATGCCCAGCGTCGGGTGCTTCCAGCGCATCAGCGTTTCGAAACCCTGGATCTCGCGCGTGCGGGCGTCGACGATGGGCTGGTAGTAGAGCAGGAACTCGCCCTCGCGTACCGCCTGGAACATCGCCGCCTCCAGCGAGATGTCGTGTTCCGGCGGGCCGGACTGGGATTGGCTGTAGACCACGCAACGGGCCTTGCCGGTCTCCTTGGCGCGCGACATGGCGGCGTCGGCCAGCGCGACCAGGCGCACCTCGTCCTCGGCGTGCTGCGGATAGACCGCCACGCCGACCGAGGCGCCGACGTAGATCGTGTGGTTGTCGATTTCAAACGGTGACTGCAGGGTGGCGATCAGGCGGCCGGTGACCAGCTTGATCTGCGCCTCGGTGGCGGTGCCGGGCAGCACGGCGACAAACTCGTCGCCGCCGACGCGGGCCAGGGTGTCGCTGTCGCGCAATGTCTTGCGCAGGCGGGCGGCGGCGGTGCGCAGCACGGCGTCGCCGACCGGATGGCCGAGGCCGTCGTTGACCTTCTTGAATCCGTCCAGACCGATGGTGGCGACCGAGAAGCCCTGGCCGGAGCGGCGCGCGTTGGCGATCACCATGCGCATGCGGTCCGACAGCAGCAGGCGGTTGGGCAGTTCGGTCAGGGCGTCGTGGGTGGCCATGTGGCGCAGCCGCTCTTCGGTGGCGCGCTGCAGCGTCATGTCGCGGCCGACCACCAGCAGCTCGCTCAGGCCGTGCTGGTTGGCGTAGCAGGAGACTCTCAGTTCGTGCCAGATCTCGGCGTCCGGCGTCTTGATGCGTACTTCCAGCTGGCGCGACACACTGGTGCCGCCGACTTCGGCCAGCACGGCGGCCAGCGGCGCCTGGTCGTCCAGCGATACCAGCTTGAGCAGCGTGTCGCCGGCCAGCGGGACATGGCTGGAGATCAGGGCCACCGCGCGTTTGCTGGCATACAGTATCTGCCCCAGTTGATTGAGGCGGAACACAACATCGCCCGCCTCTTCCATGAGGTTATCCAATTCATGTCGCGGGGATGGGGCTGGGATACTGGAAAACATCGCGAGGATCTAATCTTTCATTTTATACATGTAACGTGGCTGCGCGAAACTTGCAAAACCAGAACGCAATGTATCACTGATGA
The DNA here is from genome assembly GCF_013369445.1 of Duganella sp. BJB1802. Classification (NCBI taxonomy): domain Bacteria; kingdom Pseudomonadati; phylum Pseudomonadota; class Betaproteobacteria; order Burkholderiales; family Oxalobacteraceae; genus Duganella; species Duganella sp. BJB1802. The sequence continues at coordinate 108,529 of NZ_JABWEF010000016.1, read as the reverse complement.
GAGTGGATTTACATGAAAAACGACAACATCGAAGCGACTTTTACAGTTTTCTCTTGAGTTAGGCCAATAAATTGAAGTTTACATAGGGGAAAACACGGCTGTGCTGGACAGCCGTGCAGGCCTGGTTCAGGCGGGTTGCGCGAAATGCATGGCGCCTCCGGTGTGGGCTGGGAAACCGAATAGTTGTACGGAAATCAGGTCGGCCTCGGGGGCGCTGACGGCGCCGCTTTCGACATGCTGCCGCGCGGTGGCGCACAGCGTGTGCAGCAGGCGGTCGCGGAGCTCAGTCAGCTGGAGCGCGGATGCTTCACCCTCGTCGCCGGCGGGGCTGGCGGCGGTGTCGGGCGGCGGCGGCAGGCCGGCCGCGAGGGCGGCGTTGCGCAGCAGCGCTTCCGGCACGGATCCGGCCCGCAGCGCGCTGATCTCGTCCGCGTAGCATAAACGCAATGCGGCGGCCAGTTCCAGCGCCGCCGGCGATGCCAGGTCGGCGCGAATTTGATTTAAGTGCATCAGATTGTGGGCCACCGGACTGATCGCGGTCTGGCAGAAATAGCGGCTTTCGATCAGCAGCGCGCTGTCGAAATCGACTTGCAGGCCCTCGACCATGGCGCACAGGATGGCCTCCGGCGCCGGCAGGTGGCCGCCGGTGCGCTGGCGCAGCACGGCGGGCGCCATTTGCAGCAGCGTCTGCACCGGGGCGGACGTGAGCGCGCCGCCCGGCAGGCGATAGCCCTTGGCGTCCCACGGCTGCACGGCGGGCGCGTCGGCGGCCAGCGTGGTGTGCACCAGTTCGGCCACCTGTTCCTCGTTGTAGGCCACGGTGTGCAGCAGCGCGGCGTGCAGGGCCTGGTCGGCTGTCAACGTCGCGCCATCGAGCAGCAGCGGCATGGCGCCCTGCAGGCCGGCCAGGCGCACGGTGCGGACGATCTCGCCCGCAGCCGGCGCCACGCCCAGATGCACTTGCGGCAGGCTGAAGGTCGCGTCGTCCAGGCTGATGCGGTGATGGCAGGCCAGCGCCAGGCCCAGCGCGTGGCCGCCGACCGCGCCGGCCAAGGTGGCGATGACCGGAATGCCCAGGCATTCCAGGCGGCGCAGCAGGCGGTTGTAGGCGGCCAGCATGTGCATGCAGTCGCCGGCCTGGGCCGTGGTCAGCGCCATCAGGTGTTCCAGTTCGTGGTCCGAATCGGTGGCCTCGGCGTCGAAGCCGACGATGACGCCGTGCAGGCCGGCGCGGCCGGTTTCCAGCTTGTCGAGCAGGGCGCCCAGCTCGCGCTGGAACAGCCGGCTCAGCGGATTGATGGCGCGCGCGGCCACCATGACGGTGACGGCGCCGCCGGTTTGATGGGTAGTGATCATGCTCATTCCGTTCACACGCGTTCGATGATGGTGGCGATGCCCATGCCGCCGCCCACGCACAGGGTTATCAGGCCGCGCTTGAGGTCGCGGGCTTCCAGTTCGTCCAGCAGGGTGCCGAGCAGCATGCAGCCGGTCGCGCCCAGCGGATGGCCGAGCGCGATGGCGCCGCCGTTGACGTTGACCTTTTCCTCCGGCACGCCCAGCTCGGTCATGAAGCGCATCACCACCGAGGCGAAGGCTTCGTTCACTTCGAACAGGTCGATGTCGGCGATGTCGAGGCCGGCCTTCATCAGCGCCTTGCGGGCGGCGGGCGCGGGGCCGGTCAGCATGATGGTCGGATCGGTGCCGGTGACGGCGGTGGCCAGCACGCGCGCGCGCGGTTTCAGGCCCAGTTGGTTGCCGGCCGCCTCGCTGCCGATCAGCGCGAGCGCGGCGCCGTCGACGATGCCGGAGGAGTTGCCGGCCGTGTGGATGTGGTCGACCCGGTCCAGCTGCGGATACTTGCGCAGCGCCACGCTGTCGAAGCCCATGCGGCCGGCCGCCTCGAACGAAGGCTTCAGGCCGCTCAAGGTTTCGATGGTGGTGTTGGGCTTGATGAATTCGTCCTCGGCCAGGATCAGCACGCCGTTCTGGTCGTGCACCGGCACCACCGAACGGAAGCGGCCGGCGGCGCGCGCGGCGGCGGCCTTTTGCTGCGAGCGCATGGCGTAGGCGTCGACCTGCTCGCGGGTGTAGCCGTCCAGCATGGCGATCAGGTCGGCGCCTATGCCTTGCGGCAGGAAATCGGTGCGCAGGCTGGTCTCGGGGTCCAGCGCCCAGGCGCCGCCATCCGAGCCCATGGGCACGCGCGACATCGATTCGACGCCGCCGGCCACCACCATATCCTCCCAGCCGGAGCGTACCTTCTGCGCCGCCAGGTTGACCGCTTCCAGGCCCGAGGCGCAGAAACGGTTCAGTTGCACGCCGGCCACCTTCCAGTCCCAGCCGGCGGCCAGCGCGGCGATCTTGGCGATGTCCGCCCCCTGGTCGCCGACCGGCGTGACGCAGCCGAGCACGACGTCGTCGATCAGCGCGGTGTCGAGTTTGTGGCGCGTCTGCAGCTCGCGCATCAGGCCCGACAGCAGCGTAATCGGCTTGACGGTGTGCAGACTGCCGTCCTTCTTGCCCTTGCCGCGCGGGGTGCGGATGGCCTCGTACACATAGGCTTCGATCATGGAACCTCCTTGTCTGGACGGCCATCATAGAGTGCAAACGACAACAAAGCAACTGCTTGCTTCGTGGCGCCAATTGCGCTAGTCTGGCCGGATAACCAGGGGACAGGCCATGTTTGACAGCCACGAACATCAGCAATTACAGCGCACACTGAGGCGCTTCATCGAGAGCGAAATCAACCCCTATGTCGATGAGTGGGAGGAGGCCGGCATATTTCCCGCGCACGCCCTGTTCAGGAAAATGGGCGGGCTCGGTTTGCTGGGGTTGACCAAGCCGGTGGAATACGGCGGTTTGGGCCTCGATTATTCGTATTCGATGGCGATGGCCGAGACGCTGGGCCATGTCGACTGCGGCGGGATTCCGATGGCGATCGGCGTGCAGACCGATATGTGCACACCGGCGCTGGCGCGCTTCGGCTCGGACGCCCTGTGCCGCGAGTTCCTGGCGCCGGCCATCAGCGGCGAGATGGTGGGTTGCGTCGGCGTCTCCGAAGCGCACGCCGGCTCGGACGTGGCGGCCATCCGCACCAGCGCGCGCAAGGACGGCGGCGATTACATCATCAACGGCAGCAAGATGTGGATCACCAACAGCCTGCAGGCGGACTGGATGTGCGTGCTGGTCAACACCTCCGACGGCCCGGCCCACAAGAACAAGACGCTGGTGATGGTGCCGATGGATACGCCGGGCGTCTCGGTCGGCAGGAAGATCCGCAAGATCGGCATGAACGCTTCCGACACCGGCCTGATTTACTTCGACGAGGTGCGCGTGCCGCGGCGCCACGCCATCGGCGAGGAGGGGCAGGGCTTCGTGTACCAGATGCTGCAGTTTCAGGAAGAGCGCTTGTGGGCTGCGGCAAACGCGGTGCAAACGCTAGCCAATTGTATAGACTTGACGGTGGACTGGGCGCGCGAGCGCGCCATGTTCGGCGGCCGGCTGCTGGATAATCAGCACGTCCATTTCAAGCTGGCGGAGTTGAAGACGGAAGTGGAGAGCCTGCGCGCGCTGACCTATCGCGCCGGGCAGCTGTATGTGGGCGGCCAGGATGTGACCGAGCTGGCCTCGATGTGCAAGCTGAAGGCGGGCCGCCTGCTGCGACTGGTGCCCGACGCCTGCATGCAGTTCTGGGGCGGCATGGGCTACAGCTGGGAGAGCCGCGTCGCGCGCATGTTCCGCGACGGGCGCCTGACATCCATCGCCGGTGGCGCCGATGAAGTCATGTTGGGCATCATCGCCAAGCAAATGGGCATCTTGCCGAAGAAGGAGAAGAAATGAATCCATTCGATACGCATGAAGTGAGCAACACGGTTGCACCGTTCGAGAACGTCAACCTGTACGCGGCCGATCCGGCCTTGCAGGAGGCGCTGCTGCGCGAAGGCGGCGCGGCGGCGGCCGAGTCGCTGCACGCGCTGGGCGCGCAGCTGGGCCGGGCGGAGGTGCTCGACCTGGCGCGGCTGGCCAACCAGCATACGCCGAAGCTGCATAACTTCGACCGCGCCGGCAAGCGCGTGGACGAGGTGGAGTTCCATCCGGCCTGGCATAGCCTGATGGCGCTGTTGATCGAGAACGGCGCGCATGCGTCGCCATGGCTGGGCGGCCCCGGCGCGCAGGTCGCGCGGGCGGCGCGCTACATGCTGTTCGGGCAGGTGGAGAACGGCTCGCAATGTCCGGTGACGATGACGTATGCGTCCGTGCCGGCGCTGAAGCAGGCGCCGAAGATCGCCGCCAAGTGGCTGCCGAAGATCCTGTCGACCGAATACGACCCGCGCTCGCTGCCGGTCGAGCAGAAGCGCGGCGCCATCATCGGCATGGGCATGACGGAGAAGCAGGGCGGCTCCGACGTGCGCTCCAACACCACCCGCGCAGAGCCGGTGCCGCCGGCCGAAGCGCGCGCGATGTTCGGCGAGGAGGGCGAGGACGTCTATCGCATCGTCGGCCACAAGTGGTTCTTCTCGGCGCCGCAAAGCGACGCGCACCTGATCCTGGCGCAGACCGACGACGCGGGCAGCGCCGGGTTGTCGTGCTTCTTCCTACCACGCTATCTGCCGGACGGCGGCCGCAACCAGATCCGCGTGCAGCGCCTGAAGGATAAATTGGGCAACCGCTCCAACGCCTCGTCGGAGGTCGAGTTCACCGGCGCCTACGGCTGGTTGATCGGCAAGCCGGGACGCGGCATTCCGACGATACTGGAGATGGGCAGCCACACCCGCCTCGATTGCGTGTTGGGTAGTGCCGGCACCATGCGCGCCGCGCTGACGCATGCGCTGCACCACGCGCGCAGGCGCTCGGCGTTCGGCCGCCCGCTGTCCGAGCAGCCGCTGATGCAGAACGTGCTGGCCGACCTGGCGCTGGAATCGGAAGCGGCGACGGCCTTCGGCCTTCGGCTGGCGCGCTGCTTCGACGAGGGCGCCGATCCGGCGCAGGCGCTGCTGGCGCGCATCCTGACGCCGGCCGGCAAATACTGGGTCTGCAAGCGCGGGCCGGCGTTCGGCGCGGAGGCGATGGAAGTCATCGGCGGCAGCGGCTACGTGGAGGACGGCCCGCTGGCGCGCCTGTACCGCGAGCTGCCCGTCAACTCGATCTGGGAAGGCTCGGGCAACGTGATGTGCCTTGACTTGTTGCGCGCCTTCGGCAAAACTCCAGCCGCGCGCGAGGCGCTGGCGTCCGAGCTGGCCCTGGCCGGCGAGTCTGACGCCGACTACGTCCGCTATACGCGGGCCTTGCTGGCCGACTTGGACCAGCCGCAGTCCGACGAATTCGGCGCCCGCGTGCTGGCCGAGCGGGTGGTGCTGGCGGTGCAGGCCGGCCTGCTGTTGCGGCATGCGCCGGCCTGCGTGTCGTCGGCGTTTATCGCTTCGCGGCTGGCGCGCGAACCCGGCGGCGCGTTCGGACGCCTGCCGGCGGGTGTCGATTGCGCGGCCATCCTGGCGCGCGCGTTGATTGAATAAACTGGATAAATAGTTATGACGAATACCGCCCCTGTCGACAACCGCCGCGCCGATCTGGTACGCGTGGCCGCGCGCCTGTTCCGCGAGCGCGGTTTCGACGGCACCACCACGCGCGACATCGCCGATGCCGTCGGCATGCGCTCCGGCAGTCCGTTCTATCACTTCAAGAGCAAGCAGGACATCCTCGCTGCGGTGATGGAGGAAGGCCTGGTGGCGGGGCTGCCGGCCGCCGAGGCCATCGTCGCGGGCGGTCTGCCGCCGCGCGCCAAGTTCCAGACCCTGGTGCGCGCCCACCTGGAAATCGTGCTGGGCGAAGGCCACGACTTCATCCCGGTGCTGCTGTACGACTGGCGCCGCCTGACTCCGGAACTGCGCGAACGCGTGCAGGTGCTGCGCGACCGCTACGATCAATTGTGGCAGGACGTGGTCAATGAATTGTCTGCCGCCGGACTGCTGCGCAGCGACAGCGCGGTGGCGCGCCTGCTGCTGATGGGCGCGATCAATTACAGCGTGCTGTGGTACAAGCCGGGCCATGGATCCAGCCTGGACCAGATAGCGGAAGAGGCGGTCGCCATGTTTCTGGGTTCCGAGGCCTAGTATAATAAAAAGCACATACCGACCAAACAGAGCAAACAATGAAACAAGATCCGCGTTTTCCCAACCTGTTCATCACCGACCACCCGCTGATACAACACAAGCTGAGCCATATGCGCGCGAAGGACACGTCGACCCGTACCTTCCGCGACCTGCTCAAGGAAATCACGCTGCTGATGGGTTATGAGATCACGCGCGACCTGCCGCTGACCACCCGCACCATCGAAACTCCGCTGATGACCATCGACGCGCCGGTCATCGCCGGTCGCAAGCTGGCCATCGTCCCCATCCTGCGCGCCGGCATCGGCATGAGCGACGGCCTGCTGGACCTGGTGCCGTCGGCGCGCGTCGGCCACATCGGCGTGTTCCGCGACCCGGAAACCCACCAGCCGGTGGAATACCTGGTGCGCCTGCCGGACACGGTCGAACGCACCTTCATCCTGTGCGACCCGATGGTGGCGACCGGTAATTCGGCCGTGCACGCGGTGGACGTGCTGAAAAAGCGCGGCGTGACCGACGACCAGATCATCTTCCTGGCCCTGGTGGCCGCGCCGGAAGGCGTCGAAGTGTTCCAGAAAGCGCATCCCGGCGTGAAGATCTACTGCGCCTCGCTCGATTCGCACCTGAACGACCACGCCTACATCGTGCCTGGCCTGGGCGATGCCGGCGACCGCATCTTCGGCACCAAGTAATCATCATGGCGACTCCGGCCGATCCAGAATACCGCGCCCGCCTGGCGGCGTTGAGCGAACGGTTCGCCGCCACCGTGCCGGGCACGATGGCGCAGATCACCGAGGCGCTGGCGGCTTGCCGGGCGAGCGCCGGCGATCCGCCGCCGGAACCGGAACTGCGCCGGCTTCACGAATTGCTGCACGGAGTGGCCGGCTCCGCCGGCACCTTCGGTTTCGGCATGCTGGGACAGCAGGCGCGGCGCATCGAGCACATGGTGCGCGGCGTGCTGACCGAGGATACCGGCTGGCCGGCGGTCATTCCGGAAGTCGAACAGCTGCTGAATTGGGCAGCCCGTGACCCGCAAGCAACAGACTACGAGTAAGCGTGCGCTTGATCCATATCAAATGACGTAGGATTAAGTTGTCTATAGTGACAAATACACCCTGGGAGACAGGCGGTTGATCGAAGGAAGGTTGGCGTTTTTGCTGGGTTTCTACCAAAAAAAATCTGCCTTTGCATTTATTTTCGCGAAAACGTGCTTTTCTCTCGTAAATGGGTATAATGCGGGATCGTTTAGATTCAAGAGTAGTGCAGTTTGTCTGTCATTTCTTTCTTGCCTCAAACGATATCACGGGCGCAAGCCCAACTTAACTGAAATAGGAATTGTAATGGCAACTGGTATCGTAAAATGGTTCAATGATTCGAAGGGCTTCGGCTTTATCACCCCGGACGAAGGCGGCGAAGATCTGTTCGCTCACTTCTCGGCGATTCAGTCCGCAGGCTTCAAGTCGCTGCAAGAGAACCAACGCGTTTCTTTTGAAGTGACCGCTGGTCCTAAGGGCAAGCAAGCTTCGAACATTCAGCCACTGTAATACGCTGAATCAAACGAAATAAGAAATCCTCGGTATCCGAGGATTTTTTTTCGCCCGCGTTTTTGTGCGGGGCTGTGGTGCTGGCTGTCACATCGGCATCATTTCCAGGATTTGCGCCAATAATCCGGCTGCGCATACGTGTGCCGCAGGAAATCCACGAAGGCGCGTATCCGCAGCGGCAGATGGCGGCGCTGCGCGAACACCGCGTAGATATCGTTGCCTGGCGCGGAATGCTCGTTGAGCACCGTCTGCAGCTTGCCCGCTTCGATCTCGTTACCCACTTCCCACATCGACCGCCATGCCAGGCCTTTGCCGGCCAGCGCCCAGTCGTGCAGCACCTGGCCGTCGTTGCTGCCCATGTTGCCGCTGACTTTGACCACCACGTTCTTGCCGTTGTCGCGGAAGGTCCAGCCGCGCTGGCTGCCTTCGCTGCTGATCGCCAGGCAGTTGTGTTTAGCCAGGTCGGCCAGCGTTTTCGGTTCGCCGTGGCGCTTGAGGTAGGAGGGCGCGGCCACCACCACGCGCTCGTTGTCGGCCAGCTTGACGCTGACCAGGCTGGAATCGGACAGGCTGGCGATGCGGATCGCCACGTCGATGCCTTCGCCGACGATGTCGACCACGCGGTCGCTCATGTTCAGCGTGACGCTGACGTCGCGGTGCTCGGCCAGGAAGGACGGGATCAGCGGCGCCACGTGCTGGCGCCCGAAGCCGGCCGGGGCCGAGATCATCAGGTGCCCGGTGGCGTGCGCGCTGCGCTCGGCGACGGCGGTTTCGGCCTCCTCCAGCTCGGCCAGGATGCGCTGGCAATCCTCCAGGAAGGCCGCGCCCTCGTTGGTCAGCGCCAGTTTGCGCGTGGTGCGTTGCAAAAGTTTGACACCCAGGCGGGTTTCCAGCGCGTCCAGCCGGCGGCCTATCATGGCCGGAGCGATGCCTTCGGCACGTGCGGCGGCCGACAGGCTGCCCTTGGAAACCACTTCGACGAAGGTGGAAATCTGTCTGAATTGACCCATGGAGTGCCTAGCCTGTCACTTGTGATAAAAACGCATAGATGATGTGATTTTTAGTCTCGTTTGCATAACTTATTAGTGAATATACTGTAAAACATATCAAGGCGTAACTGAGTCCGCACACTAAAACTTTCGGCGTGCAACAAGAAGGCCAGTGCTTATAATTAGTTTGGTTGCTAATATTTTTACTATCGGAGAGACCTCATGACGCAGTCCACCATCAATCTGCCGGCAGGCATGGAAATCACCGGCGAGATCAAGCCTGGCTACGAAAACATCCTGACCACCGAGGCACTGTCGCTGGTGGTGAAGCTGACCCGCGAGTTCGAAGCGCGCCGTCAACAACTGCTGGCCGTGCGCGTCGAGCGCGCCAAGCGCCTGGACGCCGGCGAGCGTCCCGACTTCCTGCCCGAGACCGCGCACATCCGCGCCGGCGATTGGAAGATCGCACCGATTCCGAAGGCGCTGGAATGCCGCCGCGTGGAAATCACCGGCCCGGTCGAGCGCAAGATGGTCATCAACGCCTTCAACTCGGGCGCCGACAGCTACATGACGGACTTCGAGGATTCGAACACGCCGAACTGGGACAACCAGATCACCGGCCAGATCAATATGTTCGACGCCGTGCGCCGCACCATCTCGCTGGAGCAGAACGGCAAGTCCTACAAACTGAACGACAAGATCGCCACGCTGGTGGTGCGCCCACGCGGCTGGCACCTGGACGAGAAGCACGTGCTGGTCGACGGCAAGCGCATCTCCGGCGGCATCTTCGACTTCGCGTTGTTCATGTTCCACAACGCCAAAGAGCAGCTGGCGCGCGGCGCCGGCCCATACTTCTACCTGCCGAAGATGGAATCGCACCTGGAAGCGCGCCTGTGGAACGACATCTTCGTGATGACGCAAAACGAACTGGGCCTGCCGCAAGGCACGATCAAGGCCACCGTGCTGATCGAGACCATCCTGGCCGCCTTCGAAATGGACGAGATCCTGTACGAACTGCGCGAGCACAGCTCGGGCCTGAACGCCGGCCGCTGGGACTACATCTTCTCGTGCATCAAGAAGTTCAAGCTGGACAAGGACTTCTGCCTGGCCGACCGCGCCAAGGTGACGATGACCGCGCCGTTCATGCGCGCCTACGCCTTGCTGTTGCTGAAGACCTGCCACAAGCGCAACGCGCCGGCGATCGGCGGCATGGCCGCGCTGATCCCGATCAAGAACGATCCGGAAAAGAACGAAGTGGCCATGGGCGGTGTGCGCAACGACAAGGCGCGCGACGCCACCGACGGCTATGACGGCGGCTGGGTCGCCCACCCGGGCCTGGTGGAACTGGCGATGACCGAGTTCACCAAGGTCTTGGGCGACAAGCCCAACCAGATCGACAAGCAGCGTCCCGACATCGACGTGACCGCCGCGCAGCTGCTGGACTTCAAGCCGGAAGCGCCGATCACCGAAGCCGGCCTGCGCTACAACATCAACGTCGGCATCCACTACCTGGGCAGCTGGCTGGCCGGCAACGGCTGCGTGCCGATCCACAACCTGATGGAAGACGCGGCCACGGCCGAGATCAGCCGTTCGCAAGTGTGGCAGTGGATCCGTTCGGACAAGGGCGTGCTGGAGGACGGCCGCAAAGTGACCGCCGACATGGTGCGCGCGATGATCAAGGAAGAGCTGGTCAAGGTGCAGCGCGATGCGCCGGGCGGCGACGGCCCGACCTACGTCCGCGCCGGCCAGATCTTCGAGGAGATGTCGACCTCGACCGAGTTCGCGGAGTTCCTGACCTTGCCGCTGTACGAAGAGATCTAAGAAAGACCAACGGCCCGCAAGGGCCGTTTTTCATCAGAAGTCATTTTTCCACAAGCGCAGCGCGGTGAAGGTGGCCAGCGGCGTGTCGATGCGGTCCAGCCTTCCGGCGCGCAGCAATTGTTCGGCGATGGCCGGCTCGCGGTAGCGCAGGAAGGGATTGGTCGCCTTTTCCACGCCTATCGTGCTCGGCACCGTCGGCACGTTGTGCTCGCGCTTGTCGGTCTCCACCTTCACCCGTTCCTGCAACGCCAGGTTGTCCGGCTCCACCACGCGCGCGAAGCGCAGGTTGGATAGCGTATATTCGTGGGCACAGAAGACCTTGGTATCATCAGGGAGCGCCGCCAGTTTGCCGAGCGAGCTGATCATCTGCGCCGGCGTGCCCTCGAACAGGCGGCCGCAGCCGCCGGCGAACAGCGTGTCGCCGCAGAACAGCCAGATCGGCTCGCCGTCGGCGGGCTCGCGCACGTAGGCGATGTGGCCCATGGTGTGGCCGGGCACGTCCAGCACCGACAGCCGCAGCGCCAGGCCGGGCACGTCGATCGTCTTGCCTTCGCCGACCGGCAAGGTGATCGCGGCGATGCTCTCGTTGCGCGGACCAAAAACGGGAACCTGATAATGCTGTAATAATTCAGGAACGCCCCCAATATGGTCAGCGTGGTGATGGGTGAGTAGAATGGCGGTGAGCTTGAGCCCGTTGGCCTGGAGGGCCGCCAGTATCGGCTTGGCGTCGCCGGGGTCGACGGCGGCGGCGTGGACGCCATCGTGGATCAGCCACAGGTAGTTGTCGTGGAACGCTGGAACCGTCAGAACACTGAGTGCTTGAATAGATGAATTGGTCATTGGATCGCAAAAAGGCTAGGCATGGACAAGGCAGGATCTGAGAAATCCATTATAGCGCTGGAAGGCTGGCTGCAAACGCCCGCCGGTGTGTACTTGCGTGAGTGGGAACAAACCTGTCTCGATAATTTAACAGCCGATATCTTCGGATTCAACGCCGTGCAAATCGGCATGCCGCAAATCGATGCACTGGCCGCCAACCGCATGCCATACAAATTGCTGGCCGACCGCAAGGTGCGTCCCGTGACCAGCCCGGCGCAGCGGCCGGTGTCGCTGACGCTGGACTACACCGAGCTACCGTTCGCTTCGCAATCGATCGACCTGGTGGTGCTGCCGCATGTGCTGGAGTTCTCCACCGACCCGCACCAGGTGCTGCGCGAGGTCGAGCGGGTGCTGATCCCGGAAGGGCAGGTCATCATCTGCGGCTTCAACCCGGCCAGCCTGTGGGGCGCGCGCCACGTGCTGCGGCGCGTCGGCGGCACCTCCTTCCTGCCGCGCACGGAGGAGCTGATCTCTATGCCGCGCATGAAAGACTGGTTAAAATTATTGAACATGGGCTCCAGCCAAAGCCACTTCGGCTGCTACGCGCCGGCCTGCCGCACAGAAAAGTGGCTGCATCGCTACGCATTCATGGATAATGCCGGGCCGCGCTGGTGGCCGTACTTCGGCGGCGTGTACATCGTGCAGGCGATCAAGCGCGTGAAAGGCATGCATTTGATCGGTCCGGCTTGGACCAAAAGAACAGCGACGGCCCCCGCGGTCGTCCCGGCAACAAATAAAAGGCGGGAACAGCAGGATGGATAAGGTAGAGATTTTTACGGACGGCGCATGCAAGGGTAATCCCGGCCTCGGCGGCTGGGGTGCGTTCCTGGTGGCCGACAGCGCCGAGAAGGAAATTTGCGGCGGCGCGCGCGACACCACCAACAACCGCATGGAACTGCAGGCGGTGATCGAGGCGCTCAACGCGCTCAAGCGGCCGTGCATGGTGACGCTGCACACCGACAGCCAGTATGTACAAAAAGGCATCAGCGAATGGATCCACGGCTGGAAGGCGCGCGGATGGAAGACCGCCGCCAAGGAGCCGGTCAAGAACGAGGACCTGTGGCGCGCGCTGGACGCCGCGCAGGCCATGCACACCGTCGAATGGCGCTGGGTGCGCGGCCACAACGGCCATCCGGGCAACGAGCGGGCCGACATGCTGGCCAACCGCGGCGTCGAACTGGCCCGCGGCCGATGAGCGGCCACGGCCTGTTATACTCCTGCGTTCGGATGTAGCCACCACAGAACACTATGCGCCAAATCGTACTCGATACCGAAACCACCGGCATCAACCCCAAGCTGGGCAACCGCATCATCGAGATCGGTTGCGTGGAGCTGAACAACCGCATGCTGACGGGGAATAACTTCCACGTCTACATCAACCCGGAACGGGAGTCGGAAGAGGGCGCGTTGAACGTCCACGGCCTGACCACCGAGTTCCTGAGCGATAAGCCGAAATTCCATCAGATCGTCGAAGACCTGCGCGCCTACATCCAGGGCGCGGAAGTCATCATCCACAACGCGCCGTTCGACCTGGGCTTCCTGAATCACGAATTCAAGCTGCTGAACCTGCCGGACTTTTCCAGCCACATCGGCGGCGTGATCGACACGCTGGTGCATGCCAAGGAGCTCCATCCCGGCAAGCGCAACTCGCTGGACGCGCTGTGCGACCGCTATGGCGTGTCGAACTCGCACCGCAAGCTGCACGGCGCGCTGCTCGATGCCGAGCTGCTGGCCGACGTCTACCTGTCGATGACGCGCGGGCAGAACAGCCTGGGCATGGACGCGGAGGAGGAAGTGGTGAGCGGCGCCGAATTGCTGGAGCCGGTGCCGCTGGCCGACATCATCTTCCTGCCGGCGTCGGAGGACGAACTGGCGGCCCACGCGGCCACGCTGGCGGGGCTGGACAAGGCCGTCAAAGGCCAGTGCATCTGGACCGCCACCACCACGCCGCCGGCCGCGGCGTAAGAAAATGCGGGAATTTTCGCTTTCGGCCTTCCCCTCCTGGCAGGTTGTATGCGATAATTCGCCCCGCTTCGGGAGGTTAGCTCAGGGGTAGAGCACTGCATTCACACTGCAGGGGTCGCAAGTTCGAAACTTGCACTTCCCACCAGAATTTAGTAAGAAAATCAAAGGCCTGCGTCAATCGACGCGGGCCTTTTTTGTTTGTGATGAGAATAGTACAGAGCAGTACGGATAATTTTTCCCGTTCGTATTCTTCGGCAGTGCGCTCGGTATCCAGTAGATTGTTCGGTCCTGTTCCCAACTACCAATCACCTACGCTTTTGCGCCGAATCGCCCGCAATGAAGCTTCCTTGAATCGAAGGCCGATGATGATTCGATTGCGATCATCGACGGCCTTTTTAATCTTGGGGATGTTAAGGCTCTATCGCTCCCAGTGGCCGCGCGACCATTCCCATTCATTGTGGTGCCAACTCCAATGGCCAGGAATCCAGTAGTGTGAGGGGCTGGGCGCGACCGTGATCTGCTCAACGATTACGGCAGGCATCGGGCGCGCGGAGCCTTGATACCAATGTCCCGACTGCCAGCGCCATCCATGGTCACGCCATGCCCAGTGACCTTGCACCCACGCGTAGCCTGATGCTGGGGGGGGCGGAATCACTTCCTGGATAGGCGCCGGGGCTTGGCGTACAACGGTTGGTTGCTCGTGGACCACGACGCGCTCTTTGACGACAGTCGTGCAGCCGCTCAACGCAACAGCAAATGCGGCCGCATAAAATAATTTTTTAGTCATTTTTTAAATGTCCTTGTTTTATAGTGGGGAAAGACGGTCTGAACCCTGACCGAAATTATTGTTGGCCAGCTGGCTGATTGTGTTTGGCGATTTCATTGCCCACGTAGCCGCCACCGACGGCGCCGGCGATAGCTGCCAGGGTGCGGCCATTACCGCCGCCAACATGACTGCCCACGAAGCCGCCGAGCAGGGCGCCGATGCCTATGCCGAGCGGGCTGTTCTGAGCGACCGGAGCGGGTTGCTGATATGCGGGGGCTGGCCGGTAGTCCCGGGCCTGCTCGGCTTGTGCCGGGTGGACACGGTCGCTGTCGTAGGCGATTTCCTGGCGACGTGGGTATTCATGGCGCACGATGGTTTTGTATCGAACCACCTCGCGCACGGTTGGGGCAGGCGCCGCCTGCTGTGCCAGCGGGGCGCTTGCGTTGTTCGCCATGTCTGCTGCCGGATTGGATACGGCCGCACCATGTGAGTTGGGCAGCAGCCCGGTAATCGCTGCGGCGCCAGCCAGACTGACCAGGGTCAGGGAGACTGCGGCGGCTGCCATCAGTGGGTGAATGCGATTCGAGGTGGCGGCGGTTTCCATGGTCGTTCTCCGGTATGGCGCGGATGTCGCGCTGATAGGCCAATAACGGCTGAACCGGCAAACGGGATGTATGGCAGACGTTTCCTGGGTAAGCATGTGTAACAAGCACAGGCAAACCGGTAACGGTTAGCCCGGTCTCCAGTTGCCTGGCGGCCGGGTCGGCACGCTGAGTACGAATGGGGCAAATGCTTGAATCAACTTCCTTGCTCGACGAACTGCACCGGACGCCATTTAAGCAAGCGGTTCTCCAGCGCGGTCAGCAGGTATTCCGCCGCCAGCGCCACCACGGCCAGCACGATCATCGCCGCGAACACGCCGGCCGCATTGAAGGTGCCTTGCGCGGTGGCGATCAACAGGCCGATGCCGTGCCGTGCGCCGAGGAATTCGCCGACCACCGCGCCAACCAGGGCAAAGCCGAAACTGACATGCAGGCTGGCCAGGATCCAGCTCAGCGCCGACGGGAACACCACGGTGAAGGTCACCTGGCGCTTGCTGGCGCCCAGGATGTAGGCGTTGGCGATCAGGTTGCGGTCGGCTTCGCGCACGCCCTGGAAGGCGTTGCCGAATACGACGAAGAACACCATCACCACCGCCAGCGCCACTTTGGAGCCCATGCCCAGGCCGAACATGATGATGAAGATCGAGCCCAGCACCACACGGGGGATGGCGTTGGCCACCTTGATGTAGATGCTCAGCACGTCGGACATCAGCTTGTTGCGCCCCAGCGCGATGCCGAACACGATGCCCAGCACGCCGCCGATCAGGAAGCCCAGCACTGTTTCTTCCATCGTCACCAGCAGTTCTTTCCACAATGGCCCCTGCGCCGTACCTTCGCTCAGCCAGGTGAGTAGTTGCTCGTAGATGGCCGAGGGACGGGAAAAGAAGAACGGATCCAGCCACTGCCGCTCCACCGCCCATTCCCAGGCGCCCAGAGTGACCACCGCCAGCGCCACGCGCAGGAACAGCACCATGCGCCGGTGGTTGACCGCGCGCGCCACCGCGGCCCGCTCCTCGCCGCCGTCGCCCGGCAGGCCGGCGCTGTCGGCCGATGTCATTGCATGCATAAATAGTCTCCGTGTGGTTTAAACCTGGACTTCGTCCTTGAGGTCCGACCAGATCTGTTTCGACAGGTCGATGAATTGTTGCGTGTAGCGCGCCTCGGCCACATCGCGTGGGCGCGCCAGCGGGATGTCGTAAGTGCTCTTGACGCTGCCCGGTCCCTTGCTCAGCACCACCACCCGGTCGGCCAGCGCGATCGCTTCCTCGATGTCGTGGGTGACGAACACCACCGACGCCTTCCGCTCCGACCACAGACCCAGCAACTCGTCCTGCATCAGCGCGCGGGTCTGCACGTCGAGCGCGGAGAACGGCTCGTCCATCAGCAGGATCCTGGGCTCGTTGATAAAGGTCTGGGCCAGCGCCACGCGCTTGCGCATGCCGCCCGACAGCTGGTGCGGGTAGTGGTGTTCGAAGCCGGCCAGTCCCACGCGCCGCACCCAGTCGGCCGCCTTGTCCTTCGCGGCCGACTTGTCCATGCCGCGGTAGATGGGGCCGATGGCGATGTTGTCGATCACGTTTTTCCACGGGAAGACGGCGTCCGCCTGGAACACGAAGCCGATATTCGGATCGATGCCGGTGACCGGCTGGCCGAACACCCTGACCGAGCCCGACGACGGTGGATTGAGGCCGGTGATCATCCCCAGCGTGGTCGACTTGCCGCAGCCGGTCGGCCCGACGATGGCGCAGAACTCGCCCTCGTTGACGGTCAGGCTGAACTCCCGCAGCGCCAGGGTGACCTTGCCCTGCGGGCTGACGAACTTCCTGCTGACATTGTTCAGATCTATGGCGGGTGTCTTCATTATTTCGCGGCCTTCACGAATTCGGTGGTGTAGGTGTTGGCCAGATTGACCGACTTGCCCTGGACCGACTTGTCGAAGGCGTTCAGCACGCCCAGCACCGTGGCCGGGCCGTTGGCCGGCATCACGCCGTCGTCGGTAAACATGGCCTTGCTGCTCTCCAGCGCCGCGATATACATCTGCTTGTCGGACGCGTAGTAATCGGCCGGCATCTTGTCGGCGATTTCCTTGGCGCTGTGGGTGCGGATGTAGCGCAAGGTCTTGACGAAGGCGTTGGCCAGCTTCTGCACCTGCGGCTTGTGGGCGTTGACCCAGGCCGACTCCATGTACAGGCAGGCGGCGGGGTAGGTGCCGCCCAGCGCCTTTTCGGTTTCCTTCGGCGAGCGCAGATCCACCAGGATGCTGGCAGCGCCGGTGCGCACCAGCCGCGAGATGGTCGGTTCGGTGGTCATGCCGGCCTCGATCTTCCCTTGGCTCATGGCGGCGATGAAGGTCGAGCCGGCGCCGACCGGCAAGGTGGTGAACTCGGTACTCTTGATGCCGGACTTGGCGGCCAGGTACAGCGTCAGGAAGTTGGTGGACGAGCCCAGTCCGGTCACGCCCAGGGTGCGGCCCTTGAAGTCGGCCGGCGACTTGACGCTGCCGGCGGCGGCCTTGGACACCAGGATGACTTCGCCCGGCGCCTGGCTGAACTGCACCACCGATTGCACCGACTTGCCGCGCGCCTGCAGGTCGATCGTGTGGTCGTAGAAGCCGATCACGCCCTGCGCCGCGCCCGACAGCATTTCGGTTTCCGCGTTGACGCCGGCCGGTTCGCTGAGCAGTTCGATGTCCAGTCCGGTCTCCTTCAGATAGCCCAGTTGTTCCGCCAGCTTGGCCGGCAGGTAAATCTGCTTCTCGATCCCGCCGACCATGATGGTGATTTTGTCGGACGCCTGGGAGGGGCCGGCAACGGCCAGCAAGAGCGCGGCCGTGATGGCGCTGAGTGGGGATTTCATGGTGGTCTCCGTTATTTATGTTTTAATTATCTGGCCCGCGGCGGCAAGCCCGCCCGGACGGGCGAGCTTGCATCATAGGCGATCGCCGGTGGCCGGCCGTCAGAAGCGGAAGCGCATGCCGGTCGCCAGGCCGAGCTGCGACTTGTGGCCGTTGGCCTGGGCCGCGAGGTAGCTGCCGTCGGTGTTCAGGCGGTCGGCCGCCAGATACAGTTCGGTGCGGCTGTCGAAGTGGAAGAACATCGAACCGTACAGCGTCTTGCGCTTGCCGCTGGCGGTGGCCTTGGCGTTGCTGGCGTTGGCGTAGGCGTTGAGCACATAGCCGCCGCCGTTGACCGCGGCGTTGTCGGCGTCCATGACCTGGTAGCCGACCTCGTAGTCGAACACGCCCTTCGGTGCGATCTTGGCCGAGACCGTGTAGGCGTTGTCCTTGCGGTTGCCGAGGGCGGTCGGCTGGTCCGCCGTGTAGTGGAAGTAGCCGGCGTTCAGGCGCACGATGCCCAGCTTGTAGTTGCCGCCGACGGAGTAGCTGGTGTTGGTCATGCCGGCCACGCTGGCGGTGTTGTAGAAGGCGGACAGGTTGGCCGTGCCGCCGTTGTAGGCCACGCCCAGCGACTTGGTCGAGCCCGAGTTGAAATCGCCGGGGATGCCGCCGAACTGGTAGCCGACGCCCACCATGATTTTGTCGAATTCCTTTTTCCAGACCACGCCTTTGTCGTAGCGGGTGCCGGTGGCGCTGCCCGAATAGAAGATCAACTGCTTGAAGTTGTTGTTGTTGGTGTAGCCGCCCTCGTTCATGGTGACCTTGCTGGAACCGTAGGGGTCGCCGTAGATCTTGGAGAACTCGCGCGCCAGCGTGTTCTGGCGGCCGACGGTCAGCTTGCCCAGCGTTTTGCTTTCCAGTCCCATCCAGGCGTCGCGGTTGAACAGCGTGCCCGGCGTATCCATGTTCCCGGTCGGCAGTTCATACTCGCTCTCCAGGCGGAAGATCGCTTTCAGGTCGTCGCCGGTCTTGAGCGCGTGGGCGCCTTCCAGGCCCCAGCGGTTGCCGCTGAACCAGGCCACCGACATATCGGTCAGCGACGCGCCGCTGCTGTCGGCATTCGTGTGGCGGCTCACGCTCAGGTCGATCAAGCCGTACAAACGGACGAAATCGTTGCTGGTGCCCAGCACCAGGCCGCCGCTCAGGGGCCTGTCGGTATCGAAGCCGGGCTGGGGCGCCGCCGGGGTATGCGCCGGCGCGCTGGCGCTGGCGGTGGCTTGCTGGATATCGGCCAAGGCCTTGCGCGCCTGGTCGGCCGCCTTTTGCGCGTCGGCCGCGGCCTGTTGGGCTTGCGCCAGCGCTTGTTGTAATTGCTCCGCGCTGCTTTGGGCATGCGCCGCGCCGCCCAAGGTGGTCAATACGGCGAGCGCGATAAGTTTGGTCTTCATTGGTTCTGTCTCCTGTTTTTTTAGAGTAATATGGCAAGCGGTTTTTCGTTGCCGGTGCGACACACTCAAGATACGAGAGCGAACCCTTCAATTTGCCTTCAATCCGGCCGGTTGCACCAAAATACGACACCGGCCGGGCCACCGCACTGTTACAGGGAATGCCATGAAATTACTGCTGGTCGAAGACAACCGCGAACTGTCGTCCTGGCTGAAGCGCCTGCTGAACCAGTCCGGTTACGCCGTGGAGCAGGCATACAGCGGCGAAGAGGCGGGTACGCTGCTGTTGACGCAGCAGTACGACGCCATCCTGCTGGACCTGACCTTGCCTGGCGTCCCAGGCCAGGCCGTGCTGAAGGGGTTGCGGCGCAAGGACGATCCGACGCCGGTGCTGATCATCAGCGCGCAGGATTCGCTGCCCGACATCGTTGAGCACCTCAATCTTGGCGCCGACGACTATCTGGCCAAACCTTTCGACATCACGGAACTGGAGGCGCGGCTGCGTTCGCTGCTGCGCCGTTCCAGCGGGCGTATCAACCCGGTGCTCCATTGCGGCGCCATACGCTATGAAAGCAATTCCAAACGCTTCTTCCTCAACGAGCAAGACCTGAATCCGACGCCGCGCGAGCATGCGATCCTGGAGATGCTGATGCGCCGGCAGGGCTCCACGGTCTCGAAGAAGGCGCTGTGCGACAGCCTGTGTACGCTGGACGATTGCGTGTCCGCCAAGGCGCTGGAGATCTATATCCTGCGCCTGCGTAAGAAACTCGAATGTTCCGGCGCGCAGATCATCACCTTGCGCGGCCTGGGCTATATGCTGACCCATGATACGGCCGCTTAACAGCCTGAAGTGGCGGCTGGGGCTGTGGGTATTCCTGCCCACCGTCATCATCTCGTGCATCGACCTGGTCGTCACCTACCGCAGCACCGACCAGATCGCGACGCTGGTGCAGCAGCAATTGCTGAAAGGTTCGGCGCGCATCATCGCGGAACAATTGATCTCGGTCGAGGGCGGCTATGAAATCAGCATCCCGCCGGCCGCGTTGGAGCTGTTCGCCAGCAAATACCAGGACATGGTGTTTTATTCGGTGCGCAGCAAGCGCGGCCAGCTGATTGCCGGCGACGCCAAACTGCCGCCCTATCCGGGGCCGCTGGCCATCGAGCAAGAGCAGTTTTTCATCACCACCATGCGCGGCGAGCCAGCCCGCACCATCGCCTACGCGCTGGCGTTGCCGAACATGCCGGCCGGCGAGTTCGCCGTCACCCAGGTCGCTCAGACGCTGCGCGGCCACCAAGCCTTCCGCCACGATCTGTTCCTGCTGACCATGCGCGAACACCTGTTGATCCTGGTCATCGTGATCATCGGACTGGTGATCACGTTGCGCTGGACCCTCAAGCCGCTGGCCCGCTTCGGACGGAAACTGCAACAGCGCAGCCCCGGCTCGCTGGAAACGCTCGATGCCAGCGACGAGGCGGTCGAGCTGCAACCGCTGGCCGACGCGATCAACGATTATGTGGAGCGGCTCGATCACGCGTTGTCGTCCTACGAGCGCTTCGTGGCCAACACGGCCCATCAATTGCGGACCTCGTTCGCCATCATCTCGTCGCAGCTCAATTTTGCGCAACGCAGTCCGGGCGTGGAGGGGACGCAGAAGGAGGTGCTGGGCGCGATCCAGAAGTCGGTGCAGCAGGGCACGCGCGTCATCAATCAACTGTTGGTGCTCGCCGCGCTCGAGCGCAAGCGCCAGCATGCGGAGCGGACGCAGCGCACCTTGTTCTCGGTGCCGCTGGTGGAGGCGATCGACTCGCTGGCGCCACTCGCCCAGCAGCGGCAAATCGACCTCGGCATCGACGGCCTCGACGAGACCATCACGGCGCCGGCGCCGGCCCACCTGCTGCGGGAGCTGGTGTCCAACCTGGTCGACAACGCGATCCAGCACACGCCCGCCGGCAGCACGGTGACGGTCACCCTGGCCCGGCACGACGGCGAGGCCCGGCTCCGCGTGGTCGACAACGGTCCCGGCATTCCGGCGGCCGAGCGCGCCAAGGTCTTCGAGCGTTTTTACCGGCTCGACGAGGCGCGGCCGGACAGTTCGGGTCTCGGGCTGGCCATTGTCAAGGAAATATGCGACGCCCTGGGCGCGCGGATCGCCTTGTCGCCCCCCCCGGAGGGCCAGGGCTTGCAGGTTGAGGTCTTGTTTTCCCTGCCGGATTGAGCTGGCTGGCGCACTCCCGTCCCCATCGCGATTCAACCGACGGTTATTGCTCCGCCGGCGCGACCACCAGCACCTTCAACCCTCCGCCGATCGATGCCGGCAGGTAGACGTTCTTGGTCGCGGGATCGAAGGCCATCGTCTTCGCGCCGGCCGCGGTCGGTACTTGTGCCAGCACGCTGTAGCGATCGGGCGTCAGCTGCTGGGCGACGGTCAGCGTGGCGCTGTCGCCGTTGGAGACGTAGATGCGGCCGGTCGCCGCGTCGTAGGCGACGGCGTCGGGGTGGGCGCCGATGGCGAAGCCGGCCACGTGTTTGCCGTCCCGCGCGTCGACCACCGCCGCCAGCTTGTTCTTGCATGCGGCGAACAGGCGCGCATGGGCGATGTCGAGCGCCAGTCCGGTCGGCTCTTCGCAGCCGGCCAGCGGCCAGTGCGCGACCACTTTGCCGGCCGCGATGTCGATCACCTCGATCGCGTTCTGGTCCTCGATGTTGAGGTAGATGCGGCCGGCGCCGTCGCTCACCGCGAATTCCGGCCGGCCGCCGACCTTGATGGTCGAGACGATCCGCATGCTCGGCACGTCGAAGACCGTGACGTCGGCGCTGTTGCCGTTGAAGACGTACAGCTGACGGGCTTGCGGAACGTAGAGGATGGCATCGGGATTTTTTCCGCCGACCTTGACGTGCTGCCGGACCGCCAGGCTGTCGAGCGCAAACACGGTGACGCTGTCCGAGCGCCCGTTGCTGGTGAAGCCCAGGTTCAGCTCCGGCGCGAAGGCGACGCCGTGCACGCCTTCCGTGCCGGCGATGGCGCCCGCCGCTTTGTGCGTGGCGAGGTCGAGCACCTGGACCTGGTTGCCGTGGGTGACATACAGCCGCTGGTGGCTGGCGTCGATGCTGGCGTAGTCCCATTTGCCGTCGCCGCTCAGGGCGAGACGGTCCTGGATGGCGTAGCCGGCGGTGGCCGCCATGCCGTCGGGCGTGGCCAGTTGGCCCAGCAGCAGGGCGAGCAGGGCGGTGTAGCGTGCGGTGTGGTTCATAGCGTGTCCGAAGTGGTGGATGAGGATCAGTAAACGAGATTGACGCCGGCCTGATAGGTCGGGCCGTAGAATTCCCGCTGGATGGTGCGGTTGGCCGTGCCCTCGGCAAACTTGAGCGGCGTGTCGCTGAGGTTCTTCGCGTTGAGATACAGCGACACGTGCTTGTTGAGCGCGTACGCGCCGCCGAAATCGTACGACGTGCGGCGTTCGGAATACACGTCCTGCGCCGCGCTGGCGCCGATAGCCCACAAATTGCGCGACAGGGTGTACATGCCGAGACGGAGATTCCACGGGCCGGCCTCGTAGAAGACGGCCGCGTTGACGGTGTTGCGCGAGGTCGACGGCAGGGTCGAGGTCTCACCGGGCCGTATCTCGAAGCGCGAAGCGACGAAGGTGTAGTTGGCGCTGGCGCCCAGGCCGCCGAGCCAGCCAGGCAGGGCGGTGAAGCGCTGTTCGTAGTTCAGCTCCAGTCCGCGCGCGGCCGACTTGCCGATATTGGCAAACGAGTAGACGTGGGCGACGCCGACAAAACCGGCAAACAAACCGTTGTTGGGGAAGGTCTGGCTGCTCTGGCTGGCCGCGATGTAATTGCTGATCTCCTTGTCGAAGACGCCGATGGAGGCGATGCCGGCGTTGGGCAGATAGCGCTCGAACGACAGGTCGAACGAATTGGCCGTGGTGGGCTTGAGGTCCGGGTTGCCCTTGGTGACGGTGTTCGCGCCGGGATCGATGTTGAGCGAGGCCGATACCTGGCTGAAGCCCGGCCTGGCGATGGTCGAGGAGAAGGCCGCGCGCAGCAGCGTCGAGCCGCCCAGTTCATAGCGCGCCTGCACGCTGGGGAACCAGTTGACGTAGTTGCGGTCGCGGTTCTCCGGCTGGATCAGGGGATTGCCGGCGGCGTCGGCGCCCTTGGCGTTGGCCGCGTAGTTGGCGCGGGTCGCCTCCACGCGCACGCCGCCGGTCACGCCCAGCGCGCCGGCGCGCATCTGGTACTGGCCGTAGGCGGCGTAGACGTCCTCCTTGTCCTGCAGGTATTGGAGCGCGGCGTTTTGCGCGTCCGAGGCCGATACGATCTGCTGGTCCCCGTACAGCTTTTGCATCAGCCCCGGCGTGAGCTGCGGTCCGTTCTGATAGCGGTCGTCATAGAACGTGACGCCGGGACCGCCCGAGGCGGCGGTCAGCGGCAGCGCCGGCAGATTGTCGAATGAATAGGGTTGGCCGTTGACCACGCGCTTGCGCAGGCGGGCGCCGGCGCCGACCTTGAGGCTCTCTTCATCGTAGCCGCCGATGCGCGCATCCCATGCCAGGTTGGCGGCCAGCGACCATTCGTGGTCCGAGATGTCGGTGGTGCTGTTCTGCAGCTTGGCCAGCGCGTAGTTGGCGGGATTCAGGTAGTCCGCGCCGCTCACGGTGAACGCCGGCACGTTGCCCGGTCCGCTGTTGGCATAGCTGACGGTGGCCGCGCCTGACGGCGTGTAGTTGAAGTCGGAATTGTAGTCGTGCGCTTTGTTGTACGAGCCGCGCGTGTAGCCCAGACGGTAGTCCAGCACCGCGTGCTCCAGCTGGTTCTTGCCGCCGGCCATGAACACCTTGTTGTTGATGGTTTCCTGCTCGTCGCGCAAGGTCTTGTCGAAGCCGTTGGCGCCCATGCCGTCGATAAAGCCGCTGGCCGTGGCGACCGGCGCGCCGTCCGGCGTCACCGTCAGGCGCTGGCGCAGCACCGATTCGGTATAGCCGGCGTCGAAGCCGCGGACGTAGTAGCTGTTGCGCGCGTCCGGCTGGTAGCCCAGGTCGATGCCGACGCCGTGGCGCCGGCGGTGATACTGGTACCAGCGCTGGTCCCAGCCGGCGTAGGTCAGGGGGGAATGGACGCCATCGTCGAGGAAGCCCGGTTCGACATCGTCGATGCCGCGCTTGTCCTCGTAGTAGGCGGCCGTGACGACGATCGAGAACGGATGGGACGCGTAGGCGTTGCCGCTGTCCTTGTCCGCGCCGTCGCCGCCGAAACGGCTGCCGGCCGTCAGCGACAGGTCGGCGATATTGGTGCCGCGCAGCGGTTCGCGGCCGCTGCCGATGCGCGCCTCCAGGAAGGGCTTGCCATTGCGGGGCGTGGTCTTCGGCGTGATCTCGATGGTGCCGCCCAGCGCCTCGGCGTCCTGCTCCGGCAGGTTGGACTTGGTCACCGTGATGGCGCCCACCAGGCCGGTCGGGATCGCGTCCAGCGCGACGGCGCGGCCGCCGCCGAACGGCGAGGCGTTGTTCGATGGCGGCAGCCGCAGTCCGCCGAAGGTCGTGCTGTTGAGATCGGCGTCGAGGCCGCGGATATTGACGAAGCGTCCCTCGCCGGTGTCGGTCTCCAGCGAAATGCCGGGAATGCGGCGCACCGATTCGGCGATGTTCACGTCGGGCAGCTTGCGCATCTCGGCCGCCGTCATCAGGTTGATCAGGTTGGGCGCCTGCTCCTGCGCCTGGCGCGCGTTGGCGTTGGTGGCGCGCTGGGCGTCCACCACGATCACCTGGATCGCGTCGCCGGACGGCGCGGGCGTCGCCGGGTCGGCCGCGTAGGCGGGCATCAGGAACAGTTGGCTGATGAGGGCGGGAAGGAGCGCTTGCTGGATGGGTTTGGTGTGCATACATACTCTCATTGAAAATGAAGAACGTCCGGGGTGGGAAGGGCAGGGGATTCCGTCGATGGGATGGGCAGGGCAATGCGCACGGTCAGGCCGCCGGCGTCGGGCCCGCTGGCGTTCAGGGCGACCGTACCGGCCATGCGCTGGACGATGTTGTGCACGATCGCCAGTCCCAGGCCGGAGCCGCTGCCGGTGGCCGCCGCGCCGCGATAGAAGGGCGACAGCACCAGCTCGCGTTCGTGCGCGGGCACGCCGGGGCCGTTGTCGCTGACGCGGATGTGCAGCGCGGCGCCGTGGTATGCGATGTCGATGCCCACCTGGCCGCCGGGCTGGGTGTAGCGGATGGCGTTGTCGATCAGATTGCGCAGCACGGCGCTCAAGTCCATCGCGTCCGAGTGCACGCTGCAGGCCATGTCCACATTGGCGGTGAGGACGATCTGCTTGTGATCGGCCAGCGGCAGCAAGTCTTCCAGCACGCTCTGGCATACCAGGCCGACCGCGACGGCGTCCCGGTGCGCGTCCTCGCGTCCTTGCAGGCGCGCCAGCAGCAGCAACTGGGCCACCAGATGGCGCGCCCGCAGGATGCCGCGCTGCAGGGACTGCAACCTGGGCCGGGCCTGCTCACCGAGGTTCAGGCCCGCCAGCAGTTCGGCTTGCAGCGAGATGGCGGTGAGCGGCGTCCGCAGCTCGTGGGCGGCGTCGGCGACGAAGCGTCGCTGCTGCGCCAGCGCCAGTTCGACGCGATGCAGCAAGCGGTTGATGGCGGCGGTGAACGGCAAGACTTCGCTGGGCACGTCGCTGTCGTCGAGCGGCGCCAGCTGATCGTCGCCGCGCCGGTCCAGCTCCTGGGCCAGGCGCAGGACCGGCGCCAGCATATGCCGTATCAGGGCGATCATCGCCAGCGCCAATACCGGGATCAGCGCGGCGATGGGGACGATGGTGGTCTTGCCGGCGTTGTGCGCAACTTCATCGCGCACGGCGGTGCTCTGGCTGACCGCCACGCGCTCGCCGCCGGGCAGGGTGCGCAGGAACAGGCGCCGCTGCTGGCCTTGCACCTCCAGGGTCTGCAGGCCGTCCGGCAGGTCGGCCGCCAGCGGCAGCGGCAGTTCGGCGCCCTCGACGTCGCCCCACGCGCCCTGGTGCAGCACCTGGACCATGATGCGCGCGCCCACGTCCACCACCTGGTTGTCCAGGTCTTGCAGGCCGTAGGGCGTGGCCAGGTGGCGCCGCTTCGCCAGCGCCGACATCTGGCGCAGCTGGTCGTCCTGCAGCTCGTTGACCTCGTGGAAGGCGGTGCGATAGGAAACGGTGCCGGCGATGCCGGCGGCGATCAGCATCACGCCGGCCAGGCACAGCGCCAGCCTCGCTTGCAGCGAGCGCAAGGCGCTCATTTGGCCACCGCCCAGCCCATGCCGCGCACGTTGCGGATGGTGGACTGGCCGAATTTGCGGCGGATCGAATAGATCAGGAATTCCAGCGCGTTGCTCGAGACGTCGTCGTCGCTGCGGTACACCTCGCGTTCCAGCGCCTCGCGCGAGCGGATCGCCCCCGGCCTGGCGAGCAGGGCTTGCATCAGCGATGCCTCGCGCTGGGACAGCGGCGCCTCGATGCCGCCCGCGCACATGCTCAGCGAATCGAGGTCGAGCCGGATGGCGTCGGTGCCGACGTGGCGCTCGTTTTGCTTGCGGTAGCGGCGCTGCACGCTGCGCATGCGCGCCAGCAGCTCCGGCATGTCGAACGGCTTCAGGATGTAGTCGTCGGCGCCCAGGTCCAGCCCGCGCACGCGGTCGCCGAGCCCGTCGCGGGCGCTGACGATCATCACCGGCAGCAGCGGCGCGTTCTGCTGCAAGGCCTGCAAGACGGTGATGCCGTCGCAGCCGGGCAGGCCGAGGTCGAGCAGCACCAGGTCGTAGCGGGTGAAGACCGCTTCCAGCGCTTTGGCGCCGTCGCGGATCCAGTCGACCGCGAAGGCGGCCAGCTGCAGCGCCAGCTGCAGCGCCTCGCCCACCATGTCGTCATCTTCCACCAGTAGTACGCGCACGCCGGGCCATCCTTTGACTTGCAGGCGCCGGACCATCCTGCGCCTTGAACAAGCGGCAAGTATGGCGAGCAAATATGTAGGCTTGATTACAGCAAACTTAGCTGAAAGACAGCGGCTGGATATCCGACCAGGTTTAACGCGCACTTAATTCTGTCGCAAGTATCCTGCACGCATTGTTCAGCCCCCGCTTGGATTCCACTATGTTCTTGGCACTGAAAACCCCGCTGCTGCGGCATGGACTGCTGCTGGCCTGCGCCTGCGCGTCGGCCTGCTCCAGCTACCAGCCGTTGCCGCTACAGGAGGGCCAGCCGGCCAGGCTGGTGGTCGACACCCGCAGCCTGCCGTTTCCAGCGATGGCCGCGCATCGCTTTGATCCGGACGACGGTCTCGATATCGTCGAAGTGGCGATGCTGGCGGTGGTCAACAATCCTGAATTGCGGCTGGTGCGCGACGACGCGGCGATCGCCCATGCGCAATCGTTCTCCGCCGGCCTGCTGCCCGATCCACAGCTGTCCTTCAGCCGCGACCTGTCCAACAGCGGCGGGGCGGGCGCCACCACGGCGTTCGGCGCTGGGCTGAGCTACGACGTCGCCAGCTTGCTGACGCACGGCGCGCAGCACCGCGCCACCGAAAACGACGCCGCCAAGACCGACCTCACGCTGCTGTGGCAGGAATGGCAGGTGGCCGCGCAGGCGCAGCTGCTGTTCGTCAAGGTGGTGCAGGGCCGCAAGCAGATGGCGGTGTTGAACGACACGCGCCAGGTGTTCGCCGACCGTTATGCGCGCACGCGCCGGGCGCTCGACGGCGGCCTGCTGAACAGCGACGCGGTCGCGCCCAATCTGGCGGCGCTGCAGGATGTGGACCGCCAGTTGTTTGATCTGCGGAAGTTGCAAAACCAGTCCGCCCACGAACTGAACGCCTTGCTGGGACTTGCGCCCGGCACGGTCCTGGCGCTGCGGACGGACAGCGACGCCGGCGCGGTGGACGCGGCGTTGGCGCGGTCGGCGCTGGACGACCTTGCCCAGCGGCGTCCCGACCTGCGCGCGTTGCAGGCCGCGTACCAGGCCGAAGACCAGCGCTATCGCGGCGCGCTGCTGGCGCAGTTTCCCGCGCTGACCTTGGGCTTTACCCGCGCGCGCGATTCCAGCAACGTGTATTCGAGCGGGATCGGCGTCACGATGTCGCTGCCGTTCCTGAACCGCAATCGCGGCAACATCGCGATCAGCCAGGCCAGCCGCCAGAAGGCGTATGACGAATACCAGGTGCGGGTGCAGGCCGCGCGCAACGATGTCCGGCGCATCCTGGACGAACAGGCGCTGAACCTCGCCCAGGCCGCCAGGCTGGACGCCGACTTGCGGGACCAGGCCGGGGTGCTGGCGCGCAGCGACCGGGCCTTGCGCGCCGGCGACGCCGACGTGCTGGCCTACACCCTGGCGCGCTCGGCGCTGCTGGCCAGGCAACTGGAGCGCCTCGCGCTGGAGCAGGCCATGCTGGAGCAGCGGGTCGGCTTGCGCACCGTGCTCGGCATCGATATGACCAACCTTGAAAGTGTTAAACCATGACCCGAATGAACTTGATCGGCGCGGCGCTGCTGCTGGCCCTGGCCGCCGGCGGCGCCTGGTGGTATTCCCACGCGGGCGGCGCGGGCGCGGCTGCCGGCGACGAGCCCGGCGGCGGCAGCGTGCTGGTGCAGACTGTCAAGGCCAGCATGCAGCCCATGCCCTTGACCTTGAGCGTGTTCGGCGATGTCGCTGCCGGCAAGGTCGAGTCGCAGAGCCTGCCACAGGCCGGGCAGCTGACCCGGATCGCCGTCGTCGCCGGGCAAGCCGTGCGGCGCGGCGAGTTGCTGGCCGTCCTGTCCAGCGATCCGAACGCGCTGGTGGCCTATGAACAGGCGGCCAGCGCCATGGAATTCGCCCGCCGTGAGCTGGGACGGCAACGGGAGTTGCTGGCCTTGCAGCTGTCCACGCAATCCCAGGTCGATGCCGCCGCCAAGGCCGCGACGGACGCGCAGGCCATGCTGGCGGCGCAGGCGCGCCTGAACGGCGCCCACGGCTCGGTCGAGCTGAAGGCGCAGTTCGACGGCGTGGTCGCCGCCATCCCGGTCGTCCAGGGCGACCGCGTGGCGGCCGGCGCCACCATTGTCCAGCTTGGACGCACCGATGGGCTGAAGGTGCTGCTGGCGGTCGAACCTGCGCGCGTCGCCGAACTGAAGCCCGGCATGAAGGTGACGCTCGCGCCGTTGCAGGAGGACGCGCCGGCGGTCGCCAGCACCCTCGTCTCGATACAGAACATGGTCGATCCCAAGACCCAGATGGCCGGCGCGATCGCCTTGCTGCCGGCCGCCGCGCAGGCGCGGATGCCGGTCGGCAGCCATCTCCAGGGCGCGATCGAGCTGGGCAGCCGTGCCGCGTGGTCGCTGCCGCGCCAGGCGGTGCTGGTGGACGACCAGGGCGCCTATCTGTTCCAGGTGGCGCAGGGCAAGGCGCGCCGCGTGGCCGTGCGCAAGCTGGTGGAGGCCGACCGTCTGGTGGGCGTCGACGGGCCGCTCGACGCGGCGCTGCCGGTGGTGGCGCTGGGCAATTACGAACTGCACGACGGCGACGCCGTGCGCGGGAGCACGCCATGAGCGTCGCGGCATGGGCCCAGTCGCACCGCCGCTCGATCCTGTTCCTGCTGCTGATGCTGGCCATGGCGGGCATGGTGGCGGCCTTGCACCTGCCGGTCTCGCTGTTCCCGACCATCCCGTTCCCGCGGGCGGTGGTGTCGCTCGACGCGGGCGACCAGCCGGCCGAACAGATGGAAATGCTGGTGACGCGGCCGGTGGAGGAGGCGGTGCGGCGCGTGCCGGGCGTGCGCAACCTGCGCTCGACCACCAGCCGCGGCTCGGCGGAGGTGTCGATCAATTTCGACTGGGGCCGCGACATGGCCGGCGCCACGCTGGAGGTCAACGCCGCCATCGCCCAGGTGCTCGGCCAGCTGCCCGCCGGGACGCAGATGACCACGCGGCGCATGGATCCGACCGTCTTTCCCATCATCGCCTACAGCCTGGTGTCGAGCACGCTGTCGCCGGTGCAGCTGCGCGACCTGGCCGAGTACCAGCTGCGGCCTTTGCTGTCCAGTGTGAATGGCGTGTCCAGCGTGCAGACCATGGGCGGCGCGCTGGAGGAGTACCGCGTGACGGTCGATCCGGTCCGGCTGCGCGCGCACGACCTGACGCTGGACGAGGTGGCGCGCACGCTGGCGGCCGCCAATGTCCTGTCGGCGGTGGGGCGGCTGGAGGATCACTACAAGCTGTATCTGGTGATGTCCGACACCCGGCTGCAAAGCCTGGCGCAGATACGCCAGACCGTGCTGCGCAACGCGGCCGGCGCCATGGTGCGGCTGGCCGACGTCGGCACGGTGGAGCAGGCGGTGGTGCCGGAATGGACGCGCGTGACCGCCGACGGCCGCGACGCGGTGCTGTTCTCGGTGTACCAGCAACCGGGCAGCAACAGCGTGCAGATCGCCGCCGACGTCAAGGCCAAGCTGGCGGAATACCGGCGCAACATCCCGGCCGGCGTGCGGATCGCCAGCTGGTATGACCAGAGCGAGCTGGTGACGGAATCGGCGGCCAGCGTGCGCGACGCGGTGCTGATCGGCATCGGCCTGTCGGCCCTGGTGCTGCTGGTGTTCCTGCGCAATGTCAAGGTGACCATGATCGCGGTGGTGGTGGTGCCGGCGGTGCTGGCCAGCACGGTGCTGCTGCTGTCGGTGCTGGGCATGAGCTTCAACATCATGACGCTGGGCGGCATGGCGGCGGCGGTCGGGCTGATCATCGACGACGCGATCGTCATGATCGAGCATATCGTGCGCCGCTTGCAGGGCGGGCGGGGAGAAATGCACGAGCGCGTGATTTCGGCGGCGATCGAATTCACCCGTCCGCTGGCCGGCTCCAGCGCCTCGACGCTGGTGATCTTTGCGCCGCTGGCCTTCCTCAGCGGCGTGACCGGCGCCTTCTTCAAGGCGTTGTCGCTGACGATGGCGGCGGCGCTGTTCATTTCCTTCCTGCTCACCTGGCTGGCCGTGCCGCTGCTGGCCGAGCGCTTCCTCAAGGCGCGCGACGCCGAGCCGCATCCCGAATCGCGCCTGCTGCTGTGGTTGCAGCGCCACTATCGGCGGACGCTGACGGCGCTGTTCCGCCGTCCGCTGCTGGCGCTGCCGGCGGTGGCGGCGCTGGTGATGGTCGGCATCCTGGCGTTCCGGGCCGTCGGCTCGGGCTTTATGCCGGCGATGGACGAGGGCGGCTTCGTCCTCGACTACCGCAGCCAACCCGGCACCGCGCTGTCGGAGACCGACCGCCTGCTGCGCCAGGTCGAGCAGATCGTGCGCGACACTCCCGATGTGGACAGCTACTCGCGCCGCACCGGTACCGGCCTTGGAGGCGGCCTGAGCGAGGCGAACAGCGGCGATTTCTTCATCCGCCTCAAGGCCGGCAATCGCCGTCCGGTGGAAGCGGTGATGGACGATATCCGCGGCCGCGTCGAACGCGACGTGCCCGGCCTGACGATCGAAATGGCGCAGCTGATGGAGGACTTGATCGGCGACCTGACGGCCGTGCCGCAGCCGGTGGAGATCAAGATTTTCGCCGACACCCCCGAGCAGTTGAACCGCGCGGCGCAGAAGGTGGCCGCGCGCATCGCGAAAATTAACGGTGTGGTCGATGTCCGCAACGGCATCAATCCGGCCGGCGACGCGCTGCTGATCCACATCGACCCGGCCAAGGCGGCGCAGGAGGGCACCGATGTCGACGCGGTCAGCAAGTCGGTCGACGCGATGCTGAACGGCGTGGTCGCGACGCGCGTCGCCGTCGGCGCCAAGATGGTGGGCCTGCGCCTGTGGATCCCCAAGGCCTTGCGCGGCACGGATACGGCGCTGCTGCAGCTGCAACTCCGCGCGCCGGACGGCCATCTGTTCCCCCTGCAAAGGGTGGCGACGATGCAGGCGGTCACCGGCCAGCCGCAGATCGCCCGTGAAAACCTCAAGCGCATGGTGGCGGTGACCGCCCGCATCAGCGGGCGCGACCTGGGCTCGGTGATCGCCGACGTCAAACAGGCGATGGCGCAGCCTGACGCGCTGCCGGCCGGCGCGTATTTCACGCTCGGCGGGCTGTATGAGCAGCAGCAGATCGCCTTCCAGGGCTTGCTGATGGTGTTCGCCGCCGCGGCCGCGCTGGTGTTCCTGCTGCTGCTGTTTATGTACGAGAGCTTCCGCATCGCGCTGTCCATTCTGGTGACGGCGCTGCTGGCGGTGTCGGCGGTGTTCGCCGGCCTGTGGATCAGCCGGACGGAGTTGAATATTTCCGCCATGATGGGCATGACCATGATCATCGGCATGGCCACCGAGGTGGCGATCTTTTACTACTCCGAGCAGCGTGACCTGTTGCGCACCATGCCGATGGAACAGGCGCTGGTCGAGGCCGGCATCAACCGCATGCGGCCGATTGCGATGACCACGCTGGCGGCGATCCTGACCTTGCTGCCGCTGGCTTTCGCCATTGGCAAGGGTTCGGAGATGCAGCAACCGCTGGCCATCGCGATCATCTCGGGGCTGGTGGTGCAACTGCCGCTGGTCCTGTTGCTGATGCCGGTGCTGGCCTATGTAACGCGCAATCGGAACGGTGCATAGGGCGGCGGTCCTATCGTTCCCGCGCAATGAAAATTCGAAGGGGGAGTACGGAGTCAGTACGGAGTGCGGTGGGATTTTTCCGGAGCAGGTGGGAGCCATCAATCGGTCGCACTTCCTATGAGGGCTATCTTCGGAGAACTCCCATAAGGCCTGCATCAAGTTGATGCGGGCCTTTTTTCTTTGCGCCGCCGAAAGTCCGGAATGGGGAACTTGCAGGTGCAATGGGACGCGGCAGCCATCGAAATATCGAAACGGGTATCGGTACGGCTGAATAAATTATCGCGCGGTTTTTGGGTTCCGCTACATTGTCGGCATGACTACACGCTCTCGCCACATGGCCTTCGCGGCCCTGCTTTTCGCTGCTTGCTGCAAGGCGTTCGCGGCCTCTTCAGCCACATGGATTTGGTCTCCCGGCGACTTCGAGATCTGGCTGAGCAATCAGATGCAGGTCGAGCGTAAGGAGCGCGATGCGCTGTTCATGCCGTTTTGGCGCTTCTACAGCCACCAGCCGCTGGTGAACTTCATCAAGGATGTCGACCTGGCCGCTCCGGAGGAGCTTGGGTTGACGGTGGAAGGCAAGTTCAGCGTGATGCTGGATGGCCGCTTCGTGCAGGGCGATCCGCACCATATCATGCTCCCGTCCGGCAAGCATGTGATCAACGTCCAGGTGTACAACGCGGCATCGCCGCCAGCGCTATACCTGCAGGGTACGACTGTGCGCTCCGACGCGACGTGGACGGTGGGGCCGGTGCCTCATTACAAGCCACCCAAGAGTGCGCCGGTGCGGGCCGCCAGTTGGAACTTCGATACACCCGATGCGCTGCCGTCGCGCTACAAATTGGCGACGCGCGAGATCCAGGCGGCCGTGATCCAACGCAGCCCGCGCTCGCTGCTGGTGGACTTCGGCCAGGAAACCATAGGTTTCGTCAGGCTGAAACATGTGACGGGGCGGGGCAAGGTCGCGCTGTATTATGGCGAATCGCGGGACGAGGCGCTCTCCATCGAAACCTGCGAGACGTTGGACCGCTATTCCGTCGACGCCGACGGCGATTTCGTCGCTGCGCATTCGCGCGCCATGCGCTATGTGAACGTTCAGCTGGACGAGGGTATGACGGTTGACGATGTCGTGCTGATGTATGAGTACCTGCCGATCACCCAGCGCGGCAGCTTCAAAAGCTCGGACGACGAACTGAACCGAATCTGGGACGTGTCGATCCGGACACTGGAGTTGAACACGCGCGAGTTTTTCCTTGATGGGATCAAGCGCGACCACTGGGTCTGGTCCGGCGATGCCGCGCAAGCCTACCTGATGAACTACTACTCGTTCTTTGATGGCGATACGGTCAAGCGGACGACCTGGGCGTTGCGCGGGGCGGATCCGGTGGACATGCACATCAACACCATCCTGGATTATTCGCTGTACTGGTTCATCGGCATACAGGACTACTATCGTTACACGGGCGACGCCGATTTTGTGAAGAGCATCTATCCGCGCATGGTAACGCTGATGGATTTCGTGCTGGGGCGGCGCAACGTCGATGGCATGCTGGAGGGCTTGCCGGGTGATTGGGTGTTTGTCGACTGGGCGCCCATGCCCAAGGAGGGCGAGCTGAGCGTGATTCAGTTGCTGTTCGCGCGCAGCCTGGAGGCGATGGCCGACTGCGCCGCGTTGGCCAAGGATGACGAGAGGGCTGCCCAATATCGTCAACTGGCGGCGGAATTGAAGGACAAGACCATGGCGGCCTTTTGGGATCCGCAGCGGCAGGTGCTGGTCAACCGCCGGGTCGGAGGCAAGCAGGATCCGCTGGTGACGCGACACGCGAACATGTTCGCGCTGATGTTCGGCTATCTGACGCCTGCCCAGGCGGAGGCAGTCAAGCGCAATGTGCTGAAGAACGACGCGGTGCAGAAGATCACCACGCCGTATATGCGTTTCTACGAACTGGCGGCACTGGCGGAAAGCGGTCAGCAGGACTACGTGACCGCCCAGGTCAAGGACTATTGGGGCGGCATGCTGCGAGACGGAGCGAGCTGTTTCTGGGAGCAGTACGATCCGAAACAGCAGGGAGCGGAGCGCTACGCCATGTATGGCAAGCCCTTTGGCATGAGCCTGTGCCACGCCTGGGGAGCGAGTCCGGTCTACCTGTTCGGCCGCTACTATCTCGGTGTGCGGCCGACTCTGCCCGGCTACCAGGCTTACGTGGTGGAGCCCCGGCTGGGCGGCTTGCAATGGATCGAAGGCAGGGTGCCGACGCCGCATGGGGACATTTCGGTGTCCGCCAACCGGACGGAGATGCGGGTGTCGGCGCCAGCCGGGGATGGCGTGTTACGGTTTATGAGCGCAACCCGGCCGCATGCCGGCGGCACAGCGATTCGCGCCGTCGGGCCTGAGCATTACGAGATGGCGCTGAAGGCCGGCGAGCAGTACGTGGTGACCTATACGCTGCCTGGCGCGCATTGAGGCGGCAAGTATCGCTTGGCCGAATCTGTCATCGCGGTGCGCGCGGTGTCCTGTAGATACCTGTTGACGTCCAACCAAGGATTGCCTATCATCTCTAAAAATGACAACGTTGGACATTTTCGTTTGTTCAAGGAAGTCGACTCAAAAAAACAGCAGCAGAGGAGACGGTGTGGCAACGATTCATGATGTCGCCGAAAAGGCAGGCGTTTCTATCAAAACAGTGTCGCGCGTACTGAATGGCGGCACGGAAGTTTCTGAGAAGACCCGGAACCGCATTGAACAGGCGATGCGGACGCTGGAGTTCACGCCTTCGGCCGCCGCACGCATGCTGCGTGGGCGCCCGACCGGTCTGGTTGCGGTCATTGCGGAGCAGCTGACCACAACTCCCGATTCCACCGAGATCATCAAAGGCATACAGCAAGTATGCGAACAGCTGGGAAAGGTTTTACTGATCGGCGAAACCGGCGGCCATGCCGATGTGGCGGAGCGCCTGGTTGCCGATATGCGGGAGCGCCGTGTCGAGGGCATTTTGTTCGCGACCCCTTTTCACCGTCGGGTTGAACTGGCGATGTCGCTTGGCGGCACGCCCACCGCGTTGGCCAATTGCTTTGAAACGGCGGGGCGTTATATGCAGGTGGTCCCGGACGATGAGAGCGGCGGCTATGCCGCTGCGCAAATCGTGCTGCGGGCCGGTCACCGCAAGATCGCCTTTCTGCAACTGATACCCGGCATGGTGGCGACCGATCTGCGTGCGCGCGGCTTCCACAAGGCGATGCAGGAACACGGCATCACATCGAGACCGGAATGGCTGATTCATGGCGCCGAGGCGGACGACGCAAACGAATTTGCGCATCTGTCCGGTGCGGTCGACCGTCTATTCGCCGGCGCCGACCAGCCTACCGCCATCTTGTGTGGCAACGATAAGATGGCGATGCGTGTCATTTTCATCCTGCAACGGCGGGGACTGCGCGTTCCGGCGGATGTGTCCATTGTGGGCTTCGATGATTTCAGGCTCATTTCCGAAGCGCTCGATCCCGGCCTGACCACGGTGGCGCTGCCATACCGTGAGATAGGCGAACTCACCGGACGTTTTGTGCTGGACCCCGGCGGTCAAATGGCCAGGACGGTCCGCGTGCCTTGCGTGCCGGTTATGCGGGGCACGGTGGCGGCACCGCCGGCCAGGGCCAAGCCATGAAGCGCGCATTGATCGTTTTGCTGGCCGGGATGGCGGGGACAGTGATGGCGGCGCCGGTTGAAATCCGGGTGTGGCGCCACGATACCGGCGACCTCGAGATGGCTGCGGGACGCGCCGCGGTCGAGCGCTTCAATGGCTCGCAGTCGCGCTGGAAGGTCGTGGTCGAGGCGATCCCGCAGGGCTCGTATACCGAATCCATTACCGCCGCGTCCATGGTCGGCCAGCTGCCATGCGTTATTGCGTTGGACCAGCCGACCGTGCCCAACTTCGCCTGGGCGGGCCATATACGCTCGCTGGATACGCTGTTGCCCGCCGACGCACTGGCCCGCCTGCTGGAAGGCGGACGCGGCACCTACAAGGGCAAGGTTTATAGCGTCGGCCAACTGGACGTGGTGCTGGCGCTGTTTGCCCGGCGTTCGCAATTGGCGTCGCTGGGCGTGCGCGAGGCAACCATGGAAAAGCCTTACACGGCGGTTGAATTCCACGACATTCTCGCCACCGCGAAGCGCAGCGGTCATTATCGCTTTCCACTGGACTTGAACGGCCGCTTCAAGGGCGAATGGTACAGCTACGCTTTTTCGCCGTGGCTGCAGAGCGCCGGCACCGATCTGATCGACCGCGCCACCTATTTGCATGTCGACGGCGTGCTCAATAATGACACGGCGGTTGGCGTCGGCCGCTATTACGGCAGATTATTCAAGGAAAAGCTGGTGGAGCGTCATCCAGCCGACGATCGCGCATTTGAACAAGGCCGATCGCTGTTCCACTACACTGGCTCATGGAAGGCGCGCGAATACAGCGAGCGGTTCGGTGGCGATCTGGTGGTCATGCCGCCACCGGACTTTGGCCGCGGGCCGAAGATAGGCGCCGCATCCTGGCAGTGGGGCATCACCCAGAGCTGCCGCAATCCCGACGGCGCGGCGGCGTTCTTGACCCATCTGATCTCCTCGCCGGAAATCGCCGCCGCCTCGCGCATGACCGGCCTCGTACCTGTCACCGCCGAGGGCGCCATGATGACCGAACACTATCGTCCCGATGGCGACTGGCGGGCGTATTTTGAATTCGCCAGGCGTTATGCGGTGGCGCGGCCGGCCACGCCGGCCTATCCGGCGCTGTCGTCCACCTTTGAGAAAGCCATGGCGGACATCCGCAGCGGCAAGGATGTGGCCGAGGCACTGGACGAGGCCGTGGAAGCCATGGAGCACAATATCGCGCGCAACAACGGCTACGGCTTCGGCGCGCCAAAAGGGAGGGGGGCCTTATGAAACTCAAACTCGGCCAGGACAGTCCATTCGCGGTGGCGCTGTTCGCCTCGCCGGCGGTGCTGCTGTTCATGCTGTTCGTCGCCTTGCCGCTGCTGCTGGCCGCCGGCGCCACGCTGACCAACCATCGCCTGATGTCGCCCGAGCCCACGCGATATATCGGACTGGACAACTACCGCCGATTGCTCGCGCTCGATCTGGCCGTCGTCGAACCGCTGCGCGAAGCGGGTGCGGTGCTCAGGGACGAGGATGGCGTCCGCTATCCCACCTGGCGCCAGGTCCGGCGCTTGCATCCCGAATTGGGCGCCTACCGGGAAGCGTTCCATCTCGACCTGCCCGAGGCGCTGGGCGGCGCGCGCTGGGTGTTGGCCGCCAGCGATCCATTGTTTTATCGATCGCTGATCAATACCTTCCTGTTTGCGTTGCTGGTGCTGCCATTGCAGTGCGGCGTTGCGCTCGGCCTTGCGGTGCTGGTCAATCAGAAGATACGCGGCCGTATCTTCTTCCGCACGGTGTATTTTGCACCGGTGGTCACGTCGATGGTCGTGGCGTCCATCGTCTGGGCCTTCATGCTGAACACGGATCGCGGCATGCTCAATGAATTGTTGCGAGGCTTGCTGGGCGACCCGAACGCCGGTCCGGATTGGCTGGGCGACAGCCGCTACGCCCTGCCGGCCATCGCGCTGATGTCGGCATGGCAGGGGGCCGGATTCCAGATGCTGGTGTTCCTGGCCGGCCTGCAGTCCATCTCGCCGGAACTGTATGAGGCGGCCACGCTGATGGGCGCCAACGCCTGGCAACGCTTTGTCCACGTCACCTTGCCGGGCCTGCGCAACACCATTGTGTTTGTCCTGGTATCGACGACGCTGCTGGCGTTCGGATTGTTCACGCAGGTGGATGTCATGACCTCGGGCGGTCCGCTCGATTCGACATCGACCGTGGTGTACCACGCTGTACGCAGCGGCTTCAAGGAGCAGGACGTCGGTTATGGTTCGACCATCACGCTGGTGTTCTTTGTCATCGTGCTGGCGTTGTCCTGGATGCAGCGCGCGTTGGTCGCAAAAGGAGAGAAATGATGGGCACCACCTGGCGCAAGCGTCTGCACGAAACCACGTTGTTCATCGCGATGAGCGCAATCGGCATCGTCTTCATCGCGCCCTTGCTGTTCATGTTTATTTCGTCGTTCAAGAGCGATGCCGCGATCTTCGCCAATCTGAATCGCTGGTCGGCGTACCTGCCCTCGGCGGAGTGGTCGATGCGCAATTACACGGCGGTGTTCGAGAAAAGCGACCTGCCGTCCTTCCTGCTGAACTCGACGTTGATCGCGGCACTGGTCGTGGTCGGCGGCGTGCTGGTCAACAGCATGCTGGCCTTTTCTATCGCGCGCATGCGCTGGCGCGGCCGCAACCTGCTGCTGGCGTTGGTGGTCGCGATGGTGATCGTGCCATTTGAAGTGATCGCCATCCCGTTGCTGTCGCTGGTGGCGCGCCTGCCTTGGCCGGCCATCGAACATGG
Organism: Duganella sp. BJB1802; assembly: GCF_013369445.1. Taxonomy (NCBI): domain Bacteria; kingdom Pseudomonadati; phylum Pseudomonadota; class Betaproteobacteria; order Burkholderiales; family Oxalobacteraceae; genus Duganella; species Duganella sp. BJB1802. The sequence continues at coordinate 69,552 of NZ_JABWEF010000016.1, read as the reverse complement.
CCGGCTGGTACTGCACACCGGTTGGTTCAACAGTCTGCACGTGCAGGTGATCCCCTTCCTCGCCAACGCTTTCTGCGTATTTCTGTTCTATCAGTTTTTCCGCGATATTCCGCCGGAACTGGACGAGGCAGCCAAGATGGATGGCGCCGGCCTGTGGACGGTCTATGCCCGCATCATCATGCCCAATAGCGGTCCGGTGATCGCCACCGCCGCCATTGTGCTGTTCATCTCCGCATGGAACCAGTACCTGTGGCCGATCATGGTGATACAGGGAGAGGCGTTCCGTCCGGTGCAGCCGGGCATACAACAATTTTTCGGACGCACTAATTCGTGGGGGCAGATCATGGCCTACGCATCGGTGATCACTTTGCCCGTACTTGCGGTGTTCCTGGCTTTCCAGCGGCAGTTTGTCGCGTCGGTGGCGGGCGCCGGAGTCAAGGGCTAACTTTTGGAAGCATCATGACACTTCAAATCAGCGACAAATTCATCTGGGACTTTTGGCACTTCGAGGAAGCGGGGCGGCAGCACCTGTTTTTCCTGCAGGCCGACCGCGCGATCGGCAATCCAGATCTACGCCACTGGAATGTTTCGATCGGTCACGCGGTATCGTCGGACTTGCGTGACTGGACGCCGCTGGGCACGGTATTCGGGCCGTCGGCCGGTCCCGCATGGGACGATTACACCACCTGGACCGGCTCGGTCATCAAGGCCGAAGGCGGCTACCACCTGTTCTATACCGGCACCAGCCGCGCTGAAAATGGCATGCGCCAGCGCATAGGCCATGCGGTGGCGGCCAGCATCGACGGCCCGTGGACGCGTGTCGGCACCGGTCTGGCGCTCGACCTGGACGAACGGTTTTATGAAGAGCATGCGGAAGGGCGCTGGCATGACCGTGCGCTCCGCGATCCGTGGGTGCTGCCGGAAAAAATAGACGGCATGTACCACATGTTCTTCACCGCGCGCCGCAACGACGGTCCGCTGTATGAGCGCGGTGTGATCGGCCATGCGGTGTCGCCCGACCTGATGCAATGGGAAGCGACGGCGCCTGTGTATGAAGGCGGACACTACGGCCAATTGGAAGTGCCGCAGGTGTTCGAACGGGAAGGCCGCTGGTACTGCGTGTTCTGCAATGTCGCGCCGCACTGGTCGGACCAAATGCGGGCCGAGCACGATGGCGGCGTGTCCGGCACCCATTACCTGGTGGCCGATCATCCGCTCGGACCATGGCAGCCCGCGCCAGGTTTCCTCGACGGCGACATCCCTTGCCGCCGCTATGCCGGCAAGATCCTGCGCGATCCGGTCACCGGCAAGGACAGCCTGATGGCGTTTGAAGACACCGGCGTGGACGGTCAATTCGTGGGCCGCATCTGCGATCCGATTCCGCTACGGTTGGAAAATGGCCTGTACCGGGTTGACGATCTTTTGGCTCGAGAATGACAACGATAGACATACAAAAATAAGAGCACCTGGAGGAGACACGATGATCAATCACTACCTGCGGCGCCTGCGCGGCGCTGGCTTGCTGGCCTGCCTGATGACGGCGCTGCATGCGGTCGCCGCCACGGCCGCGCCGCCCTTGGCGTATTGGCCGCTGGACGAGGGCGACGGCAAGCTGGCCACCGAGGCCGTATCGGGGCGGCGCGATGCCGTCGACTACGTCTTCAACCGCGCGCGCTTCAAGCCCGACTCCGCGCCGCTGTGGCGTCCGGCCGGCAGTTGCATCAGGAACGGCTGCTTGCTGTTCGACGGCTATTCGACCAATATCGCCGCGCCCGGTCTGAGCTCGGCGCAGCTGGCGCAAGGCTTTACGCTCAGTGCCTGGGTTGCTCCGCATGCGTTCGAGTGGGGCGATGGCGGCCATTACTCGGCCTTCCTGAGCCAGTTCGACAGCGAGGCCAAGCAGGGTTTTTCCTTCGGCGTTTACCGGTTTGGCACCTGGGGGATCAAGCTGGGCTTTGGCAGCGCCATCGTCGATGTACGCATCAAGGAGCGCAAATTGCCGCGCGACGCCTGGTCGCATGTCGCCGCCAGCTACGATCCCGCCAAGCGGCTGGTGGCGCTATTCCTCAACGGCGAGCGGCTGCTCAATGTCGCGGCGCCGGTCGACGGGGAATTTTCCATGCCGGCGTTGCCGTTGACGATAGGCCGCTACTCGCAGGCCGAGCAAATCGGTGGGGTCTTCAAGCTGAACACCTTCCTTGGCCTGATGGACGAAGTGCGCGTCGGCGCCGGCCCATCCGATGCCGCCGCCGTGTCCGCCATCATGGCGGCCGACCTCGGTGATCGCCATGGCGTCGTGCCGACGCTGTCGCCTTCGGACCTGCGGATCGCGTCATCGATTTTCGACGGCGACCCGCACCGCCCGCAATACCACCTGATGCCCGATGCCGGTTGGATGAACGAGCCGCATGCGCCGTTTTACTATGGCGGCCAGTATCACCTGTTCTTCCAGAAAAATCCGTTTGGACCGTTCTGGCATCAGATCCACTGGGGACACTGGGTCAGTCCGGACATGGTGCGGTGGCGCGAGCTGCCGATAGCGCTGGCGCCGGAGGACGATGGCTTGGCAACCGATGGAATCTGGTCCGGCAGCGCCACCTATGCGGCGGACGGCACGCCTGTGCTGTTTTTCACCGCCGGCAATGACGCGGCCAAGCCGAACCAACGCACCGGCATGGCGACACCGCACGAGTTGCGGGATCCGGATCTGGTGCGTTGGGATAAATACGCCACGCCGGTCACGTTGCAGAAGGAGGGACAGGGACGCTTCGGAGAATTCCGTGATCCTTTTGTGTTCCGCGATGGCACTCGATCGCACTGGTTCCAGCTGGTCGGCTCGTCGCTTCCCGGCCGCAGCGGCACCGCGTTGGTCTACGAGTCCTCCGACCTGCGCAACTGGACGCCGCGCGGCCCGCTGTTCTCCATCGATGGCAAACGCTTTCCCGGGTTCGAGGCCACGTGGGAACTGCCTGTGTTGCTGCCCGTAGGTAAAGGGCCTGACGGACGCGAACGCCACGTCTTCCTCAACGATCTGCATGGCCAAGCCTACTATTGGATCGGGGTGTTCGACGCCGCCACCGCGCGCTTTACGCCGGACATCGAGGCGCCGCGTGTGTTCGATCTGGGGCAGGGCCACTTCTCCGGGCCAAGCGGGTTCGTCGATCCGAAGACGGGGCGCAGCATTGTGTTTTCCATCGCCCAGGGCGAGCGCAAGCTGCAGGACGAGTACGACGCTGGCTGGGCCCACAACGGCGGGTTGCCTATTGTGCTTACGCTGGGCACGGACGGCGAGTTGCGGCTGGCGCCGATCGGCGAGCTGACCACGTTGCGCGGCCAGCAATTGCTGGACTTGCGCGACGTGAGCGTGGACCAAGCGGCGGCGGCGCTCTCGGCCATCCACGGCCGCGCCCTGGAAATGGAACTGGTGCTGGCGCCATCGCCGCTTGCAGGCAAGCGAGGCCTGGGTGTGCGCGCAGCGCCCGCACACGCCGAGCTGACCGAGCTGTATGTGGATACCGCGCGCAATCGCCTGGAGATCGATCGCACCCGCAGCGCCAGTGGCCGCGATGGCGGTGTGCAGGGCGGGGCGTTCGCATTGGCGGAGGAGCCGCTGCACATGCGGCTTTTCCTGGACGGCTCCATGATCGAGGCATACGTCAATGAGCGCAACAGTCTGACCAGCCGCGTCTACCCCACACGACGAGATGCCGACGGCCTGGCGTTGCTGGCACAAGCTGGCGACCGCGTCGTCTCGCTCAAGGTGTGGACGATGGGCATGACGGAAAAGAGGAACTGAGATGGCAGCGATAGCATTGCAGGGCGTCGGCAAGACCTACCCTGGAAAAGAGGCGCAGTACATTTTGCGCGACATCGATTTCACTATCGAGGACGGAGAATTCGTGGTGCTGGTCGGCCCGTCGGGCTGCGGCAAGTCGACCTTGCTGCGCATGATCGCCGGGTTGGAGGAAATCAGCACCGGCGAGATCCGTATCGGCGGCGAGCGCGTCAACGATACGCCGCCGTCCAAGCGCGGCCTGTCGATGGTATTCCAAAGCTATGCCTTGTACGCGCACATGACGGTGTTCGAGAACATCGCCTTTGGCTTGCGGCTGGCGCGGGTGCCGAAGGCCGAGATCAAGACCGCCGTGCAGTCGGTGGCGAAGATGCTGCAGATGGAGCACTTGCTCGAACGCCGTCCACCCCAGCTCTCCGGCGGACAGCGGCAGCGCGTCGCCATTGGGCGCGCGATCGTGCGCAAGCCTCGCGCCTTCCTGTTTGACGAGCCGCTGTCCAATCTCGATGCGGCCCTGCGCGCCGACATGCGCGTCGAGATCGCGCGGCTGCACCAGCAACTCGGCGCCACCATGGTGTACGTCACGCACGACCAGGTCGAGGCAATGACGCTGGCGGACCGCATCGTCGTGCTGGGACCTTCCGGCGTGCAGCAGATCGGCGCGCCGATGCATCTGTACGACCAGCCGGCCAATGTCTTCGTTGCCGGCTTCATCGGCAGTCCCCGGATGAATATGCTGCCAGGCAGGATAGATGCGAGCGGCCAGTTGTGGTTGGGCGTCGTGCGCCTGGGCTGGCGCGCGACGGCCGCTGGGCCGCAGGCCGACGTCACTGTCGGTATCCGGCCTGAACACCTCGCGGCGGATAGCGGCGGCGCGATCGCAGGCACCGTGCTGCTGGTCGAGCGGCTGGGCGCGGAGTCCTATGTGCATGTGCAGGTCGCCGGACTGGATAAGTCGCTGATGGTGGTGGTGCAGGGCGAACCGCCCGCGAGCGGCGCCACCTGGCGGGTGAGCCCGATGGTCGGCCGGCTCCATGTATTCAACCAGGATGGGGCCCGCGTGGACGCGCGCGCGCCGGATATCAACGCAGTGTCGGAGGTAGCATGATCGTCGTTTGCGGTGAAGCGTTATTTGATGTGTTTTGCGACAGCGACACGGCGGCCGGATTTGCGCTGTCCGCGCGTATCGGCGGTTCGCCATTCAACCTGGCGGTCGGTCTTGCGCGGCTGGGCATGTCGCCGATGTTCTTCGGCGGCCTGTCGGGCGATATGTTCGGCCGCAAACTGGCCAGCGCGCTGGAAATCGAGGGTGTCGATATTACCGCCGCGCCGAGGCCGCCGGCGCCGACCGCGCTGGTCACGGTCGATGTCGATGCCGGAGGCGTGCCGGCCTACACCTTGTACGGCAGCGCGACCGCCGAACGTCAAGTTGTTGCCGCCGACCTGCTGCGCGTGCCGCGCGATGCGGCCGCCATCCATGTCGGATCCTATTGTATGGCGGTCGAGCCGGTGGCCTCGACGTTGAAGGAGCTCGTCATGCGTCAACATGGCCGCAGCCTGATTGCGTTCGATCCGAACGTACGGCTCACGATACAGCCCGACCGCGCCGCATGGAGCGGCGCGATCGAATGGATGCTGCCGGTGACCGATTTGCTGAAGATTAGCGACGAGGATATCGGCCTGGTCTATCCGGGGCGGACTCCCGAGGAGTTTATCGACATGGCCATCGACGCCGGCGTGGCGCTGGTGGTCGTGACGCGCGGAGAGCAGGGCGTGCTGGCGGCGACACGCGCGGCGGGCAAGCACGCCATGCGGGCGCGGAAGGTCGAGGTCGTCGACACGGTGGGGGCCGGCGATACATTCCAGGCGGCGTTGCTGGCCTACCTGGCATGGCACAAGCTGCTGACGCGCGCCGCGTTGTCGGCGCTGGATGCCCCGTCATTGCTCGCCGCGCTGGACTTTGCCGGACGGGCGGCGGCGATCACCTGCTCCCGGCGCGGCGCCGACATGCCAACTCTGGAGGAGGTAACAACACAGGATTAAACAATTTTCTCGGAAATGACAACGATAGACATAACAAAAATTGTTCTGGCGGCAGCGCGCCGCCTGATAATCATAAAAGGAGATGCAGCATGACTTATTCGATCACTCGTTACCTCACGCGTTCGGCGGCACTGGCAATTTGCCTGGCGCCCGCACTGGTATTCGCGCAGCAGCAGGGCGGGGCCGCCAAGCCGGCGCCTCAGGCCGCCGAGGCCGCTACCGATCCGTCGGCGGTGGTCATCGTCACCGGCGTGACCAAGACAACGACCAAGAAGAATGCGACGTTCTCGATCAATACGTTGAGCGCCGAAGAAATCCAGCGGCTCGCACCGATGAGCACGGCCGACATGCTGGCCAATTTCCCCGGCATCTATTCCGAAGGCGGCAGCGCCGGCGAGGCCAGCAACAACATCACCGTGCGGGGACTGCCGGTCACCGGCGGCTACCGCTTTGCGCCGCAGCTGGTGGACGGCTTACCGGCCTATGAAGAGCCTGAAGCGCCGTTCATGAACAACGACGTCTTCATCCGCGACGACCTGATGACCGAGAGTGTCGAGCTGGTCAAAGGCGGTCCGGGCGGGATCTTGTATTCGAACGGTCTGGGGGCCACCGTGAATCACGTGACGCGCACCGGTGGCGATCATGTGGCCGGCGGCTACAAGATCGAGTACGCGGACTATGGTTTCCTGCGCCAGGACGCTTTCATCTCCGGTCCGCTGGCGCCCAATGTGACGGGCGCGGTCGGCGGCTTCTACCGGCGCAGCGACGGCGTGCGCGACACGGGCTATACCGCCGACCGGGGCGGCCAGGTGCGGGGAAATGTGGTCTACACCAGCAACGACCGCAAGACCACGGCGCGCGCCGACGCGCTGGTGATCAACGATCGCACGGCGTTTTACCAGAACCTGCCGATTTCCGTGCCGCGTTTCAGCAATCCCGGCACGCCGGCCAATCCGACCGCCATCAGCCAGAACACCATACAGCCGCTGGGAATCGACTTCGCCCACGGCACCACGGCCTCGCCGTACAATCGCTACTTCAACATGACCGGCGAATACGGCACGCGCACCATCGACCAGGCCGACGGCATCCATCCCGATTTCAAGATGTTCACGCTGAGTGGCTCGCGTGAGCTGGAGGATGGATGGAAGGTCTCCGCCGGACTGCGCTACACCACCGGCACCAACGGCTTCAACGCCGTCTTCACGGGCAACGATACCGCGACCTCGACGAACTTCCTCAACGCGCGCTACCAGAACGACGTGATCTCGCCAGCGCATGGCGCGGCGCTGGGCTGCAATCTCGGCAACGCGAAGCTGGTCGGCTTCTTCAATGTCCCCTCCAGCAACGCCTGCGCGTCGTTCGCCAACATCAGCCGCGAGGACTTCATCAAGAAGTATGCGAAAGCGACTGCTGTCGCGGGCCGCTACCTGAATGACGGTTCGCCGGTGCCGGCGTCGGCCAATCTGAACTTCATGATTCCCTTCATTGCCGACGTTGATGCATCGAGCACCTCGCTGGATCTGAAGACCCAGAAATCGTTCACGCTCAAGGGCTCGCATGACCTGACTTTCGGCGTCTACAAAAGCCGCTACAACTATGCCCCGAACTTCCAGCAGGCGCTGTTGGTCAGCGACGTCGCCAATCAGTCTCGCCTGGTCGATTTGATCGCCGTCGATGCGCAGGGCAATCAGGTTGGTCCAAGCCTGACGCAGGGCGGCGCGATTTTGCCTGGCTGGGGAGGCTTTGTCAGCAAGATACAAGGGGACGGCAACGCAGCCTACCTGCTTGACCATTGGGAAACCATGGGCAACAAGTTGAAGATGGATTTTGGTGTGCGCTGGCAGAACCTGAAAGCGGATGTCACACGGCGTGACCGCAACGTCATCACCAACCTGACGCCGGCGGGCGTGGTGGTCGGCTCCACCCAGGATACGACGGCCGACAATGAGATCAGCATGCCGGGCGATCCGCATACGCTGCGGCAGACCTATCACGGGTTTGGCTGGTCGGTCGGGGGGAACTATAGCTTCAGCAAACCGCTGGCGGTGTATGGATTGGCGTCCGATTCCTTCCGTTTGCCCAGCCTGCAAGACCTGAACGATTTGAGCACCGCGACCGCCACCGTGGTCAACGGCAAGCCGGTGGAGGTCAGCGCCGTCGAACATATCCGCCAGTACGAGATTGGCTTGCGTTATCTCACGCGTGGCTTTGGCGCCTCGATCGCGGCCTTCTACAATAACTTCTCGCCGCGCAGCGCGATCAATATCTACAAGGACATCACCTCCGCTTCGTGCGGCACGCAAGGCGGCGTCACGCAGATCAATTCCTGCCCGGACGTGGCGCAGTTGTACAAGCGCGGCGTGCAAAACGTTGGCACGGAGATCGAACTCAGCTGGCGTCCCGCCGCGCTGGAGGGCCTGGAGCTAAAAGGCAATCTGGTCATGCAGAACCCCAAGGTCAATGGCGCCAACTACACCATTACGCAGGAAGACAAGGATCCGCAGGGCGTTATCACCGGCTACCACTATGTGCAGGTCAGCGAGGACGGCCGCCGTCCGCGCCGGCTTCCGAAGGTGATGGTCAACCTCATGCCCTCGTATGACCTGAAGCCGCTGACCGATGTGCCGGTGAGTCTGTACGCGCAGTACCAGTATTACGGCTCGCGCTACTCGGAGGCGACGGACAGCAACGTCACGTTGTATCCGGCCTACCATATCATCAACGCCGGCGCGCAATATCAGATCAGCGAACGGCTGAGTGCGCACCTGCATGTGGCCAATCTGACCAACCAGCTGTCGTTCACGGAGGGGGATCCGCTGTTCAACGATCTGCTGTCTCCGGACGGCACCCGCAACCGTGGCGTGGCGAGGCCGCTGTTCGGCCGAACCCTGCGCTTTAGCCTGACGTACATGTTCTGACGTACAAGCCGCCGGTCCGCCTTGGCAAGGCGGACCGGCGGCGGATCGCCATCACCAGGGGCGCAAGTCACTTCGAGGTTGAGAAACCATCGTCCACGGTGATGACGATACGGCCCAGGTAATCGCCTTTCTGGTATTTGGCGTAAGCCTTCGCGAGTTCGCGGACCGGATAGGTCGAGTCGACGGCCACCTCGAAGCCCGACTCAAGCCAACCGGCAAGAAGCTCCAGGTCTTTTTGTTTCGACTTCACATAGGCAAGCGCAACCGAAGACGGGGAGAACAAACTGTTCAACTTGTCGGCGAAAAATGCGGCCGACGGCAGCGTGGTGATGAAGGCGCCGCCGTGTTTCAGTTTTCCCTTCCATTGGCTCCAGCGATAGGCAGCCGCCGGGTCGAAAATAACGTTGAAGGTGCCCACGGCGTTGTCGACCATGTTGGGATTTTTTCGATCGATCACCGCGTCGGCACCGAAGCGCCGGGCTAGTTCAAGGCCGCTGGGGGAGCCCAGCGCCGTCACCTGGGCACCGAGCCTCTTGGCCACCAGAACCGCCGTTGAGCCCACGGCTCCCGAGGCGCCCGTGATCAACACACTCGCGTCCGTCGCAGGCAGTCGGCCCTGATCGCGTATGCACTGCAGGGCTGTCAGGGCCGATGTGGCCGCGGCGGCGGCTTGCGCGTGGGAGACGTTGTCCGGTTTGCGTGCGATTTGATCGGCTTGTGCGACGATGAACTCGGCGAAAGCGCCCTGGTTGTTCGCCGGGCCGTAGGGCAGGAATCCGAAGACACAATCGCCGGGTTGCCATTGCGTCTCTCCCGGCCCCACCGATTCGACGACGCCTGAGAAGTCGTAGCCCAGCACCATGGGAAATCGTCGGCCGTGCAAGAACTTGACTTTGCCCAGTGCGACCTTGAGGTCGGCGGGTCCCAGGGCTGAAGCGTGAACCCTGACGAGGACTTGCCTGTTTTTAGGTTGCGGCGTTGGCAGTTCGGTCTGCACCAGATTGTCGATTGAACCGTATTTGCTTAGGCATATGGCGCGCATTGAGGAGAGCTCCTGAAGAGGTAATTTGTGTGGACTGCCAGGCAGCGCATCTGAGGGCGGAGGCGGTCTCCCGCCCCGGCGTTTGAGTGGGATTAAACGAGTTCGGCCAGCGAGGCGGCGTCGAAGCCTTTGAGGCTGTCGTAATGCTTGCCCTGGATCTTGGCGGTCCAGTCGGGATCGCTGATCAGGGCGCGGCCCACGGCGATCAGGTCGAACTCGTCGCGCTCCATGCGTTCGACCAGCCGGTCCAGGCTCATGATGCCCGAGCCCTTGCCGGAGAACGCGTTCAGCACGTCGCCGTCGAGCCCCACCGATCCCACGCTGATGGTGGTCGCGCCGGTCAGCTTCTTGGCCCAGCCGGCGCAATTGAGGCCGTTCTCGCCGTCGATCTCGGGAAACTCCGGTTCCCAGAAACGGCGCTGCGAGCAATGCAGCACGTCCACGCCGGCCTCGACCAGCGGCAGCAGCCAGTCCGTCATGGCCGCCGGCGTCTCGGCCAGGCGCACGCTGAGGTCTTGCTGTTTCCACTGGCTGACGCGCAGGATGATCGGGAAGTCGGGGCCCACGGCCTTGCGCACCGCCGCCACGATCTCCCTGGCGAAACGCGAGCGCTGCTGGATGGTCGCGCCGCCGTATTGGTCGGTGCGCAGGTTGGTGCCGGACCAGAAGAATTGATCGATCAGGTAACCGTGCGCGCCGTGGATTTCCACGGTGTCGAATCCCAGCCGCTTGGCGTCGGCGGCCGCCTTGGCGAAGGCGGCGATCGTGTCGGCGATGTCGCTGTCGCTCATGGCCACGCCGCGCGCCGCGCCGGGCGCGTTGAGGCCGGACGGACTTTCGACCGGCGCCTCGGGCTCCCATTCGGTGTAGCGGGCCGAGCCGGTGTGCCACAGTTGCGGCCCCATGCGGCCGCCGGCGCCGTGCACGGCGTCGATCACGCCCTTCCATCCGGCCAGCGCCGCCTCGCCGTGGAAGAAGGGGATGTTGGGATCGTTGCGCGAGGCGGGGCGGTCGACGACCGTGCCTTCCGACAGGATCAGGCCCACCTGGCCGGCCGCGCGGCGCTGGTAGTAGGCGGCGTTGGCGGGCGTCGGCACGCCGCCGGGGGAAAAGGTGCGCGTCATCGGCGCCATGACGATCCTGTTTTTCAGCGTGAGCGATTTGATGGTGAGCGGACGAAACAGCACATTGGTGTCGATGGAGGACATGAAATGATTCTCGATGGTGGATGGAAATCGCATGGTATATGATTTATACTTAGTGTCAATTAGGCACTTTGAGGTGCCTAGGTATAGCCAAGGAAACCACCATGAAGACCCGTATCGATTGTTTCTCCGCCGATTGCCCGAGCCGCGCCCTGTTCGATCAGGTTTCCGACAAGTGGTCGATGCTGGTGCTGATCTCGCTTGAAGAGGAGCCGGTGCGCTTCAACGCCATCAAGCGCCGGCTGGAGGGGGTGACGCAAAAGGCGCTCACCCAGTGCCTGCGCAAGCTGGAGCGAAACGGGCTGCTGTCGCGCCATGTGATACCGGTGTCGCCGATTGCGGTGCAGTACGAAATTACGCCGCTCGGCCGCACTTTGCTGCAGCCGTTCAAGGTGATGCACGACTGGACATTGACAAAGTTGGCCGAGGTCGAGGAGGCGCGGCGAGTCTTCGATCAACGCAACATGGAGTAGTGTAGGCCAACTTTCGGGGCGGGTTGGACGGGACGCCAGGCCGGCCAGTCAGGCTTGCCTAGCGGATCTCGACCTGGTAGCGGAAGTCTTCCGCCGGTCCGCGCGAGCGGCGCCATTCCAGCGGGCGCCGGTCGTAGCCGAGCGCCAGTCGTTCGATCACCACCACCGGTTTCCCGGCTTGGATGCCCAGCAGCTCGGCATCGTGGCTGCCGGCCGAATCCACCGTCAAGGTCTCTTCGGCCGACGCAATCACTTTGCCGCACAGTGTTTCATAGAGCGGGTACAGCAAATCCGGAAAATCGGCCGGCGCGATCTTCATCAGCGCCGCGAACGCTGTCTGCGGCAGCCAGATTTCCTCCAGCAGCACCGGCTTGTCATCGACCAGGCGCAGGCGGTCGAGGCGGATGGCCTGGGCTTTCTTTTGCAGGTCCAGCGCTGCGGCCACGGCAGCCGGCGGCGCCGCCAGCGTGCGTTTCAGGATGCGGCTGCGCGGCACTTGATGCTGCTCGCCGCGCATCTGATGGCGGAAGAAACGGAACAGCGAGGCGTCGAAAGTGGGGCGGCGGATGAAGGTGCCCCGGCCTTGGCTGCGCTCCAGCATGCCGTCGGCCACCAGCGTGTCGATCGCCTTGCGCAGCGTGCCCATGGCCACACCGTAGTGTTTGGTCAGTTCGCCTTCGGTGGGAATCGCCGCCGTGGTCTGCCACTCGCCGCTGGAAATCCGCGCCAGCATGTCGTCGCGCACACGCTGGTACAGCGGCAGGCGGTCGTCTGCTGCGGGGACGGTCGATTTCTTCATTGATATGTAGGACTATAGGGCTGGATGTGTAGCACTGTAGCCGAATATCGCGCACCAGTCCATCGGCGATGGTTGACATCGCCGCACTCGAGGATTACCATTCATTCAAACATCTATATGTTTAAATGACTAAAATACGAGGAGATGGCAATGTTTAACTGGTATCGGCAGGTGTCGGGGCAGGAGCGCAGGACGTTTTGGGCCTGCTTCAGCGGCTGGGGGCTGGACGCGCTGGATGTGCAGATGTTCACCCTGGCCATCCCGGCGCTGATCGCGGCGTTCGGCCTCGACAAGACCCAGGCCGGCATGATCAGCGGCGCCACGCTGGTCGCCTCGGCGCTGGGCGGCTGGATCACCGGGGCCATTTCCGACCGTCTTGGCCGGGTGCGCACCCTGCAACTGACCATCCTGTGGTTCTCCATCTTCACATTCCTGTGTTCCTTCGCCCAGACCTTTCCGCAGCTGATCGTGTTGAAGGCGCTGCAAGGCTTCGGCTTCGGCGGCGAGTGGGCGGCCGGTGCGGTGCTGATGGCCGAAACGGTGCGCAGCGAGCATCGCGGCAAAGCCATGGGGACGGTGCAAAGCGCGTGGGCGGTGGGCTGGGGCGCGGCGGTGATACTCTACACCGTGCTGTTCTCCTGGCTGACGCCGGACATGGCATGGCGCGTGATGTTCATGCTTGGCCTGCTGCCCGCGCTGCTGGTGGTGTACGTGCGCCGCTCGATCAAGGAGCCGGCCAAGGCCGTGGCGGCTGCGGCGCCGGCAGCCGACAAGGTGCCGCTGATCGGCATTTTCTCGCCCAAGCTGTTGAAGATCACGGTGATCGGCAGCCTGCTCGGCATGGGCGCGCACGGCGGCTACTATGCGCTGATGACCTGGCTGCCGACTTATCTGAAGACCGAGCGCCATCTGTCGGTGCTTGGCACCGGGGGCTACCTGGCGGTGATCATCGTGGCGTTCTGGATGGGCTGCATCGCCAGCGCGCAGCTGCTGGACCGCATCGGACGGCGCCGCAATGTCGCGCTGTTCGCGGTCTGCTCCACCATCACCGTGTTAGTCTACCTGCTGGTCCCGCTCGGCAATACGGCGATGCTGTTCCTCGGCTTCCCGCTGGGCTTCTTCGCGGCCGGCATCCCGGCCAGCCTGGGCGCGTTGTTCAACGAACTGTATCCGGCGCCGATACGCGGCGCCGGCGTCGGCTTCTGTTATAACTTCGGCCGCATCGCCTCGGCTGGTTTCCCGGTGCTGGTTGGCTATATGAGCAAGTCCATGCCGCTGGGGGCGGCGATCGGCATCGACGCCGCCATCGCCTACGGCGTGGTGGTGCTGACCGTGCTGATGCTGCCCGAGACCATGGGCAAACAGATGGACGGGGAGGCGGGCAAGCCGTCCGTCCGCGCAACCCAGCCCGAGCTGGCGCCATGATAACGCGCCGACATTTCAACGTGAGCTTGATGGGCCTCTCCGCCGGGATGGTGCTTGCGCCGCTGGGCGGATGCGCGACTACTCCAGGAACACAAAGATCTGATTCTATGATTGCTATCGATTGCCACGCCCATGTATTCCTGCACACCTTGCCGATGCCGGATCCGCGCCGCGCTCCTGCCGGCTACGACGCCACGCCGGAGGCCTATCTGCGCACCCTGGATGCCAATCGGATGACCCACGGGGTGCTGGTGCAGCCGAGCTTTCTTGGCCTGGACAACAGCTACATGCTGGACGTGTTGCGCGCCCATCCGGCCCGGCTGCGCGGCATTGCCGTGGTGGCGCCAGGCGTCACGGCGCAGCAGCTGGACGAGATGCAGCAGGCGGGGGTGGTTGGCATCCGGCTGAACCTGATCGGCCTGCCCACGCCGGACTTTGACAGCCCCGGCTGGCGCGCGCTGCTGGAGCAGATACGCCAGCGCGACTGGCAGGTCGAGGTGCATCAGGTGGCGGCGGGTTTGAAGCCGGTGCTGGAGCCGCTGCTGGCGGCCGGTGTCAACGTGGTGGTGGATCACTTCGGCCGTCCCAGCGCGGCGCTGGGCGTGGAGGATCCGGGTTTTCAATACCTGCTGTCGCTGGGGGCGTCGCGCCAGGTGTGGGTCAAGCTTTCGGCCGCCTATCGCAACGGCCCCGCCGGCCGCGGCGAGGCGAGCGCGCTGGCCGCGATGCCTTTGTTGCTGCGGCATTTCGGCGCTGAGCGCCTGCTGTGGGGAAGCGACTGGCCACATACCCTGTTTGAAAGCACGGTACGATACGCCGAACAAAGGCGGCAACTGGAACAATTGCTGCCCTTGGAGAGCGAGCGCAGCATGGTGCTGCACCAGACGCCGGCAAGGCTGTTCCGCTTCACCGACAGATGAGCGATGGCGCGGGACACCCCTCTGTTCGTGTTTAGTGTTGGTGTGCCGCAACGATAACCCTGTCCGGCACCATTCGGCGGTACACTTGGCTCATTCCACGTGGGGATATGAGATGACACGAATGGGTTTGTTCTTGCTTGTCGTAGGCGCGCTGGCCGGCTTGCCACAGCCTATCCACGCCCAGGCGCCGGCACTCCATCTTGCAAGTCTGCAGTGGTTGCCATACGTCGGACCTGGCCTGCCCGAGGACGGCATGTCCGGTGCGGTGGCCAAGGCCGTCAGCAAGCACTTCGGCTACGACGTCAAGATCGACTATTTCCCCTGGAAGCGTGCGATGCAGGCCGGCGGCGCCGATCCGGACTTCATCGGTTACTTCCCCGCTTATTACACGGCGGAGCGGGCGCGCCAATGCCACTTCTCGGCGCCGATGGGCCACAGCACCGTCGGCTTTGCCGTACTGGCCGGGGAACCGCTGCACTGGTCTGTTCTGGACGATCTGGCGGGCGCCAAACTGGGCGTGGTGCTGGGCTATTCCAACGGCGAAGCCTTCGACGACATGGTCAAGAACGGCAAGCTGCGGGTCGACGCGTCGGACAACGACACGATCAACTTGAAGAAGCTGCTGGCCGGGCGGGTGCGCGCGGTCGTGATCGACAAAGCCGTGCTGCGCTATCTGCTCGCCACCGACCCCGTACTCAACAAGGAGCGCGCGCGTCTGGCGTTCGATGCCCATCCTCTGGCCGAGCTGACCTTGCACGTATGCTTCCAGCGCACCGCCCTCGGACTGAAAATGCAGCAGTCTTACGACGCCGCCTTGCTCCACACCGATATTGCGAAGATCGAAAACGCGTATTTCGACAAGCTGGACGGCATGTCGGCCGCCAAGCGCCAATTCCTTCACGAGAGCGCTCATTGAAACTGCGTGTCGCCATCGTGCTGGCCGTCGCCGTCGGGCTACTGCTGCCGGCCTCGATTAACATCTACACCACTCGCCATCGCGAGGAAGTGCAGAGACAGCGCTGGGAGTTCGAACATCGCTACCTGACCGATATCCTGGCGCTGGGCATGCAGGAACCGCTGTGGAACGTCAACGCCGACGCCGGCCGCCCATTGCTCGCGTCGCTGTTCGCCGACGAGCGCATCGTCGCCATCAAGGTGCGCGATCAAAGGACCGGCGACGTCCTGTCCGAAGAGTATCCGACGCGCCGGCGCGGGCGCAGCTCGCATGTGGTGCGCCAGGTCACGCGAGACGGCATGTTGATCGGCAATGTCGACCTGGAGATGGCCAGCGGCCTGCTCGACGCCGAGATCGCCAGCGAGCGGCGCTTGTTCGCGCTGACGGTGGGCAGCGCTCTGTTGTTGTCGATGCTGATGATCGTCACCCTGCTGCAACGCCGCCTGCTGGCCCCGATCAAGCGCCTGATGGGGGAGTCGGCGCGCCTGGCCGAGGGCGATTTTTCCCTGCCCTTCGTCTGGCACCGGAACGACGAGCTCGGCGCGCTGGGACGCAGCGTCGAGCACACGCGGCGGGCGCTGCACGCCTATTTCATCGAGATCGAGGCGAAGAACATCGCCTTCCAACAAGAGATCGAGTACCGCACCCGCGCCGAGGCCGAGCTCGCGCGCCACCGCGACCACCTCGAGGAATTGGTGCGCGACCGCACCACGCAATTGCAGATCGCCAAGGAGCAGGCCGAGTTCGCCAACCGCGCGAAGAGCACTTTCTTGGCCAGCATGACGCATGAACTGCGCACGCCGCTCAACGCGATCCTCGGCTACACCCAGATTTTGAAACGCAACAAGGCGCTCGACGAACGCCAGAGCGCCGGCCTGAACACCATCGAGCAGAGCGGCGAACATCTGCTGATGCTGATCACCGATCTGCTCGACCTCGCCAAGATCGAGTCCGGCAAATTCGAACTGCAGCTCGGACCGGTCGACATGAACGCCTTTCTGGCCGGCGTGGCGCGCATCATCCAGGTGCGCGCCGAGCAGAAGGGGCTGGCCTTCGACGTCAGCGCGCCGGCCAAGCTCGCGCCCATGCTGGTCGACGAGAAGCGCCTGCTGCAGATCCTGCTCAACCTGCTGGGCAACGCGGTCAAATTCACCGACCAGGGCGGGGTGGCGCTGGCGGTCTCCGGCACCGGCCTGCCGGGCGCCGACGGGCGCGTCGCGATCCGGTTCGAAGTGAGCGACAGCGGCGTGGGCATGTCCGCCGATCAGCTCGACACCATCTTCCAGCCGTTCGAACAGGTGGGCGAGGCCGAGCGCAGGTTCGGCGGCACCGGCCTGGGGCTGTCGATCAGCCGGCAACTGGTACGCATGATGGACAGCGAGATCCATGTCGACAGCGCCCCCGGCGTGGGCAGCCGCTTCTGGTTCGAGCTGGAGGCCGAACCGGCCGCCGCCGTGCAGGCGCCGGCGCAGGCCGAACGGGCCGTGACCGGCTACAGCGGCGAACGCAAGACCATCCTGATCGTCGACGACATCGCCGCCAACCGCCACGTGCTGCGCGACCTGCTGGGCGGCATGGGCTTCGACACCACGCTGGTCTGCAACGGCCAGGAGGCGGTCGACAGCGTGCGCAGGCAGGCGCCGCACGCCGTGTTGATGGACATCGTGATGCCCGTCATGGACGGCCTCGAGGCGATCCGCCAGATCCGCCGGCTGCCGGGCATGGCGAGGCTGCCGATCATCGCCATTTCCGCCAGCGTCACCAAGGAGGACCAGGACGAGAGCCTGGTGGCCGGCGCGGACGCCTTCATGACCAAACCGGTGCACCAGAACGGCCTGCTCGAGCACCTGGGCGGCCTGCTCGGGCTGGCGCTGCGCTACGAGGAGGAGGCCGCGCCGGCCGAGGGCGCGGCCGGCGCCGACCAGATGATCCCGCCCCCGCGCGCCCAGCTGGAACGGCTGCACCGCCTCGCGCGCGAGGGCGACATGCGCGCGATCCGCCAATTGGCCGACGAGATCGAGGCGTTCGATGTACGGTATGCTGCATTCGTCCAGCTGTTGCGGCAACTGACGCGGGAATACCAATCCAGGGCGCTGGTGGAATTGGCCGAGCGCTACGTGGAGGGCGCCCTATGAATCCGGCAGAACAGCAGACCATCCTGATCGTTGACGACATTCCCGCCAACCTGGACGTGCTGGTCAATTACCTGGAGGAGAACCAGTTCCGCGTGCTGGTGGCCCAGGACGGCGAGGAGGCGCTCGAGCGCTGCCGCCTGGTGCAGCCCGACCTGGTGCTGCTCGACGTGATGATGCCCGGCATCGATGGCCTCGAGACTTGCCGCCGGCTCAAGCAGGACAGCGCCACCGCCCCGATCCCCGTCATCTTCATGACCGCCCTGACCGACAGCGAGAACGTGGTGGCGGCCTTCGACGCCGGCGGCGTCGACTACGTCACCAAGCCGATCCGCATCACGGAGGTGCTGGCGCGCATCCATACCCACCTGGCCCTGCGTGCCATGCACCGGCAGTTGATGTCCCAGAACAGTTTGCTGCAAGAGGCGAACGACCGCCTGCTCCAGGCCGAAAAGATGGCGTCGATCGGCCAGCTGGCCGCCGGCGTGGCCCATGAAATCAACAACCCCATCGGTTTCGTCAACTCCAACATGGGCTCGCTGCAGACCTATGTGACGACCCTGTTCGGCGTGCTCGACGACTACCAGCTCGCGGCCGCCGGCGCGCCCGAGGTCGCGGCGCGCATCGCGCAATTGAAGGATGCCGCCGAAGTCGACTTCATCCGCGAAGATTTTCTCGCCCTGATGAGCGAGTCGCGGGACGGCTTGCAACGGGTGAAGGATATTGTCCAGTCGCTCAAGGATTTCTCGCATGGCGGGAGCACCGAGTGCGCCAGCGCCGACCTGCATCGCGGCCTGGACAGCACTCTGAACATCGTCAACAACGAGATCAAATACAAGGCCGAGATCGTCAAGGAATACGGCAAGCTGCCGCCGGTCATGTGCGTCGCGTCCCAGCTCAACCAGGTGTTCATGAACCTGCTGGTGAACGCCGCCCACGCGATCGACGGCAGGGGCGTGATCACGATCCGCACCGGCGTCGCCGGGCAATGGGTCTGGATCGAGATCTCCGACACCGGCGGCGGCATGGCCCCCGAAACCGTCCATCGCATTTTCGAACCCTTCTATACGACCAAGCCGATCGGCACCGGCACCGGTCTGGGCCTGTCCGTTTCGTACGGCATCGTCAAGCGCCACGGCGGCCGCATCGACGTCGAGAGCGAGCTGGGCAAGGGCAGCCGATTCACCGTGCACCTCCCCATCCACGGCAACGCCGCGGCATGACATCCGCAAGCAGGCGCCGGCGTCACTCCCTGGCCAGGAACTTCACCAGTTTCGGCACCACTTCCGAGGTCGCTTCCTCCATCAGCCAATGCCCGCTGTTCTTGATGACGACGCCTTCCACATGGGTGTCGACCAGGCGCGCCTGCTGGATCAGGAATTCGCCCGAGGCCTTTTCGCCGGTGAGCACCAGCATCGGCATCGTCAGCGGCGTTTTCATGTAGCCTTCGAAATCGACCGCGTCCTGGGCGAAGGCCCGGAACACTTCGAAGCCCGCGCGCATGTGGCCGGGTTGCGCGTACTCGGCCGTGTAGAACTTGCGGTCGGCCTCGCTCAGGGATTTGGTTTTATCGGCGGCGAAGTCGTTCCAGAAATGCTCGAAGTAGGTGCGCTCCCGGCCTTTGACCAGCGCCAGCGGCGTCTCGCCGTAGAAATGGAAGTGCCACAAATCGCGCAGCAGCCACACGTCCTTCCAGTTGCCGACGCCCGGCAGGAAGGCGTCCATCAGCACGATCTTGCTGACTTCCTTAGGATACTGGGCCGCATAGGCGTAAGCCACCATCAGGCCGATATCGTGCCCGACGATCTTGGCCGACTTGATGCCCAGGCTGGCCGCCAGGGCGTGCACATCCTGCGCCATCACGGACTTGGTGTAGGGGCCGGCGGGCAGCCCGGATTGGCCGAAGCCACGCAGGTCCGGCGCGATCACCAGGTGGTCTTTCGACAGCTGGGCCATCAGCGGCAGCCACATGTGGCTCGATTCCGTATAGCCGTGCATGAGGATGACGGGATCGCCTTTCCCCGCGCTCAGGTAGTGCAGGCGCACGCCGTTGGCTTCGACGAAATTACTCTTGGGTGCTTCGGCGCGCGCCGGCCCGACGGCCGCGCACAACAGCAGCAAGCCGATCTGCAGCAACTTGGTGATATTCCCTGACATGGTGTTCTCCTGTGGTTGGATCGATGGAATCTGCATGGCCTGCATCAGAAGGCGCTCTTGATCACGCCGCCGTCCACGCGCAGCGCCGCGCCGGTGGTCGCCGACGCGAGCGGGCTGGCCACGTAGGCCACCAGCGAGGCCACCTCCTGCGGCGTGCCGAAGCGTTTGATCAGCGAAGTCGGGCGCACGTGGTCGAAGAACTCCGCCTCGATCTGCTCGAAGCTCTTGTCGCTGGCGCGCGCCATGTCCGCGACGAAGTCGCCGACGCCGCGCGATTTCGTCGGGCCCGGCAGCACGCTGTTGACCGTGATCCCGGTGCCGGCGACCGCTTCCGCCAGGCCGCGCGAGACGGCGAGCTGCGCGGTCTTGGTCATGCCGTAGTGGATCATCTCGGTGGGAATCTGCACCGCGCTCTCGCTGGAGATGAAGATGATGCGGCCCCAGTTCGCCCGCTTCATCTCGGGCAGCACCAGCCGCGCGAGGCGCACGCCGCTCAGGACATTGACGTCGAAAAAGCGCAGCCAGTCCTCGTCGGGAATATCCTCGAAGGCCTTGGGCTCGAAGATGCCGAGGTTGTTGACCAGGATGCCGATGCCGGGATGCCGCCGGACCACCTCCTTGGCCGCCTCGGCCTGGCTGAGGTCGGAGGCAAACCCGAGGACCGTGCCGTGCGTCTCCGCGCGCATGCGCTCCACCGCCTCGTCGACGCTGGCCTGGGTCCTGCCGTTGACGATCACGCTGGCGCCTTCCCGCGCCAGCGTGGACGCGATCGCGTAGCCGATGCCGGCCGTGCTGCCGCTGACCAGCACCAGCTTGCCGTTGAGTTGTAAGTCCATGTCGATTCTCCTTGCGAATGGGGTGATGAAAAGAGGATATCCGGGGGCGGGGGGCAAACATACACCCTATCGGGTAGATATCTTCTATACAATCCTCAACATGAAAGTTGCGAAACTATAACTAGTAACTAATCGGCATGATGATCACGCGATTACCTGGCTATTGCCGCGCAGTGCTGGCTTGCTGCGTGCTGCTTTGCGGCGCCGCTGCGCCGACGACCTGCTGGTCGAACGGCGCTTCGCCGCCCGCCATCAACCTGCATCACACCAGCTGGAGCGCGCGCGACGGCGCGCCGGAACTGATACTGTCGATGACGCAGACCAGCGACGGCTGGCTGTGGCTGGGCGGGCCGGGCGGCTTGTATCGCTACGATGGCGTGCAGTTCGAGCAGTTCGCGCCGGCCAACACGGCTTTGCCGACCAAAAACGTCAGCCTGGTGAATGCGGTGGCGGGCGGTGGACTGTGGGTGGGCTATCGCACCGGCGGCGCCAGCTTCATCCAGCAGGGGCGGGTACGCAACTACGGCGTGCGGGACGGCTTGCCCGACCGCGCCGTCTGGGGCTTGGAGCAGGATGGCGGCGGACGCGTGTGGGCGGCCACCTCGCAGGGCATGTTCTACCTGGAGCGCGACCGCTGGCGCAAGCCGGACAGTGCATGGGGCGTGGCGGACGGCCGTTACAAAACACTGATGCGCGACCGCCACGGTGTGTTGTGGGCGCAGGGCGATGCCGGCGTGTTTTCCCTCAGGCCGGGCGGGACGCGCTTCGCCAAGGCCGCCGTCGACAGCGGGCCCGGCGTGCTGTTCGAGCTCCCCGATGGCAACGTGGTGAGCTGGGATGCGTTGCATGGCCGCCTCAACCTGCTGACCGGCGCCCGCCCGAATACGGTGTACCGGCAATGGGGCGAACTGGGCGATCCTGGCAGCCTGCTGATCGACCGCCACGGCGATCTCTGGGTGGGGCAGCTGGAAGGGCTCGAATACCGCACCGCGCAGGGAACCGCGCTGGCGGCGCCGCGACAGGGCTTGAGCGGGCGCGCCGTGGCCGCCATCTTCGAGGACCGGGAGGGCGATATCTGGACCTCGACCTCAAGCGGGATCGACCGCTTTCGCCATCGGCGCGCGACCAGGCTGGATATTCCGGAAGCGGCCGTCGGCGGCGGGCTGCTTGCCGCCGACGACGGCGGGGTCTGGATCGGCGGCTATCATGTCGCCGCCAGCGGGACCGGCCAGGTCACCGCCAGGCCGCTCTGGACGCAGACCGGCGGCGTCTGGGACAACCTCCTGACCAGCCTGGCCCGCACCAGCGATGGCGCCATCTGGGGAGCAGGGTACGGGAACTTGCGGCGGATCCAGGGCAAGGACAGCCGGCTGGTGGACCTGCCCGCGGCGACCGGCGGCGTGAGGGTGCAGGCGCTGCTGGCGGACCGGGAGGACAGCGTGCTGGTGGCGCTGTTCCAGCAGGGCTTGTATCGCCATGGACCGCGGGGACAGTGGCAAAAAATCGGCGACGAGGGCGAAGTCAACGTGATGGCCAGCTCGGATGCCGCCGGACTCTGGATCGGCTACCACCCCGGCCTGCTGGTCCACGCGCAAGGCGCCGCGCAGCGCCGCTACGGCCCGGCCGACGGCCTGATGCTGGGAACAGTGATGGCGCTGCATCTGCATGGCCGGCACGTCTGGGCGGGCGGCGAGAGGGGCGTGGCCTTGTTCGGGGAGGACCGGTTCGACCGCCTCACCGGCGTCGATGGCGAAACCTTCGACGGCATCTCCGGCATCGTCGAACTGGCCAACGGCGATCTGTGGCTGAACGCCTTTTCCGGCCTGTTCCGCGTTGCCGGCGCCGAGGTGGCCGCGTTCGAACGGCAGCGCGACCACCGTGTGCGATACGAGCGGCTGGACCAGCTGGACGGCCTGGAGGGCAGCGCTCCCTACCTCAATCCCACGCCGTCGCTGGTGCTGGCGTCCGACGCGCGCCTGTGGGTCGCGCGCTCCACCGGCGTGTTCCTGCTGGATCCCGCCGAGCCGCTGCCGCCCACGCCCAGGCTGCCTGTCGTCGTCAAGACGCTGGGGCCGCCGGGCGACAGCCAGGCGCTGCGCCAGCCTGCGCGCTTCGCGCCGGGCCGTTCCGCACTGCAGATCGACTACACCGTGCCCGCGCTGGCGATGCCGGAACGCCTGCGCTTCCGCTATCGCCTGCAGGAGGTGGACGCGGCGTGGCAGCAGGCGGGCGCGCGCCGCAGCGCCTACTACAGCAACCTCGCGCCCGGCGATTACCACTTCAGCGTCGCCGCGACCGACTACAACGGCCAGTGGTCGGACGCGGTCACCACGGTGGAATTTTCGATCGCGCCGCTCGCCACGCAGACCTGGTGGTTCAAGGCGCTGTGCGTGTTCGGCTTGCTCTCGGCCGCCTACCTCGTGTATCGATGGCGCATCGCGCGCCTGGGCCGGCAGATGGCCGTCCGCCTGCAGGAGCGGATCAACGAGCGCGAGCGGATCGCCAGGGAGTTGCACGACACGCTGCTGCAGTCGGTGCAGGCGCTGGTGCTGCATGTGCATGCCGCGCTGATGAAATTGCCGGCGCGGGATGCGGCGCGGTTGCAGATCGAAACCGCGCTGCGGCAGGCCGACGAGGTGCTCGACGAGGGACGCGAGCGGATCCGCGACCTGCGCGGCGAAGACGCCGGCAAGCCGAGTTTCGCCGACGCGGTGCTGGCGGCGGCGGCGCGCCTGCGGCACGGCGATGCCGAGCCGGTCCGCCTGGTGGTTTCCGGCACCGTCCGCCGCCTCGACGCGACCATCTACGACGAGGCGCTGGCGATCCTCACCGAGGCGCTGGCGAACGCCTGCAAGCATGCCGGGGCGTGCCGGATAGAGGTTCAACTGCACTACGGCAGGCGGGCATTCCGCTGTATCCTGAGCGACAACGGCGCCGGCATTCCCGCCGACGTGCTCAGCGACGGCGGTCGCCGCAACCATTGGGGCATGCGCGGGATGTACGAGCGCGCGGCCGGGATCGGCGCCAGCCTGGCGGTGCGCAGCCGCGAAGGCAGCGGCACCGCGTGGCAGCTGGACGTTCCGGCGGCGCTGGCCTATACCCGATAGTGTGATGCGCGGCGCCGCCGCGGGTGCTACGTTCGCGCGACAATTACAGGAGCATAGTCATGGAGAGTGGCCAGATCAGCGTCATGATCGCCGACGATCATCCCTTGATGCGCAGCGGGATCGCTGCGGTGCTGTCGTCCAATCCGCGCTTCTCGGTGGTGGCCGAGGCGGAGGACGGCGACAGCGCCGTCGAACAATATCAACGTTGGCGCCCGGACGTCACGCTGATGGATCTGCAGATGCCCGGATTGAACGGCATCGAGGCCACCAGCGCGATCCGCCGCATCGACCCCGAGGCCCGCATCATCATCCTGACCACGTTCGGCGGCGACGTGCAGGTGGCGCGCGGGCTGAAGGCGGGCGCGACCGGCTACGTGCTGAAGAACCTGGCCCGCACGGTGCTGGGCGACTACATCCTTTCGGTGCATGCCGGCCGGCGGCTGTTGCCGCCGCCGGTCGCGGCCAGCCTGGCGAACAGCTTCCAGCTCGACGCGTTGAGCAAGCGCGAGATCGAAGTGCTGCGGCTGGTGGGGGAGGGCAATTCGAACCAGCGCGTGGCCGACCAGCTGGGCCTGAGCGAAGACACCATCAAGGCGCACATGAAAGCCATCCTGCAGAAGCTCGATGCGCGCGACCGCACCCACGCGGTGATGATCGCCCTGCGGCGCGGCTACTGGGAAAGCTGAGGAACAATACACGATAGGGCGAACCGAACACCGACTTATGGCGGAGCGACCGGCACGGTATCCCGTGCCTATACTGCATTTTTGCCATCAAGTGAAAGGAAGGTATCGCCATGAACATCCCATGCCGCTTGTTGTTGAGCCTACTCTTCGCGGCCGGCGCGGTCCACGCGGCGCCGGCCATCCAGTCGGCCGGCAAGCTCGGTTTCGGCGATGCGCGAACGCTGTTTGTCGCCGACTGGAAGGGCGCCCGCATCTTCGCGCTGCAGGTCCCCGCGCCCACCGCGCCGGCCGGCAAGCCGTTCAACCTGAAGGACGTGCAGGCGCCGATCGCCAAGGCGCTTGGCGTGGCGCCGGCGGCGCTGCGCTTCGAGGACCTGGCCGTGCAGCCGGACAGCGAACTGGCCTACGTGGCGCTGACCGTGCGCGGCGCCCACGGCCAGGGCAAGCCGGCCATCGTCAGCATCGACGCGGAGGGCAAGGTCCGGCGGCTGGATCTGGCCAAGGCTACGGGCTCGGCCGCGATCACCGATGCGCCGGCGGCCGACGTCGCATTTTGGCGCGACCTGCCGCAACAGACGCTGACCGTGACCGACATGCGCTACTACCAGAACAAGCTGTACGTGGCCGGGCTGTCGAACCGCAGCTTCGCCTCGACCTTGCGGGTGTACGACTATCCGTTCGCCGGCAAGGCCAGCGCCACCACGGTCGAGATGTACCATCCGGTGCACAACCAGATCGAGACCCGTGCGCCCATCCGCAGCATGACGGTGATGACCCTCGGCGGCGAGCCGACGCTGGTGGCGGCCTACACCTGCACGCCGCTGGTGACCATCCCGCTCAAGGATTTGAAGGACGGCGCGCATATCGTCGCCCGGACGGTGGGGGAACTGGGCTGGGGCAGCGCGCCCAACGGCCTGGTGAGCTTCAAGGTGGGCGATGCGGAGTATGCCTTGCTGGTCAACTCCAGCCGGTCGGCCGACCTCCTGAGCGCCGCCGATCTTGCCGGCGCCGCCGCCGCGCCGGGCCTGAATACGCCGATCGACTGGCCGGCCAAGCCCTACCTCGGCGTCAGGGCGGTCATGGCTCCCTTGTCGGCGGTGATGCGGATCGATAACCTGAATCCGCAATTGCTGCTGGCATTGCGCCGCTCGGACGCCGGCGGCGAGATGCAGCTGGTGTCGATCCCCAAGGGCGGCTACCTGCGCCTGAGCGATTTCGTCAACGAGTACGATTTCCCCGACTACCGTTATCCGGACGGCGATAAATTCCGCGACTTCCACAAATATGCGCGCACCATCGAGGGCTATCCTGAACTGGCCCGCTAGCGCGGCCTTGCTGGCCTTGGCCTTGGCGCTGGTGCCGGGTCCGGCGCCGGCCGGCGCCAGCGTGACGCCCTCGGGACCGGAAGTGGCCGAAAACCTGCTGCGCATCGAGCTGCGCTTCGACCGGCCATTGACGGCGCCGCTGGACATGGCCCATGTCACGCTGCTCGACAGCGCCGGCGCCCCCATCCCCGACGCCTTTCTCGACCTGCCGCTGGCCGACCGCAGCGGCACGCGGGCCACGCTGCTCCTGCATCCAGGCCGCATCAAGCGCGGGGTCGGACCCAACATGGCGCTGGGGCCGGCCTTGCGCAGCGGCGAGCCGGTGACGTTGCGCATCGACGATCCGCAACTCGGGCGGCCGCTGGAGCGGCGCTGGCAGGTGACGGCGCCGCTGCGCCAGCGCATCGATCCGCAACAATGGATGGTGCAAAAGGCCAGGCGTGGTGGCCGGCAGCCGCTGCGCGTCATCATGCCGGCCGCGCTGGATGGCGCCGCCACGGAACAAATTGCCGTGCAGGGGCCGGACGGGCTGCGGCTGCCCGGCACCGCCACGCTCGCGGCGGGCGAGCGCGAATGGCGTTTCACGCCGGCGCGGAACTGGCGTCCCGGCGCCTATCTGCTGCGCATCCATCCACAGCTCGAAGACCCGCAGGGCAATCGCCTGTGTTCGGCGTTTGAGCAGGACGCGCAAAGCGCCCGGCGGTGTGAGGCCGAAGGCAAGCTGGGCTTCTTAATCGACTGATTTGGCTTCGCGCCGTTTTCCCCTCCTTGATTCGAAAGCTCGAGCACGATGTTGCTTTCGATTGGCTTTTTAACAACAGTTATTTACCCAATTGATGCGGATATCTGATTAAAAAACAAATCTTGCTTTGAGTGTAAGCCAGGTTGTGAGAGATTACCTTCTGTCAAACATTTTGTTTATGACAACCATTTTTGACAAAATTTACGTAATTTTAATAACACGTCAAAATAAATCTTCAGGAGGGGTAATTTTGCAAAACCACATGAAACTGAAACCCAGTGCCATCGCCATCGCGTTGGCGCTGGCCTATGCGCCTGCCCTCCATGCCCAGCAGGCCACAGGCAAGGAAATGGAAACTGTCTACATCACCGGTTCGAACTTGAAGCGGGTCGGCAAGGAGGGTGAATCGCCGGTCCAGGTCATCACCGCGGCGGATATCAAAATCAGCGGTGCCGCGACGGTCGCTGAACTGATGCGTACTGTGCCGTCGATGGGTACCGACAACAACTATGACACCAACGATGGCGGGTTCTCGCGCGGCGTTTCGACCGCCTCGCTGCGCGGCCTGTCGTCGACCTCGACCCTGATCCTGCTGAACGGCCGCCGCATGACGCCATCGGCCTATGCCGACCCGAACGACGGCAATTCCACGCTGTATGATTTGAACAGCATTCCGTTATCGGCGCTGGACCGGGTCGAGATCCTCAAGGATGGCGCCTCGGCCGTCTACGGCTCCGACGCGATCGGTGGCGTGATCAATTTCATCACCAAGAGCAATTACGAGGGCCTACAGCTCGGCGTCCGTGCCGGCGCCAATGACGACCGCCGCTTCGGCAAACGCGGCGCCAGCGCGTTCTGGGGCAAGGGCGACATCGACAAGGACGGCTACAACGTGTTTGTCGCCGCCGACATCTCCAAGCGCGACCGTGTCCGACGCTCCGATGCGACCGATATCGAAGTCGATCAATACAAGCTGCTG
Source organism: Duganella sp. BJB1802 (assembly GCF_013369445.1). Taxonomy (NCBI): domain Bacteria; kingdom Pseudomonadati; phylum Pseudomonadota; class Betaproteobacteria; order Burkholderiales; family Oxalobacteraceae; genus Duganella; species Duganella sp. BJB1802. The sequence continues at coordinate 42,012 of NZ_JABWEF010000016.1, read as the reverse complement.
AACGGCCGCTTCGCCACCAACTACGGCAGTACCGTGTCGCGCCACGCGTCGTTCTATCGCGAGAAGTCGCCGGGGTCGCTGGACTTCGCCGTGTCGCGGGCGGATGCCGCCACCCGTCTGATCACCAATCTGGACTGCGACCCGTCGCAGCAGCTGGTCGGTACCCGCGCCATGGGCTTGTCCAAGGCAAGCGTGTTCGTCGGCCGTAGCTTCTGCAACTACGACGCCACGCAGTTCCTGGAAGGTCAAAGCGCCGGCAACGACGGCAACATCATGAGCCGAGGCGTGCTCAAGCTCGGTGCCAACACACGCGCCTTCGCCGAGGTGGCGTTCAGCCGTACCGAGCGTAACTACACGGGCACGCCGATCACGCTGGACCAAACATCGACGATGAACTTCACGGCCACCGGCGTGGGCGCTCCATTCCAGGTGGTTCTGCCGATCGGCCATCCGGACAATCCGTTCCCGGACGCGCGCGCCTCGATTGGCTACCGCTTTGAAAATCTGCGCGGCGGCACGCAGAACATCAACAAGGGCGTTCGCGCGCTGGTCGGCCTGGAAGGCAGCTGGAACACCTGGGACTGGAGCACCGGCCTGCTGTGGAACCAGTCGACCAAGGACGACATCACCTACGGCCGCTTGTATCTGCCGACGCTGCGCAAGCTGAACAGCGGCACTTCGCTGGCCGCGCTGGCCGCCGATCCGACCTTGTCGCACGACGTCACCAGCGACAACAAAGCCTCCATCCTGCAGTGGGATGCCAAGGCCAACACGGAGTTTGGCAGCTTGCCGGGCGGCCCGATGGCGCTGGCGCTTGGCGCCGAGGTACGTCGCGAAAAAATCAACCTGCACCCTGATCCGCTGGTCGCTTCCGGCCAGATCTTCGGATTGGCGAACACGGTCATTGATAGTCAGCGCGACGTCAAGTCGGCGTTCGTCGAGCTGCGTACGCCATTGTTGAAGAATCTGGAATTCGACTTTGCCGGCCGTCTCGACAAATACCCAGGCATCAAGACCAACTTCGTGCCCAAGGTTGGCGGCAAATGGACCGTGAGCGACTCGGTCGCCCTACGCGGCACCTATGCGCGTGGCTTCCGCGCACCAGGCCTGACTCAGGTATCACCGGGCGGTGCGCAGTTCTTCTTGAGGAATATCTACGATCCGCGGCGTTGCGAAACCGATGAAAGCACGCCGAAGCCGGGCGCCACCGAGGTCGATTGTAACAAGACAATAGCCGGCACCGGCGGCGCCAATCCTGACCTGGTGCCGGAAAAAGCCAAGAGCTACTCGCTGGGCCTGATTGTCTCGCCAACCAACAATATCGACGTGGTGATCGATATGTGGCGCATACGCAAAACCGGTGAAGTGATTCTCGGTTCGGCTTTCGACGCGTTGAAGAACGAGGACAAGGCTCCAGGTAACATCGTTCGCGATCCCAACCCGGTTAACTGGGTCACCGACGCTAACGGCAATGCGGTACCGAACAGCGGTCCGTTGTTGATGGTCCGCGAACCATGGATTAACCAGGGTGCGAGCGAAGTGAAGGGTATCGACCTTGAGCTGCGCCATCGCTTGAATATGGGGGCGTGGGGCTCGTTGAGCAGCAAATTGAGCTCGACGTACACCTCGCACTATTCGATCGCCGCCAAGGATGGCGATATCGAACACGACCTGGCAGGCAGCAATGCCGGTACCACCGACTGGGCGATCAGCAGCAGCCTGGACATTCCACGCTGGAAGAGCACCTTGTCGACCTCGTGGACCCTGGGCGATCATGCCGTTTCCGCCAACGTCAATTATGTGGGGCCGGTATCGCTGCTGCGCCGCTACGATGGCAAGGACACGTTCGCCCAACCGTTCTGCCACTACGGCACGCCGAAGCCAACCGATGCCGAGCCAGACCGCGACGCAACCGTGCCGCTGTACGAGAACTACTATCCGGACTGCGCGGTCAACAGCTGGACCACGGTGGGTGTGGGTTACACCTACACCGGCTTCAAGAACTTGTCGCTCAGCCTGAATATTCAGAATCTGTTCGACAAGAAGGCGCCATACGATCCACGTTACGGCGTGAGCACCGCGGCGTCGCCGCTGGCGGGCTACAACGAAGGCCTGCATAGCAACCAGGGGCGCTACTTCACCTTCAGCGCGAACTACACGTTCTATTGATCGCTGAGCGGGACTGAGGTACGCAAAGACCAGGCATTCCGTGCCTGGTCTTTTTTTTGGCATGCGTTTAAACCGGACAGTTCAACATCCACTGAACACCGAACTGGTCGGTCAGCTTGCCGTAGTAGTCGCCCCAGACCTGCATCGCGAGCGGCGTGGTGACCGTGCCGCCCTCCGCCAGGCGCGCGAAGAGCTGCTCGGTCTGGCCGGGGTCGTTCATCTGCAGGATGTGCGCGGAGCCTCGCATCGGTTCCGCGTCATCGTTGTCGGACGCATAGAACAAGACGCCCGGCCCTTCGAACTGCGCGTGCATGATCTTGTTGCGCATGGCTTCATTGGGCACCGGCATGCCGTCGACGCCAAAGCGCAGCACCTCGGTCACCTGGCCGAGGCCGCAGCGGGCGTAGAAGTCCAGCGCCTGCTCGCAGGTCGTGGTGAAGAACAGGTAGTTGGCGAGTTTCATCATGCGGCCTCGGGCTGGGCTTGCCCGCGGCGTTCTTCGGACGGGAATCCATGAGCCGCGCGCACGCGCTCCTGCGCCGCCAGCAAGCTTTCGAAGTAGTCCGATCGTTCCGGCGCGCCACCGACGACGTGATTGATTTCGCGTATGCCGATGGTCTGGCCGCTCGCGCCCCAGCTGCCGTTCGGCACCTCATGCACAAATACCCAGTCGCCGGCGCGGTTCGGGAAGCTGCCATCCACATCCAGTGTGTTCGCTATAATCCGATTGATGGTTTCGTGCAATGCAGTCTTATCCGCCTGCGTGCAGGCGCCCACCGGAAAGACGACATCGAACAGGAAGCGGCCGCCTTTGGGCGGGCTCGTGTCGGGCTTGCCGCCGACGTACCACGAGGTCTTTGGATCGACCTCGTCGAACAATACGTAAGCCAGCGAGCGGCCGGCGGGGGTGTCGGCTCCCACCTCGGCGATCAGGATGGCGGAGGTCAGTTCCTCGGCCAATTGGGCTTTTTGTGCTTCCGTGAAGGCGCCGCGCTGGTGGGTGATTCTGAGTAATGGCATGATCAATATTCTCCAGGAGTTGGTTGAAAAGCAACTCCACATTACATTACGATCGTAACACTGTCAATTATTATGTTGCGGTCGTCATATAAAGGATTTCAGATGGTTCGGTACACGCAGGGACACAAGGAAGAGAGCCGCGCGCGGATCGTGGACGCGGCCGGCCGGGGCTTCAGGAGCCACGGCTATGGCGGCATCGGCGTCGACGGCCTGGCGCGCGAGGCGGGCGTCACGCACGGCGGATTTTACGGACACTTCAGCTCCAAGGCGGAGGCGTTCAAGGCGGCGGTCGTGTCCGGCCTGCAGGCGTTGCGGGCCGGGGTCGAGGCGGTGCGCGCGGAGCAGGGCAAGGACTGGATACGCGCGTTCGTTGCGTTCTACATGGGCCCCAAGCGCACCTGCACCCTGGCGGACGCCTGCACCTTGCCCAGCTTGTCGGTCGAGATCGAACGGTCGGACCCTGCCATTCGCGACGCCTATCAAGCCGAACTGCAAGGCGTGATGGAGTCCATCGCGGCCGGGTTGCCGAAGGGAAGCGAGGCGGAGCGCACGGCGCAGGCCTGGGTTCTGCTGTCGCTGCTGACTGGCGGCGTGACCTTGGCCCGCGCGGTGCCAGATCCGGAGATTGCGGAGCAGATCGCCAAGGCGGTTCAACACGCCGCATCGACGCTCATTGATTAAAAATAGACATATAGTTAATTCGTCGTAGACCGACTAGTTCCTTTTGCTCGCGCGTATCCACCTTCGTGGGCATGGGCAAAGGGGCGGGCTTTGCCTACACTGGCGCTGGCCCGATGCGCAGACCTTGCCGTTTTGATTATCGCTATATAGCCATGTATATTGCGCATTGGTCTTCGTATCGCTATGGTGCGGGCTGGACTGGGCGCGGCGGCAGGCCGCCATTTTTTTTGTAATGCGCTATATACGTCGATATATAGCGATTGGAACGAGGAACTGGATGAACAAGAAGTCGAAATTGGCAGGGCAACTGACCGTGCTGGCCTCCGCGATGCTGGCGCTGGGCGCGAGCGCTCAACAGGGCGGCGAGACGCGGCCGTTTGAACTGGGCGTCGTGGTGGTGACCGGCTCGCTGGACCAGGTCGGCGAAATAGGGAAGGACCAGGTCGCCTCCGTGGTCAGCCGCAAGGAAATGCGCCAGTTTAATCGCGATAACGTCGGCGATGCGCTGAACCTGGTGTCCGGCGTGACGCTGTCGACCAATTCGCGCAACGAGAAGACCATCGCCGTGCGCGGCTTCGACGCGCGCCAGGTGCCATTGTTCATCGACGGCATTCCCGTCTACGTCCCGTACGACGGCTACGTGGACTTTGCCCGCTTCACCACGGCGGACCTGGCGAGCATACAGGTGGCCAAGGGATTCAGCTCGATGGCCTACGGGCCGAACACGCTGGGCGGCGCGATCAATCTCATTTCGCGCAAGCCCAAGGCCGCGATCGAAGGCGACGCCACGCTCGGCTGGATCAGCGGCAGGGCGCGCCAGGCCTCGGCCAACGTCGGCAGCAATCAGGGCAACTGGTATATGCAGGCCGGCGTGTCCTACGACCAGAGCGATGCGTTCCCGCTGTCGTCGGACTTCCGGCCGACGGCCACCGAGGACGGCGGCTCGCGCAACAACGCCTATCGCCGCGACAGCAAGGTGTCGCTGAAGTTCGGCCTGCTGCCGGGCGCCGGCGACGAATACGCGCTCAGCTATTACCAGCAGCACGGCGTCAAGGGACAACCGCCGTCGACCGACCCGCTGGCCGCGCGCTACTGGAAGTGGCCGTACTGGGACAAGGAGAGCCTGTACTTCATCTCGCGTACCGCGCTGGGCGCCAGCGAGTCGCTGAAGCTCCGGGCCTACCACGACAACTACGGCAACGAGGTCGACAGCTATACCAACGGCGCCTACTCCACGCTCAAGACGGCGGGGGCGGGCAGCGTGGGCACCGGCCGCAGCATCTACAGCGACTGGACCAACGGCGCGTCGATCGAACTGGAATCGCGCCGCCTGGCCGAGCACACGCTGCGCCTGATCTCGCACTACAAGCTCGACAAGCATCTGGAGCGCGACGCGAGCGCGACGACCACCGCCATCCTCAAAGATGAGCTGGTCTCGTACGCGGTCGAGGACAACATCCAGCTCCGTCCGTCGACGATGCTGTCGCTGGGCGCGGAGCAGCACCGGCTGCGGCCGCTGACGGTCTACAGCCTCGGCAACCCCTACACGCTGCCGGACGCCAAGATGGTGCGGGACTGGCAGGCCGGCCTGTTCAACGACCTCGCCGCCGGCGCCCGCGTGTACGCGACCGTCGCGCAGAAGTCGCGCCTGCCGACCTTGAAGGACCGCTACTCGCAGCGCCTCGGCACCTACATCGAAAACCCGGCGCTGAGCCCCGAAGCCGCGCGCAACTACGAGGTCGGCTACAAGGGACCGATCCAGGCCGCGTTCTTCTACAGCGAGATCCACGACAAGATCCAGGCCGTCGCCAACGTCTCCGGCAACCGCTCGCAGATGCAGAACGTGGGCAAGGTGCGCGCCTCGGGCATCGAGCTGGGCGGACAGCATACGTTGAACAGCCTGGTCGAACTGGCCGCCAACTACACCTACACCGACCTGAAGAACCTCAGCTCGCCATCCACCAGGCTGACCGACGTGCCACAGCAAAAACTGATCGCGCAAGCGCTGCTGCACCCGCGCGGCGACGTCGACGTCATCGCGCTGGCCGAGCACAACAGCAGCCGCTGGGCGTCGAACACGGTGCAGCTGGCCGGCTTCACCACCTTGAACCTGAAGGCCGCCTACCGGCCCGCGCGCGGCGTCACCGTCGAGGCTGGCGTGAGCAACCTGGGCGACCGCAACTACGCGCTGGCAGATGGCTTCCCCAGCGCCGGCCGGCAATGGTTCGGCAATGTCAGCTACCAATACTAACCACGTGCAAAGGAAATGATCATGATTTGTTCGATACGTAAGCTCGTACTCGCGGTGGCGCTGGGCCTGAGCGCCCACGCCTACGCACATCCCACCGACGGCGACGCCGCCAAATACGTCACCACCCAGCTGGCCGTGACCGGCGCGGTGGAGCACGTGCTGAAGCTGAGCGTGGCGGACCTGCGTCAGCTGCCGCCGCAGAAACTGGGGGAGGTGCCGATGGTGTGCCAGACCGGCGCCAAGCTGGGGCAGCTGGAAAACCTGAAGGGCGTGCGGCTGCGCGACCTGCTGGAGCAGGCGAACGTGGTGTCCCGCAACCACAACGACGTCAAGAAGATGGTGGTCATCGCCACCGCCAGCGATGGCTATGCGGTGGTGTTCTCGTGGTCCGAGCTGTTCAACTCGCCGGTCGGCGATGGCGTGCTGGTGTACTTTGAGAAGGACGGGGCGCCGCTGGCCGACGACGAGGGCCGCATCGCCATGGTCTCCAGCAAAGACCTGCGCCCCGGACCGCGCCACGTCAAATGGCTGCAGAGCATCGAGGTGAGGAGGATCGTGGAATGAGCCCGGCAGGCGAGCGCTTGCTGGTCAGGGCAATAGGCGGCGTGATCCGCAACGCGCAGGAGGGCGAGCTGCCGCTGTTCGCGTGGACGCTCGGCCTGCCACAGGCGGAACTGGTCAAGCTGCTCGCCCACTGCTACCCCGAACTCGGACCGATGGAGCCGATGCCGGAGCCGCAGTACCACGCCATCTCGCGCGCGGCGCCGCCGGAGCACGGCCGGCTGGTCACGCTGCTGCTGGCCGGCCGCTCGCAGCAGGCCGATCTGCGGCACGCGGCCTGGTTGGCCCACGCGATCGCCGCCGCAGCGCTGGGCAGCCGGCACCTGTGGGAGGACATGGGCCTGGGCGAGCGGGCCGACGTGTCGGCCCTGCTGCGGCATTACTTCGAGCCGCTGTACCGGCGAAATACCGGGCAGCTGAAATGGAAGCGCTTTTTATTCCGGGAGCTGGCGGAGCTGACCGGCGGCTACGGCGGCTGCGTCCCCGACTGTTCACGCTGTTCGCAGACGGCCACCTGCTTCCCGCAATCTGTGCCCGGCCAGTACGAATTCCCATGATCCACATCATTCTTTAATCCATGGTGTTACCCCGACAATATGCACTGTTGATCAATGACAACTGCATAGATTGGAGAACAGATGGATAGCAAGGATAATGGCGTCGATAACGGTGCCGAGCAAAGTGGACGCAGGGGCTTCCTGAGCAAGAGCGCGGCGCTGGGCCTGGCGGGCGTGACGCTCGGCCTGGTCGCATGCAAGGAAGAGGCCGGCGCGGCCAAGGGCGGCGCGGCCGCTCCGCAGAAGGAAGGCGCGAGCAAGGAAATCGCCCCCGGCCAGCTGGACGAGTACTACGCATTCATCAGCGCCGGCCACGGCGGCGAGGCGCGCGTGCTGGGCCTGCCATCGGGCCGCACGCTCAAGCGCATCCCGGTCTTCAACACCGACTGCATGGTCGGCTGGGGCGTGACCAATGAATCGAAGGCGATCATGGGCACCAAGGCCGACGGCACGCTCAAGTACACCACCGGCGACACCCACCACGTGCACGGCAGCTACAAGGACGGCACCTACGACGGACGCTGGCTGTTCGTCAACGACAAGATCCACTCGCGCCTGGCGCGCATCCGCATGGACACGATGGAGTGCGACAAGATCGTCGAACTGCCGAACGTGATGGGCTTCCACGGCCTGTTCACCGACAAGTGCGATCCGGTCGACACCAAGATCAACTACACCACGCGCGTCTTCTGCGGCGGCGAATTCCACATCCCGCTGCCCAACGACGGCCGCGACCTCGACGATCCGACCAAATGGGGCACGCTGTTCAGCTGCGTCAACGCCGAGACCATGGAACTGAAGTGGCAGTGCCGCATCGACGGCAACAACGACCTGGTCGCCACCAGCTACGACGGCAAGCTGGCCGCCTCCAACCAGTACAACACCGAGAACGCCGCCGACCTGAACGGCATGATGGCGGCCGAGCGCGACGCCTGCGTGTTCTTCAACATCGAGCGCATCGAAGCGCTGGTCAAGGCCGGCAAGTTCACCACCATCGGCGGCTCGAAAGTGCCGGTGGTCGACGGCCGCAAGGCAGCCAACAGCGATCCGAAGACCTCCGTGACCTGCTACGTCCCGGTCGGCAAGAATCCGCACGGCGTCAACGCCAGCCCGGACGGCAAGTACTTCGTCTGCTCGGGTAAATTGTCGCCGACCGCCACCGTGATCGAACTGAAGCGTGTGATGGCCTGGTTCAATGGCGAGCTCAAGGAACCACGCGACGCCGTCGTGGCGGAACCGGAAATCGGCCTGGGCCCGTTGCACACCGCCTTCGACGGCAAGGGCAACGCCTACACCTCGCTGTTCCTGGACAGCCAGTGCGTCAAGTGGAACGTCGACGCCGCCATCGCGCAATTCAAGGGCGACAAGACGGCCAAGGTCATCATCGAGAAAATGGACGTGCACTACCAGCCCGGCCACAACTACTCGTCGATGGGCGAGACCAAGGAAGCCGACGGCAAATACCTCAACTCGGGCAACAAGTTCTCCAAGGACCGCTTCCTGCCGGTCGGACCGCTGCATCCCGAAACGGAACAGCTGATCGACATCAGCGGCGGCAAGATGCACCTGGTGGCCGATCACACGGCTTACTCCGAACCGCACGACGGCATCATCGTGCGCCGCGACATCGTCAAGACGCGCCAGATCTACAACATGGACGACTTCCCGAACGCGGTCAAGCCGGAGAACGCCGGTATCGAACGCCATGGCAACAAGGTCCATGTGCGCCTGATGTCGCAGGCCCCGGCGTACAGCATGCCCATCATCAAGGTGAAGAAGGGCGACGAAGTCACGCTGACCCTGACCAACCACGACAAGGTGGAAGACTTGACGCACGGCTGCGCGCTGCCGACCTATAACATCAACTTCATCGTCAATCCGCAAGAGACGAAGTCGGTGACGTTCAAGGCCGACCATGCCGGCGCCTTCTGGCTTTACTGCACGCACTTCTGCCACGCGCTGCACCTGGAAATGCGCAGCCGCTTCCTGGTAGAAGCCTGACGGCGGTGAGTGTTGCCGCGCCGCGCGCTGTTGCGCGTGGTGCGGCCTCCTGAGACTATGATACCCAACACATCCATTATTCGTATTTTGCTGGCGTTGCTGGTCGCCTTGCTGTGCGGCGCGCCCGCCGGCGCGGCGGTGTACGACGCCGAATTGTCGCAAGGCCTGATGCACGGCCCCGACCTGTGCGCCAACGTGGCCTGCGCCGACGTGATGCCCGAAGCCACGCGCTTCTCGCAACGCATGGGTTCGCCGCAGTACGTGCAAGCCTTCCGCACCAAGCCCGGCAGCGCTGAGCAGCTGATCGGCTATGTCTTCCTGTCGACCGACGTGGTCGATATTCCCGCCTACTCCGGCAAACCCGTGGTCACGCTGATCGGCATGGACGTGCACGGCATCATCACCGGCGTGCGCGTGCTCAAGCATTCCGAACCGATCCTGCTGGCCGGCATTCCCGAGTCCGCGCTGCTCGATTTCATTCATCAATATGTCGGTCGCCGTGGCGACGCCAAGCTGGAAATCGGCCGTGGCGGCGACGGCAGCGCGGGCCTGGACGCCATCAGCGGCGCCACCGTCACCGCGATCGCCGAGAACCAGGTGATCTCGCGCAGCGCCTACGAGATCGGCCGCCAGGTCGGCATCTTCACCACCGCCGCGCGGCCGCCGGCCCGCTTCACACCCATCGACGAGCGCCTGGACTGGCGCAAGCTGGCCGACGAAGGAGCCGTCACGCACCTGCTGATCCCGGCCGCCGAAGTGGGCGTCGATCCCGCCGCCGGCCCGTACCTGGACCTGTATTTCGGCTACCTGAACACCCCCAGCATAGGCAACAGCCTGCTGGGCGAGGGCGCCTACAAGCGCCTGATGCAAAGCCTGGGGCCGGACGAGCACGCCATCTTCATCATCGGCGAGGGCCAGACCTCGTTCAAGGGCTCGGGCTTCGTACGCGGCGGCATCTACGACCGCATCCAGGTGCGCCAGGAGGCGCAGACCTTCACCTTCCGCGACACCGACTACCTGAACCTGTACCACCTGCAGCCGGCCGACGTGCCGGCGTTCACCGAATCGGCGATCTTCATCGTGCGCTCGTCGGGCTTCAACCCGGCCTGGCCGTGGACGCTCGGCGTGCTGGCCAACAAGCGCGACGCGGCAGGCGTCAAGACCTTCGCCCGCTTCGACCAGCAGTACTGGCTGCCCGCGCGCTATCTCGAAGGTGGTCATCCCGAGGTGGTGGTCGCGCGTCCCGCCTGGCAGGCGATCTGGCTGGGACGCGTGCCGCAGATCGCGCTGTTCGTCGCGCTGCTGGCCGTCACCGCCGTGCTGTACGCGATGCGCGACCGCCTGGTGCGCGCCTCCACCCGCCGCCACAAGCCGTGGATCAGCCGGCCTCGTCTGGTGCTGTGGATGTTCAGCGTCGGCTTCGTCGGCTTCTACCTGAAGGCGCAGCCCAGCGTGACGCAGGTGATGACCTGGGTCCATTCGCTGCTGCACCAGTGGAAGTGGGAGCTGTTCCTGTCCGACCCGTTCATCTTCCTGTTCTGGTGGTTCATGATCATCACCGTGCTGGTGTGGGGACGCGGCCTGTTCTGCGGCTGGCTGTGCCCGTTCGGCTCGCTGCAACACCTGGCGCTCAAGCTGGGTAGCGTCATCGGGCTCAAGCGCTGGCAAGGGCTGCTGCCCAAGCGCCTGCATGACCGCCTCAAATGGGTCAAGTATGTGATCTTCTTCGGCCTGCTGGCGGTGTCGCTGTGGTCGATGGAGACGGCGGAGCGCCTGGCCGAGATCGAACCGTTCAAGACCACCTTCCTGGTCGGCGTGTGGAACCGCACGTGGCCGTTCTGGATCTTCATCGGCGGCATCGTCGGCGTATCGATGTTCAGCGAGCGGCCTTATTGCAAGTACCTGTGCCCGCTGGGCGCAGGGCTTGCGTTGCCTGGCCGCTTCAGGTTGTTCGGCCTGAAGCGCAAATCCGAATGCGAGACTTGCCACGCCTGCGCCGCCGGCTGCGGCTCGCACGCGATCGACGCCAAGGGACGCATCGACCAGACCGAATGCATGTTGTGCCTCGACTGCATGGTGATGTACTACGACGACCACGCCTGCCCGCCGCTGGTCAAGGAACGCAAGCAGCGCACGGCCAAGGGCCAGGCGTTGACGCGGATCGGCGCGGACGGCTATTTCGTCTCGCTGGAAAGCCTGCGCGGCAGCTTGCGCGATGTCTCGGCCTCCGGCAAGGAGCAGCCGTGAACGGCGGAGGCAGGCCCAGGCCCAAGCCCGCGTTTGCGCTGGCGGCGTTGGTGCTGGCCACTGGCCTGGCGCTGTGCGCCGGCGCGGAAGCGGCGGTGCTGCGGGTGCGCGCCGGCGAGTCGATCGCTGCGGCCATCGCGCAGGCCAAGCCGGGCGACACGGTGCGCGTGGAAGTTGGCCGCTACGTCGAACACCTGCGCATCGACAAGCCGTTGACGCTGCAGGGCGAGGGCCGTCCCGTCATCAGTGGCGCCGGCAGCGCGGACGTGATCCGCGTCAGCGCGGCTAACGTCACGCTGGCCGGCCTGGTGGTGCGCGACAGCGGCATCGACCTGACCGCGCAGAACGCCGGCATCTACGTGCTGCCGGGCAGCCACCATGTGACCATCGCCGACTGCCAGCTGACCGCCAACCTGTTCGGCATCTGGCTGGAGCGCTCGGACGATGCCCAACTGCTGCGCAACGTGGTCACCGGCCGCGCCGACCTGCAATCGGCCGCGCGCGGCAACGGCATCCAGGTGTATGACACGCGCGGCGCGCAGGTGATCGGCAACCAGATCAGCGACACGCGCGACGGCATCTACGTCGACGTCTCGCGCGACGCGCTGTTCCGTGGCAACCGCATCCACCACGTGCGCTACGGCACGCACTACATGAACACCAACCACAGCACCTGGGAAGACAACGAGGTCTACCAGAACCGCGCCGGCCTGGCGCTGATGGAGGTGCGCGACCTGATCGTGCGACACAACATCGCCTGGGGCAACGCCGACCACGGCATCATGCTGCGCACCATCCAGGACTCGGTCATCGAGGACAACGTGGTGGCCGGCAACGACCGCGGCTTCTTCATCTACGACGCCGAATACAACATCGTGCGCCGCAACCTGGTGATCAACAACCGCACCGGCGTGCACCTGTCGGCCGGCTCGTCCAACAACCAGGTCGACGACAACGACTTCATCGGCAACGAGGAGCAGGTGCGCTTCGTGGCCGCGCAGGACGTGCAATGGGGCCGCACGGCCGGCAACTACTGGAGCAACTACGGCGGCTGGGACCAGAACGCCGACGGCATCGGCGACCTGCCGTACGAGGCCAACGACGTGGTCGACCGCCTCGGCTGGCAATACCCGCTGATGAAACTGCTCAGCGCCAGCCCCGCGCTGCAGACGCTGCGTTTCGTCGCGCGCCAGTTCCCGCTGCTGCGGGCGCCGAGCGTGGTCGACAAGCATCCGCGCATGCGGCCCGCCTCCCTTGATTGGAAAAAATGGCATGACATCTACCCACGTTGAACCCGCCGGCGCCGCCGTGTCGCTGGCCGGCGTCGGACAGCGCTTCGGCGCGGTGACGGCGTTGCATGACGTAACGCTCGACATCGCGCGCGGCGAAATGTTCGGCCTGATCGGCCACAACGGCGCCGGCAAGAGCACCTTGTTCAAGCTGATGCTGGGGCTGATCACGCCCAGCAGCGGCACGCTGCACGTGCTCGGCCAGCCCACCGGCGCCCCGGCGTTCCGCCAGGCGCGGCGCCGCATCGGCTACCTGCCTGAGAACTTCGTCACCTACGACAACCTCAGCGGCAGGGAAGTGCTGCACCTGTTCGCCGACCTGAAGCGGGTGGCGCGCGGCGCCTGCCCGGCGCTGCTGGAACAGGTCGGCCTGGCCGGCGCGGCCGACCGTCCGGTGCACGGCTATTCGAAAGGCATGCGGCAGCGGCTGGGCCTGGCGCAGGCGCTGCTGGGCGAGCCGGACCTGATCTTCCTCGACGAGCCGACCAACGGCCTCGATCCGCAAGGCATCGCCGACTTCTACGCTATCCTGCGCGCGGTGCGGGCGCGCGGCGCCACCATCGTCATCACCTCGCACATCCTGGCCGAGATCCAGGACCGGGTGGACCGGCTGGTGATCATGCACGGCGGGCGCATCGCCGCCCAGGGCACGCTGGCGCAGCTGCGCAGCGGCATGGCATTGCGGCTGGGCGTGGTGGCGACCGTGGCCGAAGCGGACCAGACGGCCGCCCTGGCCGCCCTGGCCGCGCTGCCGGGCGACGCCTCCGGCGCGCCGACGCTGGAACGCGAGGGCACGCGCTTCGACGTGCGCTGCGCCGCCGCCGACAAGCTGGCGGTGCTGGCCGCACTGCTGCCGCACGCGCGCGACATCGCGCTGCACGAGCCCACGCTGGAACAGGTCTTTCTCGGTTATGGAGGTGCGTATGCCAGCTCCCATTGAATGGCGCCAGGTGTGGATCATCGCCGCCAAGGAGTGGCGCGACCGTTTGCGCAACCGCTGGGTGCTGGCGGTGGCGGTGGTGTTCGCCGTGTTCGCGCTGGCGATCGCCTATTTCGGCGCGGTGCAGCAGGGGCAGGTGGGCTTCCACGGCGTCGACGCCACCATCGCCAGCCTGGCCAGCCTGGTCATCTACCTGGTGCCGCTGATCGCGCTGCTGCTGGGCTACGACGCCATCGTCGGCGAGCGCGAGCGCGGGGCGCTGGAGCTGTTGTTGTCGATGCCGATCAGCCGGTTCGAAGTCCTGTGCGGCAAATACCTCGGCCTGGCGGCTGCATTGACCACCGCCACCGCGCTGGGCTTCGGCGTCGGCCTGCTGCCGTTGTCGTCCGAGCTGACCGTGGGCGAGGGCGAACGCTACGCGCTGTTCGTCGCCAGCGCGGTGCTGATGGGGATGGCGTTCCTGAGCATCGCCGTGCTGGTGTCCGTGATCGCCCGCGACCGCGTGCGCGCCAGCGGCGCCGCGCTGGCCTTGTGGTTCTTCTTTGTTTTGGTGTTCGACTTGCTGCTGATGGGCGCCCTGGTCCTGAGCCAGGGCGGCCTGAGTAGTGGCGCCTTCGCCGCGCTGCTGATGCTCAACCCGGCCGACGTGTTCCGGCTGTTGAACGTGTTCAGCTCGGACCAGGCGCAGGGCATGTACGGCCTGGCCACCGTCATGCCGCCGGCCTGGACCCAGCCGGCGGTGCTGTTGGCGGTGATGCTGGGCTGGATCGTCGTGCCGTTTTATTTTGCTCACAGGAGATTTCGATGAAGCTTACCTATCGCCCGCGCTGGCGTTCCTGGCTGGTCGCCGCCACGCTGGCCGGTTGCGGCCAGATCGCCCCCTTGCCGCAGGCTCAGGAACCGAGCGCGGACACCGCTTGCGCGCTGGATGGCATGTTGTTGCAGGACTACGCCGGCGCCAAGGGCCAGATCCGCTATGCCGACGGCAAGACCGATTATTTTTGCGACGTGATGGAACTGCTGGGCGCGATGCTGGCGCCGGAGCAGCATCGCAGCGCCAACGCGCAGTACGTGCAGGACATGGGCGCGGCCGACTGGCAGCACCCGCAAGGCAACTGGATCGCCGCGCGCGACGCGGTGTATGTGGTCGGCAGCCGCGCCCGTGGCTCGATGGGCCCGACCATCGTGCCGTTCGCCCGGCAGACCGACGCCGCCTCGTTCGCCAAGCGCGACGGCGGCCAGGTGCTGCGCTTCGCCGATATCCGCGCGTCGATGCTGAGCGCCGCCCGCACGGCCGCCACGCACGCAGACATTGCGCATTGACGGCGCTCCCGATCCGGCCGGTGTCGGCCGGGATTTACGTCAGCGCGGCGAGCCGCGCTGGTTCAACCACCCGCAACAAAGAGGTTTAAAAATGAAAGCAATCCAACTCTTCGCCGCGCTGCTGATCGGCGGCGCCTTTACCGCCGCCACCGCCGCAGCTCCGGCCCCGGCCGACAGCGCCAAGGCCGAGAAGATCTACAAGGCGACCTGCATGGCTTGCCACGGCGCGGGCGTGCTCGGCGCGCCCAAGTTCGGCGACAAGGCGGCCTGGGGACCGCGTGTCGCCAAGGGCAAGCCTGCGCTGTACACCAACGCCCTCAACGGCTTCAAGATGATGCCGCCGCGCGGCGGCAATCCGGCCCTGAAGGACGACGAGGTCAAGGCCGTGGTCGACTACATGATCGCAAAGAGTAACTAACCGGTGGGGCACCTTCCACGGCGCCCCGTCATCGGAGAAAAGCATGTTGTGGAATTTTGTCAGGCGCGCCGCCTTGCTGGCGGCCGCGTTGTGGCTTGCGGCGGGCTGTGCGCGGCAGGAGCAGCGCCATGTCACCCAGGGCCATGTGTTCGGCACCACGGTGGAGGTGACGGTCTACGGCGGCACGCGCCAGCACGCCGATGCGGCGGCGGCCAAGGTGCTGTCGGAGTTCGACCGGCTGCACCGCAAGCTGCACGCGTGGGAGCCGAGCATGCTCACCGGCCTGAACGCGAGCATCGAGCGCGGCGAGCCGTTCAAGGCCGATGAGGAAATGGTCGGCCTGCTGCAATCGGCGACCAAACTGTCGGCCAGTTCGGACCAGTTGTTCAACCCGGCCATCGGCCATCTGATACGGCTGTGGGGATTCCAGAGCAGCGACATCTGCGCCCACGCGCCGAGCGCCGAGGAGGTGCGGCGCTGGGTCGACGCGCGGCCCAGCTTGAGCGACCTGCGCTACGACGGCACCACGATTTCCAGCGTCAATCCGGCGGTGATGATCGACCTGGGCGGCTATGCCAAGGGCTACGCGCTCGACCGCGCCGCCGCCATTCTGCGCGCCGAGCATGTGCAGGCGGCTCTGGTCAACATCGGCGGCAATGTGCTGGCGCTCGGCCAGCCGGGCGATCGTCCGTGGCAGGTCGGCATCCGCGATCCTCGCGGCAGCGGCACGCTGGCCATGGTGACGCTGCACGACAACGAGGCCATCGGCACCAGCGGCGACTACGAGCGCTACTTCATGAAGGACGGCAAGCGCCGTCCGCACATCATCGATCCGCGCACCGGCTATCCGATCGACCTGGTGGCGTCGGTCACCATCATCACCTCGGGCGGCAGCGATGTCGGCCTGCGCTCGGACGGCAATTCCAAGCCCTTGTTCATCACCGGGCCGGCCGGATGGGAGGCCATGTCGCGCCGCCTCGGCCTGAACGAGGTGATGATGGTCGACACCACGCGGCGCGTGTTGCTGACGCCGGCGATGCGCAGCCGCATGGAAGGATCTTGATCGGGCGGCGGCATGAAGGTATTATCGATGAGGCAATAACCGCGCATGACGCGCTGTTTGCCCATCTTTAGGAGCCCTACATGAAACGTGTCACCGGCATAGGCGGTGTGTTCTTCAAGTCACCGGACCCGAAGGCCCTGTCCGAATGGTACCGGGTCCACCTTGGCGTGGATATCGGGCCCTGGGGCGGTGCCGCGTTCGACTGGTCCGGTCCGGACAATCCGGGCGGCAAGGGCACCACGGCGTGGAACGTCTTCAAGGCCGACACGGATTATTTCGCGCCGAGCACGGCCAGCTTCATGATCAACTACCGGGTGGCCGACCTGCACGGCCTGCTGGCCGCGCTGCGCGAGGAGGGCTGCCGCGTCGAGGACAAGGTCGACGATTCGGAGTACGGCAAGTTCGGCTGGGTGCTGGACCTGGACGGCAACAAGGTCGAGCTGTGGGAGCCGCCGGCAGGCCAGTGACACCGCGCCGCCTCAGCGCACGTGCGAGGGCGGACAACCGTAGCGCTCCCTGAAGCGCGTCAGCACCGGGAATGCTACCGAACTCACATATTTTGATGCTTTGTGAAGGCGCGCGGGCTGAGTGTGCGGGAGATTCATAGCCATCTGGAGGAGAGGTACGGCACGGAAGTGTCGCCGACCCTCATCTCCAATGTCACGGATGCCGTCGGCGAGAATGTGAAGCTCTGGCAGGCCCGCCCGCTCGACGCCGTGTACCCGATCCAGCAATCGAATGGTGAGCGCAACCGTCTGAATTCTGGATCAAGGAACTGACGATGTTTTTCAAGCGGAAAAAAAAGTACCGTGTACTTGTTGAAGGGACAAATTTGTTGATGGAGATGCAGGGGATCGAGCGGCTTGGTTACTTCACAACTAGATATGTGGAAGCGATGGATCCCGACGAGGCGTCTGAGTATGCGCTAGACCTTGTTAGAAACGAACTGAATTCTACGGGGGCGTTGCTCAACAATGTGAATGACCCGCCCGTAGCAATTGTTTCAGAAATTGAACAGATCGGATCGTTCAGAGGCATTGACGTTCCAGGGATGGGCTTTACTTTTTTCCCCGAGAAGGGAACGGCGTGAGCGTGGTGCAACTACATATGCAGATGGAGCAGCTAGACTTACGGGTATACGATTTCAGATAAATATGGGTGTCTTTCCATGGCAGAGTCAAAGATATATCGAATCCAAGTTTCCAATGATTATGCGGTTTTGGCGCCGCTTAATCAAAAAGTTACAGATGTCGTTCCGATATTTAACTCAAGACCACTATGGAATGAGTGGGTCAGTTTGAACTATGAGTTTCAAATTGTTCAGCGTGGAAAAATCACCAAAATCCCAGATATATCTATCGTTGTTGGAGCAGGGTTGGCATTTCGTCAGGCATTGAAGGATGAAATTTTTCCATTTTATTCTGATATGTTTGAGTTTTTGCCGATCCAAGTGGCGGGAGAAAGCTGGTTTGTCCTAAATTGTCTATCAACGACACTTGCATATGATTCGCACGAGTCAATTTTCTATCGAAGCATTGAAGGGCAGATATTTCTCATTAATTATTTGATTGTCAATGACGCGTCTTTGTTGGCGCGTGAGATATTTGTTATTGATGATTCGAATAGGTCGAATATCTTTGTTTTTCCTTCCTTCATGGATAGAGTCAATAATCTTGGTTTAAAGGGTGTCACATTTAAGGAAATGGGTTTCTTAAGGGCCAATTAAGGTGGCATTCTCAAAGACTAGGTGCAACACCAGAGTGCACAAATAGGGACAGCCCCATGTTTCGAGGAACGGGATACGGAATGGTGTAACTTGGCATGCACGAAGGCTGGCACGGGGATAAAAGGTGGCGCGATTTAGTAAATGCACTATCAACCGCACGACTACAATCATATCAATTACACGACTGAGGTGTAAAGGGACGGTGAAAATATCGGGATTGAAATAATGAAAACTCTGGAAAACGAACGCATGAATTTGTCTCTTAAGATTGAATCTCATTGTGTGGAGTTAGGAATCAAGGCAACCTGTCCGTACGACCTGTCAAATGGCAGCGATGTTGTCAGGTTTGCTGCATATTTGCCGCATTTTGGTAGTGGGCGAGGGCTACTCATTAACGAAGTTTGTGAGCCTGATTTTGCTACTAGCGAGCCACATCGATTAGTTGCCGAGCGAGAAAATATCCCTATTTCGTTTGTGAATCCATTGTCGATTGTTAATCAAAGAGAATTTATCGAAGCGTTACAGGATTGGGGCTACTTTGGCGATATTGTTTCTGCCCCATCATTTATGCAAATGAGGGGCCAGGGTCGAATTATTGAGCATTGATCCTGTGGTGACCGATGTAAGGACTGGGTCGAGCTTCAACCGATATGCATACGGCGGGAATAATCCTTACAAGTTAGTTGGCAAAGGCGTTGGAGGTCCGAAAGTAGATACGTGGACAGTTTCAAGGCCTTGGCCAAGTCGTTGTCCAGCGGCACAGGGCTGCACCAGCCACTGGCGGCGGCGCCGCCATGGATGGGCTATTTCTTCAAAGTTGGATGGTGAAATTATCGAGGGTGAAGGTGCCCCCGTGCTGTTCCGATCAATTTGACGGGCTTGGCGTCATGGCGGCCTGGGCGTCCTGCACCATGCGGCGCAGGTCGGCCACGGGGATGTTGGCCACCTCATGCAGGCGCAGCAGCAGGGCGGCGCTCACCTCCATGCGGCCGCGCCGTATCTTGCTGATGCGCGGCGGCGCGATGTTCAGGGCCTTGGCCAGCGCGGCGTCGTTCTTCAAGCGTAGATGGTCCAGGATGTTGTCGAGCAGCGGATGCGGGCAGCGCGCGGCGGCCGAGGTCAATGGGGTTGCGTAGGCGTTCATGCGGCCTCCTTGAGTTGTTGTTGTGGGGATGGATGGTGATCGTCGTAGCGCTGGCGGATGGCGGCCAGCGCCGCCTCGTCGCGGAACAGCGCGGCCACGCAGGCAGGATCGAAGTGGCTGCCGCAGCCGGCCTCCATCGCGCTGCGCGCCTGCACGCGAAATCAGGCCATTTGTAAGGGGGGCGGGCCGAGGTCAGTCGCGTCGAACACGTCGGCGGCGTACGATGCGCCCGTACAGCGGGATGTCGGCGCCGGCCAAGCCGCGCGGATAGCCGCTGCCGTCGTAGCGCTCGTGGTGGCTGGCGGCGATCAGCGCGCCGGCCTGCAGCAGCGGCGAGGCGCTGTCGGCCAGGATGTCGGCGCCGATTTGCGCGTGGCGGCGCATGATCTCCAGCTCGGCACTGTCGAGCGGACCCGGCTTGAGCAGGATGGCGTCCGGGATGCCCAGCTTGCCGATGTCGTGCATCGGCGCGGCCGCGAGGATGCGCTCGCATTCGTCTTCCGGCAGGCCGAGGTTGCGGGCGATCAGCTCGGAAAAGGCCGCCATGCGCAGCAGGTGGCCGCCGGTTTCCGGGTCGCGGAATTCGGCCGCCCGCGACAGCCGGTAGATCGCCTCGCGCTCGCGCGCCGCGATGTCGGCCGTGGCCTTGCGCACCTCGTCGGCCAGCCCGGCCGCGTGATGGGCCAGTTGCCGCTGGGCCCGGCGCAGCGCCAGCAGGTTGCCGACCCGGGCGTTCAGCTCGATGAAATTGACCGGCTTGGTCAGGAAGTCGTTGGCGCTCAGGCGCAGCGCCTCGTGCCGCACCTTGCTCTGGGTGTCGGCGGTGACCATCACCAGCGGCGTCTGCTCCTTGCCGGGCAGGGCGCGGAAGCGGCGCAGGAATTCCAGCCCGTCGATCTCCGGCATCATGTAGTCGACCAGCACCACGTCGGGGTCGTGGTCGGCGCACCAGGCCAGGGCCGCGCCCGGATCGCTCATGGACACCGGCGGACTATCGCACAACATTTCCAGCATATGCCCGAACAATTCCAGATTGGCGGGATTGTCGTCGACGATCAGAATCTGCATGTTTGCTCTCCTGCTAAGAAATCGGACTGGCGTGGAACGCAAATCCGGCGAATTTGATTGTTTGCCATGACGTTCGCCAAGTTGCCGATTCGGCGGCATAATGGGGACACAGCCTTCGGCGCCAAGCATCACGCTGAATTTTTACCGATTATATTGATTTTGGTAAAAATATGTTGAAATTGATTTTTTATTTTTTGTTGTGAGGAATATGTGACGATGAAACGCAGCGATACCCCGGCGGACGAGGTGTGCACAACCCAGCGCGCAGCGGAACTGCTCGGGATTTCCGTATCTTCTGTGCAACAGCTGGTGGAGTCGGGCGTGATCGAGGCCTGGAAGACCCAGGGCGGCCACCGCCGCATTCCGCTGTCGGCGGTGCTGCGCTACAAGGCCGCGCCCGCGGCGGACGGCGCCGCCCGGCCCGCGCGCCAGAACGGCGAGGCCACGGTGCTGGTGGTCGAGGACAGTCCGCTGCAGCGCGCGGTGTACGAGCGCCAGTTCGCCCTGTGGGACTTGCCGGTCAGCCTGACGTTCTGCGAGAACGGCTACCAGGCGCTGATGGAGATCGCGCGCCGGCGGCCGCAGGTGATGTTGGCCGACATCATCATGGACGGCATCGACGGCTATGAAGTGGTCAAGACCATCCTGGCCGATCCGCAACTGGCGGGCATGCATATCGCCATCGTCTCCAGCCTGACGCCCGAGGACCTGGCCGAGCGCGGCGGCGTGCCGCCCGGCGTGGTGTTCTTCGGCAAGCCGGTCAACTACGACGAGTTGCGCGGTTATATGCGGGCCTGCTGCGCGCAGTTGCAGCGGGCCGCCCAGTACGACAGCTAATCCAACGAATTAATTGAATTTGACAAATATTTGAGTTTCAGGCAGCATCGCTCCATACCAGAATTTTCCGTTGAGTAATTCTCAGGCGCGGGAGGCAGGATGTGGCAGAAGGTCATGGGGCGATTCGATGTGCGCTGGATGTTGTGGAGCATCGCTCTGCTGCTGGTGGCCGCCGGCTGGACCTTGACGTTGCATCAGCTCGATGAATCGAAGCGCCTGCAGGTCGACGACGCGCGCCGCGACGCCCAGGCGCTGGGCCGCCTGTTCAACGAGCACGCGGCGCGCACGCTGGAGGCGGCCGACCAGGCGGTGATTTTCCTGCGCCACCGCTACGAGGTGGAGGGCGCGCGGCTCGACATCAAGCGCGAGTTGCAGGACGGCCTGGGGCCGGCCGACATCTTCAACCAATTCAGCATCGTCGACGAGCACGGGGACGTGGCGTTGTCGAGCATGCCGTTCAAGTCCACCAACGTGGCCGACCGCGAACATATCCGGGTCCACATGAACAGCGACGAGGGCCTGCTCTACATCAGCAAGCCCATCCTGGGCCGGGTGTCGAACAAGTGGTCGCTGCAGCTGACGCGGCGCGTCAACTATCCCGACGGCCGCTTCCGCGGCGTGGTGGTGGCGTCCATGGACCCGCAGTATTTCACCCGCCTGTACCAGGACATCGACGTCGGCCGCCAAGGCTTGATCGCGCTGGTCGGCGCGGACGGTGTCATGCGGGTGCGCCGGGTGGGCAAGGACAGCAGTCTGGGCCAGGATATTTCCGCCAGCCCGGTGTTCGCCGCCATGCGCGCCCAGCGCCAGGGCACGACCACCGACGCCGGCCCGGTCGACGGCCGCGACCGCATCTACGCCTTCCAGCGGCTGGAGCGCTTCCCGTTGTATGTGCTGGTCGGCATCGACCTGCGGGAGTGCATGGCGCGCTACGACGCCGGCCGCCAGCGCACGCTGGCGCTTCGGCGGCCGGCGCCACCACGGTGATCCTGTTGTGCACGCTGGGCCTGCACATCCTGTTCGGCCAGCTCATCAGGAGCAGGGCGCGCGCGGTGGCCGCCAATCTCGCCAAGTCGCGCTTCCTGGCCAATATGTCGCACGAATTGCGCACGCCGCTGAACGGCATCCTGGGCTACTCCGAACTGCTGCAGATCGAAATGGGCGCCAGCCGCGCCGGCGGCTTCGCCGACGCCATCCACCGCAGCGGCCTGCGGCTGCTGGGCCTGGTGGAGGCGGTGCTGGAGCTGAGCGCGCTGGAGTCGGGGCGCGAGCCGCTGGTGGTCGAGCCGATGGTGATGGCCGAGCTGCCGCAGCTGGCGCTGTCGCGCCATCGGGAGGCGGCGGTGCTCAAGGGCGTGGCGCTGAACGCGCAGATGGAGGCCGGCCTGCCCGCCGTGTGGCCGTGCGACCGCGTCAAGCTGCTGCGCATCCTCGACATCCTGCTGCTCAACGCGATCTCCGCCACGGCGGCCGGCTCGGTGCTGTTGCGGGTGGCGCCCGGCCCCGGCGGCGGCCTGCGCTGCGAGGTGCGCGACACCGGGCCGGGCGTGCCGGAGGCCATGCGCCGCGCCATCTTCGAGAACTTTTCGCAGGCCGACGACACCGCCAGCCGCGCCAAGGAGGGCGCCGGCCTGGGCCTGGCGATCGCAACCAGCCGGCTGGCGGCGCTGATGCGCGACCGCCTGCGCCTGCGCGGAAAAGCGAGCGGCGGCGGCGCCGTGTTCGTGGTCAGACTGCCGGTAGCGCGCGGGTGCCGGACGGCGGCGGCCAGCTGGAAGCCGCATGAGCGCCCCACTGCACCGCGCCACCGCGCCGGGCGTGCTGTGGCAGGCCGCCGGCGCCGACCTGCAGACGTTCCGCGCGCTGGCGCAAACCTTCCTCGAGCACGCGCCGCCGTTGCAGGCCAGGCTGGAGCAGGCGCTGCGGCTGGGAACTCCGGCCGCGATCGGCGCCGCCAGCCATTGCGCTCAGGGCATGACGGTGAGGCGGGGCCGAGCGCCTGAAGCGCGCTGCACCACGCAGGCGCTGGAGCGGCAGGCGCGCGCCGGCCTGGCGCCGGCGCCGGACGGCGAACTGGCGCCGCTGTTCCGCCAGGTCATGGACGAGTGGCCCTCAGCATGGTGCGCTACGATGGCGCGGAGGACGGCCGATGACGCGCTGGTCGCTGCGGCGCTACTCGCCGCGTGCATGGCTGCGCGGTTTGCCGGAGGCCAGGCGCGCGCTGGCGTTGATCGGCGCGGCGCTGTTGCTGCTGCTGGCCGTCACCACGTTCGGCGTCGGCTACATCCTGCGCGGGCACGAGATCGACGACTGGCGCCAGGGGCTGGGCAACCTGTCGCTGATGCTGGCGGAGACGACGGCGCAGAGCATGGCGTCCGGCTTCGAGGTGCTGGACAGCACCACCGAGGTCGCGCAGACGCTGCTGCGCGGCGGCGGCGACGAGCATGCGCCGCTGCGCACGCGGCAGCTGTTCCAGACGATGCGCGAGATCGGCACCGGCCTGCGCCAGGTGGATGTCATCAGCCTGATCGACGCCGAGGGCGAGCTGCTCAATTTCAGCCGTTCCTATCCGGCGCCGGCCGTCAATGTGGTGGAGCGCGACTATTTCATCTGGCATCGCGACCACGCCAGCGCGGCGCCCTTCGTCAGCGCGCCGGTGCGCAACAAGGTCACGGACCGCTGGGTGTACTACCTGAGCCGCCGGCTCAACCACGCCGACGGCAGCTTCGCCGGCGTGGTTCTGGTCGGCATCTCGGTGGATTATTTCGTCGATTATTTCCGCCGCGTCAGCCTGGGCCAGCACGCGTCGGTCTCGCTGTACCGCGACGACTACACGCTGATGGCGCGCTGGCCGCAGGCGGAAAACCTGATGGGCACGAAGGTCTCCACCGGCGTCACCCAGGCGGTCATCGCCGACGGGCTGGACGCCGATGTGCGCGTCACCCGCGCGCCGCGCGTGGCCGACGGCCTGCGTCCGGTGCTGCGCATGGGCGCGGTGCGGCGGGTGCACAACTATCCGCTGATCATCAACGCCACCATCACCGAGGACCTGCTGCTGGCCGGCTGGTGGCGCAACCTGAAGCTGCTGGCGGCGGTCGCCCTGGCCGGCACGCTGGGCCTCTTGGCCGCGTTCTGGCTGGTGGGGCGCCTGCTGGCCCGGCGCGCGCGCGACGCCGAGCAGGCCCAGGCCCTGCGGCGCCAGGCCGACGCCGCCAACCTGGCCAAGTCGCGCTTCCTGGCCATGATGAGCCACGAGATCCGCACGCCGATGGGCGGCGTGGCCGGCATGGCCGAGCTGCTGCTGGAGACCGGCCTGGATCCGGTGCAGCGCGGCTACGCGCAGAACGTCTGCCGCGGCATCGGCGAGCTGACCCACATCATCAACGACGTGCTGGACTTTTCCAAGATCGAATCGGGCCACATGCAGCTGGAGCAGCAGCCGTTCGACCCGGCCGCCCAGCTGGAGCAGGTGGTCGCGCTGCACCGCGCGGCCGCCGAGCGCAAGGGCCTGCGGCTGGAGCTCAGCGCCGGCGCCGGCCCGTTGTGGGTGCGGGGCGACGCCGCGCGGCTGCGGCAGGTGCTGGGCAACCTGCTCAGCAACGCCATCAAGTTCAGCCCGTCCGGCGTGATCGCGCTGGAATACAGCGCCGAGGTCGATGGCGCGCAGACCGGCCTGTGGCGCCTGCGCTACGTCGTCAGCGACCAGGGCATCGGCATCTCGGAGGCGGCGCAGGCGCGGCTGTTCGAGCCCTACACGCAGGCCGACAGCACCATCAGCGGCCAGTACGGCGGCACCGGCCTGGGTCTGGCGATCTGCAAGCGCCTGCTGGAACTGATGGGTGGACACATCGGCTGCGCCAACCGACCCGGCGCCGGCGCCCTTCGCCTTCGACCTGCCGGCGGGTGCAGGCTGGCGCCGGCGGCGCACCGGCCGCGCCCGCCGCGCCGCCGGCCGAGGCGAGCATGTCGCAGCGCCGCATCCTGGTGGTGGAGGACAACGAGATGAACCGGCAACTGGCGCGCGTGCTGCTGGCCCGCCAGGGCTGGCAGGTGGACGAGGCGCCGGACGGCCAGCAGGCGCTCGACGCGCTGGCCGCGCGGCGCTACGACCTGGTGCTGATGGATTGCATGATGCCAGTGTTGGACGGCTACGACGCCTGCCGCCGCTGGCGCGCGCGCGAGGCGGCCGAGGGTCTGGCCCGCACGCCGGTGGTGGCGCTGACGGCCAGCGTGATCGAAGGCGACCGCGAACGCTGCGCCGCCGCCGGCATGGACGACTACCTGAGCAAGCCGTTCAGCGCGGCTCAGTTCCACGCCATGGTGATGCGCTGGGCCGGCGCCGGCGCCGCCGGCGGCCTCGCTGAAAATTGATATGAATCAAATCTTTTTTTGATTTGGATCAGTATCCTTGTGGAAACTATCTTGTATCGAGGCTACTCATGACCCACCACCAGAGACCACGAGCCACGGCACGCGCGGATGGCGCGCGTTGCGATTTTGCCTGCATCACGTCGGAGGGGGCGTTGTCGGCGGCGTTGCGGCCGGCGTCGCCGGGGCCCGACGGGGCCTGCCTGGACGCCGCCTGCGCCGTGTTCGACGCGCTGCACGAGCAGATCGCCGTGCTGGCCAAGGATGGCGCGGTGCTGGCCGTCAACGCCGCCTGGCGCCAGAGCGGCCAGGTGCGGCCGCTGCCGGGGCAGGCGATGCTGACGCCGGACATCGGCAGCGACTACCTGGCCGCCTGCCGCGAGGCCGAGGGCCTGGAGGAGGACGGCGGTGTCAAGGCCGAGGCCGGCGTCGGCGCGGTGCTGGCCGGGCGCAGCCGCCAATTCCAGATGGAGTACCCCAGCCATACGGCGTCCCGGCAGCGCTGGTTCCGCATGACGGTGTCGCCGATGGCGCACAACTGGCAGGGCGCGCTGGTGGTGCACGAGGACATCACCGAGCGCCATGTGGCCGACGCCGACCTGCGCATCGCCGCCATCGCCTTCGAGTCGTCCGAGGGCCTGATGGTGACCGACAGCCGCGGCGTGATCCTCAAGGTCAACCGGGCGTTCACCCGCATCACCGGCTACACGATGGCGGAGGCGGTGGGCCGCACGCCGCGCATGCTCAGCTCGGGCCGCCATGACGCCGACTTTTACAAGGCCATGTGGGCCGCGATCGCCGAGCACGGCAGCTGGGCCGGCGAGATCTGGAACCGCCGCAAGAACGGCGAGGTCTATCCCGAGCACCTGAGCATCGCGGCGGTGCGCGACCAGGAGGGCCACATCAGCAACTACGTGGCGGGGCTGAGCGACATCACCCTGAGCAAGGCCGCCAGCGACGCCATCCGCACGCTGGCGTTCTACGATCCGCTGACGCGCCTGCCCAACCGCCGCATGCTGCTCGAGCGGCTGCGCCAGGTGCTGGACGCGAGCAAGCTGCACGACCGCTACGGCGCCCTGATGTTCATCGACCTCGACAACTTCAAGACGCTCAACGACACGCTGGGCCACAACATCGGCGACCTGCTGCTGCAACAGGTCGGCGCGCGTCTGCAGGCCTGCCTGCGCCAGGGCGACACGGTGGCGCGCCTGGGCGGCGACGAATTCGTGGTGCTGCTGGAGGGGCTGGGCTGCGACGAGCCGGGCGCGATCTCGCACGCCGAGGCGGTCGGCGGCAAGATCCTGGGCGAGCTGAACCGGCCCTACACGCTGGGCGCGCACCAGTGCCACAGCACGCCGAGCATGGGCGTGACCTTGTTCCACGACGGCTGGCCGGCGCAGCCGGAGGAGTTGCTGATGCAGGCCGACATCGCCATGTACCAGGCCAAGCAGACCGGCCGCAACGGCATGCGCTTCTTCGACCAGAAAATGCAGGACAGCATCAGCAGCCGGGCGCGACTGGAGGAAGCGCTGCGCCACGCCATCCTCGAGCAGCAGTTCGAGCTGTACTACCAGGTGCAGGTGGACGGCCTGGGCAAGGCCATCGGCGCCGAGGCGCTGATCCGCTGGCGCCTGGCCGACCGCAGCTTCATGGCGCCGGACAGCTTCATCCCGGTGGCCGAGGAGACTGGCCTGATCGTGCCGATCGGGCAGTGGGTGATGGAGACCGCCTGCGCCCAGCTGCGCCAGTGGCACGACGAGCCGGGCATGGCGCATCTGGTGATGGCGGTCAACGTCAGCGCCGCCCAGTTCCACCAGCGCGACTTCTGCGAGCAGGTGCGGGCCGCGCTGGAGCGCCACGGCGTCGACCCGGCGCTGCTCAAGCTGGAGCTGACCGAGGGCATGCTGCTGGAGAATATCGAGGAGACCATCAACATCATGCAGCAGCTGCGCCACCTGGGCGTGCGCTTCTCGCTGGACGATTTCGGCACCGGCTACTCGTCGCTGCAGTACCTGAAGCGCCTCCCGCTGAGCCAGCTGAAGATCGACCGCTCCTTCGTGCGCGACCTGGCCAGCGACAGCAGCGACCAGGCCATCGTGCTGACCATCATCGCCATTTCCCGCAGCCTGGGCCTGGACGTCATCGCCGAGGGCGTGGAGACCGCCGAGCAGGCGGCGCTGCTGGAGCAGTCGGGCTGCCACCGCTACCAGGGTTATCTGTACGGCCGGCCGCTGCCCGCCGACCAGTTCCGCGTGTGGCTGGCCAAGTGCACCGGCGTCGAGGAGCGCGTCGCGATCGAGTGAGGGCAGGCCCGAATTATTTGATCTGCGTCATGGATTTGACCGCGCCAACCGCCCATAGTCATGGTTGGCGGCGCAGCCTGCGCCGGCCCGAACCACAAAGAGGCATATCATGGAAGAAGAAGGTTGGAGCCCGGACATGGCGCTGGGCATACCGCTGTTCGACGAGGCGCACGAGGCGCTGGCCGAGCAGATCAAGACGCTCATGCAAAGCAAGGACGAAGACTTCGCCGCCGGGCTGGAACAATTGGTGGACTGCCTGGACGCCGATTTCCGCCACGAGGAAACGCTGATGGAGGCGATCGACTATCCCGCGCTGCACAGCCACCGCGAACAGCACGCGCGCGTGCTGAGCAAGCTCAATCAGCTGAACCTGGACGATTTGAAAAGCTGCCGCACCGCCGTCGGGCTGGTGCTGCCGTGGTTCCACGCCCACCTGGCCACGGCCGACACGGCGCTGGCCATCGCGCTGCAGATGAGCGGCCTCGATCTGGACGAGGCGTCGGCCAAGGCCCACTGACCGTCCACGTGGTCAGGGGCGGTGCACGGCGCGGCGGCCCAGCACCACGTGCGCCACGAACAGCAGCGCGGCGGCCAGGCCGATGGCCCAGTGGAGCGCCGACCACACGGGGCGGTCGCTCTCGCCCGCGAGATAGTACAGGCCGAAGCCGCTGGCGGTCAGCAGCGCCATCGCGCCTATCATGCCCCATCCGGTCGCCAGGTTGCGGCCGGCCTTGAGCGCGCGGCGGATGTGCGCGTTCATCAGGCTGCCGATGAAGAACAGCATCGCCATCGCGGCGGCGCCATGCAGCTTCATCGACCACGGTTCCAACGGATTGACGGTTTCGCCGAATTGTCCGACGGGACGGAAGAAGTAGCGCGCCAGCAGCCATGCGGCGCCGCTCAGCAGCAGCGCGGCGAAACTGGCGTAGATGCAGCGGCGGTGCCAGCGCTCGACGCGCAGGTTGATGTGGGGACGGTGACGGTGTGTATGCATCGGCTAGATTATAAACGCTGCGGCCTGCAATCCGGCCAGCGCCGGGTGGCGGGCGTCGCCGCTGGCCAGCACCACCTTGGTCAGCGCGTCGGCGATGTCGCAGCGCGGCGCCCGCACCGACACACTGGCCGGCGTCACCAGCGGCTCGCCGCTGCGGCCGTCCACCAGCGCACTCACTTGCCGGCCGCCGTGGCGGCGCGCGGAAAAATAGGAGGCCGATGTCGCCAGCGCCTCGTTGCGCAGCACCAGCCGGGCGCCGACGCGCTGCGGCGCCTGCGGATCGCGCACGGCCACCGGCCAGTCACGCTCGCCGAAGGCGCGCAGGTCGCCGCCGGCGTTGACGCAGCCGCTGGCGACGCCCGCGCGCTGCAAGGCCTCGACCGCGAGATCGACCGCGTACCCCTTGGCGATGCCGCCCACGTCCACCCATCCCGGCGCCAGCTTGCAGGCCATCGGCGATTGCTCGCAGCGGTACACGGCCAGCGCCGGCTGGTACGGCGGGGAGTCGGCCGCGCCGGGGCGGGGCAGGCATTGCCAGTCCACCAGGCGCGGCGCGCAGGCGATGTTGAACAGGCCGTGCGACAGCTCCGTCATGCGCGCCGCCAGCTGCAGCACGCGCCACGTGTGCGGATGCAGTTCCAGCAGCTCGCCCGGCGCCGCGCGGTTCAGGCGCGAGACGTCGCTGGCGGCGTCGTGAAAACTCATCAGGCGATGCACCAGCGCGATCTCTGCGAAGCCCTGTGTGATCGCCTGCGGATCGCCGTCCGCCGTGATGTCGACCAGGGTGCCCAGCCAGGGCTGGGCGCGGCGCATCATTTTTTCAGCGCCACCTGGGCCACGGCGGCGATGCGCCGCACGCCGTCGGTCAGGTGGGTGCAGGAGAGGGTGGCGCCGCTGATGTTGGCGATGCCGTCGCCCACCGTCAGCCCGCCCGTGCGCGCCGACTTGCCGGCGAACTGGTGGCGCCAGGCCGGCAGGCGGATCTCGCCGCCGTGGCTTTCGCGGTAGGTCAGGATCTCGATCTGGCGCACCGTGGCGTCGGGATTGAGGCCGACCGCGTACGAGATCAGCTCGAACTTGCCGATCACGTCGTCGAGCACCATGTAGCCCAGCAGCTGGTCGCCGCTGTAGGCGCCGACCACGCGCCAGTTGACCGAGCGCGCCGCCAGGCCGGCCAGCTTCTCCACCTGCTGCATCTGCGCCAGCGACAGCGCCAGGTCCTGCTGGCGGAACGCGGTCGCCTCCGGGAACATCAGTTTCTGCGCCTGCTCGGCGTTCAGGTACTGCGCCGCGAAGGCCGGCGCGCCGGCGGCGCAAGCCGCCAGGGGGATCAAGTGGCGGTAGCGCATATCAGTACGAGAAGCCCATGCCCAGGTTCAGGCGGTCGCGCGACTTGTCCTCCTTGAACTTCTGGTAGTCCGCCTTCAGCACCACGCCTTCGCCGACCTTCAGGTTGGCGCCGACGGTGGTGACTTTTTCGTCCGGCGAGGCGGCTACGCCCAGGCCCTGCGGCACGGCGGCGTAGCTCTTGGCGGTGTTGAACTGCTCGTAGCGCACGAAGGGGCTGAGCGTGTAGTCGCCCACCTCCATCAGGCGGTACGCGGCCTGCGTGTACCAGCCGGCGAAGCTCTTCGGCACCGGCGTCGGATTGCCGACCAGCGTTTCGTTGAGCGCCTCGGTGTTGCTGATCTGGCCGCGCGCGTACAGCGCCGACAGGTCCCAGCGGCCCGGCGTGTAGCGCGTGTGCAGGTCGACCATGGTGATGCGGGCGTCGTTGGCGGTGAAGCCGTCGGCCTTGTGGCCGGCCTTGCCGGTGAAGACGGAGCCGCCCACCAGCAGGCCGGGCACGCCGCGCCAGTTCAGCGCCGCGTGCACGCTCAGGTCGCGCGACTTGGCCTGCTGGCCTTCCTGATGGATGGAACCCAGCGGCGATTCGCGGCCGTCGCTGCCGGCGGCATCCCACTTGCCCAGGTCGAAGCCGGTGGTGATGCCGGTGTCCCAGGTCAGGCCGCCGGCGGTGTCGCCGGACAGGCTCACGCCCACTTCGCGCCAGGTCGACGGGATGATCGCCGTCTCGACGAAGTTGCGCTCGACGCCGTAGTAGGCGGTCGGCTCGTGATTGGTGTTCAGCAGGCCCATTGGGATCAGGTACAGGCCGACCTTGCTGCGCAAGCCGTTGCCGAATTCGCGCTCGACGTACAGCTGTTCGACTTCGCTCTCGCCCTTGTCGTCGGCGGAGACCACGGCGTGTTCCCATTCGAATTCGGCCACCATCTTGGTCTTCTGGTCGAAGCGGTGTTCGACGCCGATCACGGCGCGGCGCACGTCGGCCTGCGCGCCGCTGGCGTTCTTGGTCGGGCGGTTGTAGTTGATTTCGCCGTAGGCGCCGAAGATGGTCGATGGCGCGGAGGCCGCAACGGCGGGCTCCGTTGCCGGTGCCGCCGCCACGGGAGCTGGCGCCGCCGCGGCGATGGCTTGCTGGCGTTGTTCGACCGCTTCGGTTTTCTTGACGCTGGCTTTCAGTTCGGCTTTCAGCTGTTCCAGCTCGGCGGCCATTTTTTCGATGCGGGCCATCAGTTCGGCCTCGCCCGCGGTGGCGGCGAGCGGCGCGGCGAGGAAGGCGGCGGCGAGGGCGGTGGCGATCAGGTGTTTGTTCATGTCGGGTCTCTGAGATTAAGGGTTGGATTTGTAGCCGTCGGTCAGCGTGCCGAGGAAGGTCACGACGTCGTCGATCTCGCTGGGCGACAGCGCCGGCGCCATGCCTGGCTGGCGGTTGTAGGGCACTTCGGTGGTGTTGACGTTCTTGCGGTACTGCGGCGGCAGGTCGTTAAACTTCTGCACCACGCCGTCGGCGCCGGTCGGATACCACTCTTCGGGGTTGGTGTCGCGCCGCACGTAGAACGCCACCACGTCCTTCAGGTTGTCGAAGGCGCCGTTGTGGAAGAAGGTCTGGCGCGTGGCCACGTTGCGCAGCGTCGGCACCTTGAAGGCGCCGCACAAGTCGGTGCGCGCGGTCAGGTCGGTGCGGTCCGGGCCACACAGGCCAAGGTCGAAGTAAGTTGGATCGGCGGTCGCCGCCAGCTTCTTATTGCGCGGCACGCCGAGGTTGTCGAAGGTGAAGTCGGTGAACAGCGGCGGCGCGCCATTCGCTCCGCGCGCGCTGGTGTGGCAGCCGATGCAATTGCCCTTGGTTGGATCGTTGAACAGCGCCAGGCCGCGCAGCTCCTGGTCGGACAGCTTCACTTTACCCGCCAGGAACTGGTCGTACTTGGAATCGAAGGGGTGGAACTCCGTGTCCTCCAGCTGGTAGGCTTGCAGCGCGAAGGTCATGCGGCTGAAGGCCTGCTCGGCGTTGTCGAGGATCGCGGCGCCGAATTGCGCGCGGAACTGCTCGACGTACGGCGCCTTTTTCAGCTTGTCGATCACGTCCTGCTTGCTGGCGTTGGCCATTTCGTGCGGCGCCAGGAAGGGGCGCTCGGCTTGTTCGGCCAGGCTTTGCGCGCGGCCGTCGCGGTCGATGCCGCCGGTCGGCGTGCCGTCCTTGGCGAAGAAGAAGGCCGGGTTCTGGTTCAGGTAGCGCAGCGACGGCGCGGCGCGGAAGCCCTGCACGTCGCCATTGGCGCCGCCCAGCTGCGCGGACAGGTTGTTGGTCGGGCCGTGGGCGCGGTCCGGGCTGTGGCAGGTCGCGCACGACTGCTTGCCGGAGGCGGACAGCGATTGGTCCTTGAATATCAGCTCGCCCAGCTTGGCGGCCTGGCTGAGGCCCGCGTCAACCACGGGCGGCGTTGGGGACGGCGGGGTGGAGGACGAGCCGCCGCCGCTGCACGCCGCCAGGCTGGCCAGCAGCAGCGCCGCGGGGAGGAGGAGGGCGCGGGAATATTGTGTACGCATGCGTTTTCGAGTAAATGGGAATGACAACAATTCGCATTATCGCCGATGCGTTGGTTTTATGCCAATCGATCAAGGGCTGGTGTGGTTTATTTTTCCTCGTGGATAGCGAGTTCGTATTAATCTCATTCATGTTTGAGGCTTTAATTCTGCGTTAATGAACGCTCTGCTAGGGGATGTGCTCGCGCAGGTTTATCAAAGCGATTCATACTGTTGTCACAATAGTTTCTTAGACTTTCCGGTTTTTACACCCCGCAAACTGGAAAGCCAAATGAAGAATCCGAAGCAGCACTTGATCTTGTCGACCATGTCGGCCCACGTTCTGGCCGCGCTGACCTTGATGTCCGGTGGCGCGCAGGCGCAAACCGCCGCGCCCTCCGACGACGTGCCGGTATCGAACACCGCGCTGGATTCGGAGGCGATCAAGAGTCGCGTGGTGATCACCGGTTCCAACGCCGCCAACCGCGCGCCGGTGCAGGCATCGCTGCAGGCCACCCAGCCGCAGTCCATCATCACCGCGACCTTCATCGAGCAGGCTGTCACGCCGCTGGCGGACTTCAACGCCGTGGCGCGCATCGCGCCCAGCGTCGGCTCCGGGCTGTCGTCGAACGGGCCAGGGCTGGGCGAATCGAAGGTCACGCTGCGCGGCTTCCAGGACGGCGAGTACAACATCACCTACGACGGCATCCCGTTTGGCGACACCAACAACCCGACCCACCATTCGACGTCCTACTTCCCGGCCCGTATCATCGGCGGCATGGTGATCGAGCGCGGACCGGGCAACGCCAGCAACCTGGGGCAGGCCACCTTCGGCGGTTCGATCAACCTGTTCTCGAAGGAGCTGTCGACCGAATTCCGCTTTTCTCCTTACGCCACCTACGGTTCCTGGAACACGAAGATCCTCGGCGCGGAGATCGACTCCGGCCAATTGGAGAAATTCGGCGACGCGCGCATGATGTTCAACGCCTCGCGCCTGACCAGCGACGGCTACCAGACCTACAGCAGCGTCAAGGAAGACAACTACCAGTTCAAGCTCCAGAAGCCGCTCGGCAAGGACACCATGCTGACCGTGTTCTCGACCTATAACAAGATCCACAGCTACGTGCCGGACAAGGCGGGCGTCACGCTGAACCAGGTCGCGCTGTACGGTAAAAACTACTCGCTCAACAACGACAAGACCAGCCAGAACTACTTCGGCTACAACTACAACGACAAGCGCACGGACTTCGAGTACATCCGTCTGCAATCGAACCTGGACGGTGGCTGGGGCATCGACAACACGCTGTACACCTACGCCTACGACAACAACACCTTCTCCGGCCAGGACGCCAGCGGCGCCACCGCCAACGGCACCAAGTCCGGCGCGGCGGGGAACAAGAACGTCCCCGGCTACAACAAGCTCAATTCCTACCGCGTCAACGGCGACATCTTCAAGCTGACCAAGCGCCTGGACGCGGGCCTGCTGCGCACCGGCATCTGGCTGGAGAACTCGGACACCGACCGCCACACCTTCGACCTGGATTGGACGCTGAACGTGCCCAATCCGAAGGAGGCGACCGCGCCGAAGGACGTCTCGTACAACCAGAACTCGTCGTGGAAGCAGTATCAGCCCTTCGTCGAATTCGAATGGGCGGTGGCGCCGCAATGGACGGTGACGCCGGGGATCAAGTACGTCGACTTCAAGCGCTCGCTGGACGCGGTGGTCAACCAGGGCACGCGCATCGCGACCAAGGCCGACCAGACCTACAACACCACCTTGCCCTTCCTGACCGCGAACTACGCCGTGAACAAGGAATGGTCGGCCTACGCCCAGGCGGCGCGCGGCTTCCTGGTGCCGGACCTGTCGATGTTCTACGTGAATAACCCGAACCTGAGCACACCCAAGCCGCAGACCTCCACCAACTACCAGCTGGGCACCGTGCATCAATCGGGCCGCCTGACCTTCGACGCGGACGTCTACTACATCGATTTCAACAACAAGATCGCCTCGACCGGCACCGGGAATGACCTGGTCTACTACAACCAGGGCGGGGTGGTCTACAAGGGCATCGAAGGCGCGGCGACCTTGTATGTCGGCGGCGGCTTCTCGCTGCACGCCAACGGCTCGGTCAACAAGGCCGAGGCCAAGGACACCGGCCTGCAAATCGCCAAGGTGCCGAAATCGACCGCCGCACTGGGCCTGCTGTACAAGGACCATGGCCTGTATGGATCGCTGATCGCCAAGACCAACGGCAGCCAATACGCCAAGGACGGCGAGCCGGCCGCCTACCAGATCGGCGCCTACACCGTGACCGACTTCACGGCCGGCTACCGCTGGCGCGTGGGCGGCGGCGTGGTCAAGATGCTCAAGCTGCAGGTGGGCGTCAACAATGTCTTCAACAAGCAGGACGCGACGTCGATCTCGGCCAGCAGCAAGGGCGCGGCGTTCGACCAGTACACCTTCGTGCCGGAACGCAGCTGGACGGTCTCGCTCAATGCCGACTTCTAAGGTGGCGGGCATGCGCTTATCCACGATGCTGTGCGGCGCGGCGCTGGTGCTGCACCAGGGCGCCGCGCTGGCCGCCAGGCCCGATCCGGTGGTGATGTCCTTCGCCACCGTGGGCGACTCGCGCGCCGACCCGGCCAGCGCGGAAACGGCGCAGGACAAGGTCTACCTGCAGAACACGCGGGCGCTGTCGCGCATCCTGCGCGAGATCCAGGCGGCGCGGCCGAAAGCCTTGTTCTTCAACGGCGACATGATCATGGGCTACACCGCCGACAAGGCGGCGATAGCGCGCCAGTACGCCTACTGGCGCGGCATGACGGCGGGCCTGATGGAAAGCGGCACCTACGTGGTGCCCGTGACCGGCAACCACGAAATGCAGTTCAAGGACAAGGACGCCGCCGGCAAGACCACCAAGACCGCGCGTCTCGAAAACGAGGAGCTGTGGCGCGAAAGCATGGGCGACCTGATACTGGACACGGCCCGCTGGAAAGCCGTCACCGGCATCGAGGCCACCGCCTTCGATGCCGCCAACGCGCCGCCGGTGGACGGACCGGATGGCAACCGGACCAGCCAGTCGCAGCTCACGTTCTCTTTCGACGCCGGCGGCAGCCACTTCGCCGTCATCGACACCGACCCGGTAGGCAACGACGGCCACGGACCGGCCAACTGGCTGGCCGAGGACTTCCGCCAGGCCAAGGCACGCGGCGCCAGGCGCTTCTTCGTGTTCGGCCACAAGCCGGCCTACACCTACTACTTCAAGGATGGCGTGGAGAAGGACGGCATGGACATCTATCCCGACAACGCCCAGGCTTTCTGGCGGGTGATGGAGGAATACGGCGGCGCGTATTTCTGCGGCCACCAGCACATCTTCAACGCGCAGCAGCCGGCGCGCGCCGGCGGCGGCAAGGCGTGGCAGGTGATGGTCGGCTCGGGCGGTTCTCCGTTCAGCGCCAAGCCGGGAGAGAGCCGCAACCCGCAGGACAGGACGTACGCGTGGGCCCTGGTGCGGGTGCGCGCCAGCGGCAAGGTGCACATCGAGGTGCATGGCTTCGATGAACACTACGGTAAAACACGGCGTCTGAAAACCATCGACTTCTGAACCGGGGCACCGCCAAATGAGTGACGATCCTGCAACGTAGCGCTACAATGGGTTGATCGCAGCCACCGCCGCCAGCCAGCGGGCCTATTGTGTTACGCATGCCGATTCGGGTTTATGTGTTCAGTGCGATGCTGTCCTTGCTGTCGACGGCGGGGGATGGCATCGCCGCCACCGACATCCGCACCGCGGCGCAGCAGGGCACCGAGCCGAAATTCCAGGGTGCGGGCGACGGGCGCGTGGCCGGCGTCTGCATCGACATCATGCGCGCCATCGAAAGACTGGACTCCGGCCTGAGATTCACCGGCGACCAGGTCTGGCAGCCCTTGCCGCGTATTTACTCCTCGCTCGACCGTGGCATGCAGGATGCATCCTGCGGGCTGTCGCGCAACCCGGAGCGGGAGAGGAAATACCTGTTCGTCGGGCCGGCGCTGTTCACCATCCGCTACTACCTGGTGGCCCGCATCGACGACACGGCGGTGGTCGGCAGCTGGGACGACCTGCGCCGGCTGGAGCCGGACAACGTGGTGCTGGCCAATCGCGGCTTCGCCGGCGTGGGGATACTGGAGCAGGCCGGCGTGGCCCGGATCGATGCCGGCGCCGGCGATCCCAAACTCAATCTGCAAAAGCTGCTGGCCCACCGGGGCCGCTTTTTCTTCCACCGCACGCCGGGCTTGAAGACCCTGCTGGAGCGCGCCGGCGTCGCGGCCAAGGTCAAGATACTGCCGACCGAGATGGCCGCCAGTCCCTTGTACTTCATGGTATCCAGGCGGTTCGATCCCGCGCTGGCCGAGCGCCTGCGCGCCGCCTTGCAGACGCTGGAAAAAAGCGGGGAGCTGGAACGGATCGCTAAGTCGTGGGAGTAGGCTGCGCCAGTCCGGCGATCAAATGCAGCAGCGCCTCGACGTCGACCGGCTTGACGAAGTAATGGTCGAAGCCCGCGTCGCTGGCCTGGTCTCGGTCCTCGCGGCTGCCGTAGCCGGTCACCGCCACCAGCGTGGAACCGGCCGTCTGCGGCAAGGCCCGCAGGCCGCGCGCCAGATCGTTGCCGCTGACGTCGGGCAGGCCGATATCGAGCAGGCACAGTTCCGGCGCCTGGCGCTGGGCGATCTCCAGCGCCTCCAGCGCGGTGTGCGCGACCAGCACCTCGTGGCCCGAGGCGTCGAGCAGCAGCTGCAGCGTTTGCGCGGCGTCGACGTTGTCGTCCACCACCAGCACCCGCAGCCTTTTGCCGCCGCCTTTCGCCGCCCGCGTCGGCGCGGCCGGCGCGTGCTGTCCCGGTCCGCCGGGCAGGGTGATGGTGAAGGTGCTGCCTTGCATTTCACCCGCGCTGTCGGCGGCGACGCTGCCGCCATGCAGCTCCACCAGCGATTTGACCAGCGCCAGTCCCAGTCCCAGCCCGCCCTGCGAACGGTCCGGATTGCGGTCGGCCTGGGCGAACAGCTCGAACACGCGGGTCCGCAGCTCCTGCGACATGCCGATGCCCGAATCGCTGATCATCAGCCGCACCACGCCCGGCCCGCCGCGCACCGCCAGCTTGACGCTGCCGCCGACCGGCGTGTATTTGGCGGCGTTGTTGAGGACATTGACCAGCACCTGCACCAGCCGTTTGTGGTCGCCGTCGATCCGCTGCGGGGTCTCGGGCAGCGACAGTTCGAAATGCTGCTGCTTGGCCTGGAACAGCGGCTCCGCCTGTTCGACGGCGTCGGCGACGACGTCGGCCACGTTCAGCGGCGCGCGCGTGAGCGTCACCAGCCCGCGCGTGACGCGCGAGACGTCGAGCAGGTCGTCGACCAGGCGCGTCATGTGATGCACCTGGCGCACGATGATGCCGGCCGTGCGCGCGACGGCCGCCTCGGTGGCGTGGCCGCTTTGCAGCAGCTGCGCGCCCGCGCTGATCGGCGCCAGCGGGTTGCGCAGCTCGTGCGCCAGCATCGCCAGGAATTCGTCCTTGCGCTGGTCGGCCAGGCGCAGCTGGCGTTCCGCGTTCAGGTGCTGCTGTTCCTTGGCCTGCAGCGCCTCGGCCATCGCGTCCAGCGCGCGCGCCAGTTCGGAGATCTCCTCGTTGCCGTAGACGATGCCGCTGCGCGCGCCCAGCGAGCCGGAGGCGATGTTGTTGGCGGTGGTGGCCAGGCGCTTGACCCGGCGCAGCACCAGCACGTCGCCGACGAACCACGCCGCCAATAGCGCCAGCAGCACGGTGACGGCCAGCGCCGCCATGTCCAGCAGCTGGTCGCGGCGGGCCACGGCGGTGATGTCGGCGGCCGGGATGCCGATGGTGACGGTGTAGTCGGACAGGCCGTTGTTGCCGACGCGGGCGAAGCGGTGCAGCCGCTCGATGCCGTCCGGGCCGGTCAGCAGCACCGGCTTGCCCGGCTCGCCGGACATGGCGGTGCGCATCTCGGGCCAGACCATCCGGCCGTACCACTGGTCGGGATTGGGCTTGCGCGAAATGATCCTGCCTTCGGAATCGGCGGTGAGCAGCAGCGATCCGGGCGGCAGCTTGATGTCGGCGACGAAGCGATCGAGCTTGGTCAGGTCGAGCGCGGCGAACACCACCGCCTTGACCTGGTCGTTCTCGCCCATCAGCGGGTAGGTGAGGTTGACGGTGTGCTTGCGGATCACGCGGCCGAACACATAGCCGCCGGCGACGAAGCGGCGCAGGTGGACGGCGCGGCGGAAGTGCGCGCGGTCGGCCAGGTTGACCGGCGCGTCCGACGGGATCGCGCTGCAGGTGACGTCGCCGTTCAGCTGGATCAGCCCGAGGTTGGCGTAGTCCGGATTCTGGCGCTGGATGTTGGACAGCAGGCGGCTGCAATGGGCCTGGTCGCCGTTCAGGTCGGGGATGCTGGCCAGGTCGCGCAGGATCTGGCGCGCGCCTTCGATCGACTGCGCCTCGTTGGCGGCGGCCAGGTTGGTCAGGCGCTGCAGGTTCTCCTCCGCCACTTCGATCGCGTGTTCGCGTTCGCGCACGCCGCTGACCAGCGTCATCACAGCGATCGGCGCGATCGCCAGCGCCACCAGCAGGATCAGGCGGCTGCGCAGGCTATTGAGTTGAAAGAGAAGAAATGCCATGCTCGGTGCTTACCGGCTCCGATAGCGTGCGTTGCCAAAGCGGATGATCGCCTGGACGCCGCGCCGCAGCGTGGCGATGTCGTCCGAAATATAGCCGATGCGGATGAATCCTGGCGCACCCAACGCTTCGCCCGGCATCAGCGCCACCGAATACTCGTTCAGCAGCTGTTCGGCGAACTGGTTGCTGTCCATGGTCAGCGCCGAGATGTCGCCCCACAGGTAGGGACCGGAGGCCGGGCAGTGCATGGTTAGCCACGGCAGGCCGTGCACCAGGTCCAGCACCAGGTTGCGGCGCTGGCGGTATTCGGCCAGCATCGCGGCCGGCTCGCCCGATTCGAAGGCCGCGGCCAGCGCCAGCTGGATCAGCATCGGCGCGGCGGCGGTGATCGGGCCCTGCAGCGTCTCCATCGCGGTGACGACATGCGCAGGCGCCACCGCGAAGCCGGCGCGCCAGCCCATCATCGCGTAGCTCTGCGAGGCCGAATACAGGGTGACGATGCCGATGTCCCGCCAGTCCGGGCGCGCGGCCAGGCTGGTGTGGGCGCCGTCGAAGATCAGTTTTTCGTAGCTCTCGTCGACGATGGCGCGCGTGCCGGTGCGCTTGAGCCAGGTCGCGATGCGCTCGATCTCGTCGGCGCTCAGCACGCCGCCGGTGGGGTTGTGCGGGTTGTTGATGATCAGGATTTTGGCCGGCGGCAGGCTGGCCAGGAAGTCGGCGGTGACGGCGGCGGGCAGGTCGACCAGCACCGGCACCAGGCCCAGCAGCTTGCAGGTGGTGACGTAGGCCGGCCAGTGCGGCTTGAAGATGATCACGGCGTCGCCGGGATCGGCCATCACGTACAGCGCCTGGTACAGGGCCTGCTTGGCGCCGTTGGTGACGATGACTTCGTCGGCCGTGGCGGCGATGCCGTTCTCGCGCACGACCTTGGCGGCCAGCCGGGCGCGGATGCCGGCGTCGCCGCCGACCGTGGTGTAGGGCAGCGCCGGCTGCGACAAGGCGTCGTGCGTGGCCTGCAGCACGGATTGCGGCGCCGGGAAATGGGAAATCGCGATGGAGAAGTCGATGACATCCTCGCCGCGTGCTTTCATCGCGTCGACGCGGCCGTGCATGGCGGTGGTCGCCAGTGGCCTGGAGCGGGCAATTCGTTGTGAAAGTTCCATATTAATGTCTCTATGGCAAATTTTTTGATTTGACATTCTACTTCAGATACGGAAGTCGGTACGCACGCATGGCGTCGTTATTTGCTGGATGGTATTCTCGTGGAATTTACCAACAAGGGCATGCGAAATCTTATGCGGATGATAACAAGTAAACTGGTCCAGGCGCTCGCGCTGGCGTGCGCG
Source organism: Duganella sp. BJB1802 (assembly GCF_013369445.1). Lineage (NCBI taxonomy): Bacteria > Pseudomonadati > Pseudomonadota > Betaproteobacteria > Burkholderiales > Oxalobacteraceae > Duganella > Duganella sp. BJB1802. Next base: position 1,164 of record NZ_JABWEF010000016.1, on the reverse strand, counting down.
GCCACCGGCGCCGCCCAGGCGGAGGACGTGATCCGGATCGGCCACGTGGCGGCCACGACCGGTCCGATCGCCCACCTGGGCAAGGACAACGAAAACGGCGCCCGCATGGCGGTGGACGAGCTCAACGCCAAGGGCGTGGTGATCGGCGGGAAGAAGTACAAGATCGTGCTGCAGGCCGAGGACGACGCCGCCGATCCGAAGCAGGGCACGGTGGTGGCGCAGAAGCTGGTCGATGCCGGGGTCAACGGCGTGATCGGCCACGAGACCTCGGGCACGACGATACCGGCCTCGCGCATTTATCACGACGCCGGCATACCGCAGATCTCGCCGTCGGCCAGCAATCCGCAGTACACGCGCCAGCATTTCAACACCGCCTTCCGCAACATCGCCAACGACGAGCAGCTGGGCGCGGCGCTGGCGCGCTATGCGATGCAGAACGTCAAGGCCAAGCGCATCGCCGTCATCGACGACCGCACCGCCTACGGCAAGGGACTGGTCGATGAATTCGTCAAGAACATCAAGCGCGGCGGGGCGGCTTCGGGCACCAGCGTGGTGTCGACCCAGTTCACCAACGACAAGGCCACCGACTTCAGCGCCATCCTCACCGCCATCAAGGCGACCAGGCCGGACATGGTGTTCTTCGGCGGCATGGACGCGGTGGCCGGGCCGATGCTGCGGCAGATGAAGCAGCTGGCGATCCCGATCAAGTTCATGGGCGGCGACGGCATGTGTTCGGATTCGGTGCCGCGCCTGGCGGGCGACGCCATGAGCGACGGCCAGGTGATCTGCGCCGAGGCGGGCGGGGTCGAGCCGTCGCAGGAAAAGGGCATGGCCGATTTCCGCGTCGCGTACAGGAAGAAGTTCGGCATCGACGTGCAGACCTACTCGCCCTACACCTACGACGCGCTGATGACGATGGTCGAGGCGATGCAGAAGGCCGGCTCGCCGGACCCGGCCAGGTATCTGCCGGTGCTGGCCAGGATCACGCACAAAGGCGTGACCGGCAACATCACCTTCGACCAGCGCGGCGACGTGCAGGACGGCGTGCTGACCATCTACACCTTCCGCAACGCCAAGCGCGAAAAGCTCGCCGTCGTTAAATAAAGCAATTTGGGGTCAAGTCTGGCATTCGGACACGAGCTCTTCCGTAACGAGTTAAGCAAT